>JAAWHU010000069.1 GCA_022796015.1 Hungatella sp. | reverse complement strand
TCACTTAATTCCATAACCTTTTTCCGGGCGTTATCCATTTTCAAAAAACCCTTTTCCACAGTCTCCATACCCAGTACAATATTCTGAAGCACCGTGAAATTATGTACCAGCTTAAAATGCTGATGCACCATGCCGATTCCCAGGGCATTGGCATCCAAGGGCCCCCTTATCTTCACTTCCTGCCCCTTCACCTTAATGACACCCTCCTCCGGCTGGTACAGGCCGAACAGCACACTCATCAAAGTGGATTTTCCGGCTCCATTCTCGCCTAACAGGGCGTGAATCTCACCTTTTTTCAGCTGAATCGTAATATCATCATTGGCAATGATTCCCGGAAATTTTTTTGTAATATGGAGCATTTCAATTATATAATCCATCTGCTTCCCCCTTGTCCTGTGGGCTTATAAAAAGGGGAAGGACGCCTTTTGCACCCCTCCCCCTTCACAAACATTTACTCTACATAGTTAATGGTTGTTAAAGATACGTTCAGATCAACCGTGGGGTCAATATTGTCAGCAGAAGGCTGAATCAGTTCAAACTCACCGGCAACCAGTTTCTCATAGACAGCATCATAATCTGCCTGAGTAAATGTATTAAATTTAGATGTTTCCATGGGAAGTCCCACACCGTTATTGGCTGTGGTGAATATGCTGGTGCTTCCTCCCGGGAACTTGCCGTCATAGAACGCCGCAACACCGTCATATACGGAATTGGACAGCATCTTCATAGCAGACGTAATGACGGTTTCGGACTCAAAGCTCTGATCCACGTCAACACCGATAACCTTGGTCCCCTTTTCCTGAGCCGCCGCCATAACCGAGTTTCCTACGGCTCCGCCGCAGCCGAACACGACTTCTGTTCCGTTCTGGTACCAGGAAGCCGCCATGGACTGGGCCTCCGGTGTGGCTGCAAATGCTCCTGTATATGTATACATTACTTCCAGACCGTCAATCCCCAGTTCTTCTGCCGCCGCCTCGGCGCCCTCAATAAATCCGTACCCAAAGCGGATAACTGCCGGAACCGCCATACCTCCCATAAAGCCCAGCTTGGTATAGCCATCCTTGACCGATGCATATCCGGCCAGGAATCCGGCCTCATCCTCCTTGAAGAGAATAGGCATTACATTGTCATTGGTTCTGTATTCCGCATAATCGCCGCTGTGAGGCTCTCCATCCAGAAGGATAAAGCTTACATCCGGATATTGATCCTGGGCCAGATAAACCGGCTCTTCAAACAGGTAACCGGGACAAACCACCAGCTTGGCCCCGCCTTCGATAGCCAGCCCGATGGTCTCTAAGTAGGAATCCGTGGTTCCCTCCTGAGGCTGATAATACTTGTAGGAGATATTCTTCTCCTTGGCGTATTTTGTCAGTCCCTCCCATGCACCCTGGTTGAAAGATTTGTCATCAATGGTTCCCAGATCCGTAACAAGGGCCAGCTCGTAGCCTCCATCCGATGGAGCGCTTGCCGTCTTTTCGCTTCCCCCTGCCTCCGGAGCCTGAGCAGCCGCCGTAGTCTGAGCCGGCGCCGTGGTTTCCCCGGAGCTGCTGTTTCCGCCGCCGCAGGCTGTCAGGCCTGAGATGAGCGTCCCTGCCATGAGTACTGCCAACATCCTTTTTTTCATTGTATTTCCTCCTTGTGTTTGTGCCAAAGGACCATGATCTGTACAGGCCCCGGCTAGACACAGTATATCACATTTTCACCAAACCTGTACAGCTTTTTTACAATTTCTCTGTAGCTATGCAAAATCAAAGAGGGACAGCTGATTGGATTCCGGAAGGTCTCCTAAAAGTCCTAAATCACCCATAAGATCACAGATGGTCTTGCTCACCTTAGTGCGGTTTCTGAAATCCTCCCTTGATAAAAATATTCCGTCCTTCACTGCATCCACCACACCGTCCGCCGCCTTATCCCCCATGCCGTCAATGCTGCTTAAGGATGGCATCAATTTCTCACCCACGATCTGAAAATCCTTTGCCTTGGCCTTATAGATATCAATGGGTTCAAATTCAAACCCTCTGGCGTACATCTCCTGAACCACTCTCATATCTCTCATGGTATCCTGCTCTTTCTTTGAAAGAGAATCGGCTCTCTTCTTGTAATCCGCCAGGTAATACTCCAGCTTATCCCGTCCCTGGCACATGATCTCATAGCTGAAGGCGCTGGCACGGATGCTGAAAAATGCGGCGTAATACGCCAGAGGATAAAACACCTTGCAGTAGGCGATGCGCCATGCCATCATCACATAAGCCGCCGCGTGGGCCTTGGGGAACATGTACTTGATCTTTAGGCAGGAGTCAATATACCACTGGGGCACATCATGGGCCAACATAGCCTCGATCCAGTCAGGCTTTAAGCCCTTGCCCTTCCGCACCGACTCCATAATAGTAAAGGACAGGCCCTCCTCCATTCCCTTCTGAATCAGATACACCATAATATCATCCCGGCAGCAGATAGCAGTCTGAATGGTGGCCTGCCCGCTTAAGATTAAGTCCTTGGCATTGCCCAGCCATACGTCAGTGCCGTGGGCCAGGCCGGCGATCCGCACCAGGTCGGAAAAATATTTGGGCTTGGCGTCCAAAAGCATCTGCATGGCAAAGTCCGTGCCGAATTCCGGTACACCCAATGCCCCCAAGGGACAGCCGCCGATATCCTCCGGGGTTATGCCCAGAGCCGATGTATCCTGAAACAAAGACATAACCTCTCTGCTGTCTAAGGGAATATCCTTTACCGGATCCAGTCCCGTCAAGTCCTGAAGCATTCGGATCATGGTGGGATCATCGTGTCCCAGAATATCCAACTTCAGAAGGTTGTGGTCTATGGAATGGTAATCAAAATGGGTGGTTATGGTGGTGGTGGACATGTCGTTGGCCGGCCTTTGAACCGGAGTGAAGGAATAGATTTCCTCCCCCATGGGAAGCACCACAATGCCTCCCGGGTGCTGGCCCGTAGTCCGGCGCACCCCCACGCAGCCCTGGACGATCCGGTTGATCTCGCAGTTGCGCTTTCTGTCTCCCCGCTCCTCATAATAATTCTTTACATACCCGTATGCGGTCTTGTCCGCCAGAGTACCTATGGTCCCTGCCCGGAAGGTCTGCCCCTTTCCGAATATCACCTCGGTGTAGTCATGGGCGTGGCTTTGGTATTCCCCTGAAAAGTTCAGGTCAATGTCCGGCTCCTTATCACCCTTAAATCCCAGGAATGTCTCAAAGGGAATGTCATGCCCATCCTTTTTCATCAAGGTGCCGCACTCAGGACATTCCTTGTCCGGCATATCACACCCGGACATTCCGGCAAATTTCTTCACATCCTGGGAATCAAACTCCGAGTAATGGCAGGACGGGCAATAATAGTGGGGGCTTAAGGGATTCACCTCTGTGATTCCAGACATGGTAGCCACCATGGAAGAGCCTACGGATCCCCGGGAGCCCACCAGATATCCATCTTCATTGGATTTCCACACCAGCTTCTGGGCAATAATATACATCACCGCGAATCCGTTGGAGATAATGGAGTTCAGCTCCCTCTCCAGCCGCTCCACCACAATCTCCGGCAGGTTATCACCATAGAGTTCATGGGCGCGGTTGTAACAGATGGACCGTAAGGTCTCATCGGAATTTTCAATGACCGGGGGGCATTTATCCGGCCGCACCGGGCTTAAGGGCTCGCACCAGTCGGCGATCCTTCTGGTGTTGGTGATTACCACCTCCTCGGCCTTGTCCGGCCCGAGATAGTCAAATTCTGCCAGCATCTCCTCCGTGGTCCTTAAGTACAGAGGCGCCTGGTCGTCGCTGTCCTTAAAGCCCTTGCCTGCCATGATAATGCGGCGGTATACTTCATCCTCAGGATTTAAAAAATGGACGTCGCAGGTGGCGCATACCGGTTTGCAAAACTGTTCTCCCAGATGGACGATCCTTCTGTTTAAATCCTTTAAATCCTCCTCGCTGGTTATGGTTCCGTTGTCCTCCCGCAGCATAAAGGCATTGTTTCCTAAGGGCTGTATCTCCAGATAATCGTAAAAATTCACGATTCTCCCCAGCTCCGTATCCGGCACACCCCGAAGCAGGGCCTGATAAAGCTCTCCCGCCTCACAGGCAGACCCGATAATCAGGCCTTCCCGGTATTTGTCCAGAAGGCTTTTGGGGATTCTGGGATTCCTGTGAAAATAGTTAATATGGGACCATGAAACCAGACGGTAGAGATTGGTTCTGCCCACATCATTTTTGGCCAAAATAATCACATGATAGGATGGCAGCTTCTTGATTCCGTCCTCCTCCAGCTTACTGAGCTGATTTAACTGGTCCAGAGAAGCCATGTCCCTTTCCTTCAGCATTTTAAGGAAAGCCACAAAAATCTCCGCCGTGGCCTCAGCATCGTCCACGGCCCGATGATGGTTTTCAAGAGAAATATTCAGGGCTTTTGCCACGGTATCCAGCTTGTAACGGTTCAGGTGGGGCAGAAGAATCCGTGCCAAAGCCACGGTATCCAGAACCGTAGGCTCAAAGGGGAGGTTCAGAAGCTGTGCATTTCTTGCAATAAAGCTGATGTCAAATGAGGCATTGTGGGCTACCAAGGCGGCGCCCCGGCAGAATTCTAAAAACTCCGGAAGCACCTTGTCAATTCCCGGGGCAGAAAGAACCATGGAATCATTGATGCCGGTCAGCTGTTCGATTCGGAACGGGATGGGCTCGTCAGGGTTCACAAAGGTGCTGAACCGGTCTGTGATCTTCCCTTCCTCCACCCGCACGGCTCCGATCTCGATGATATGATTGTTTATGGGACTAAAACCTGTTGTCTCAATATCAAATACCACATAAGGGTCGTCAAAGCTCTGATTCCTTCCGTTTTCCACCAGCTGCTTCTCATCATCTACCAGATACCCCTCCACACCGTAGATGACCTTAAAGCTGTCATTCTTGTCCAGGCAGTGGCTGGCATCGGGAAATGCCTGAACGCAGCCATGATCCGTAATGGCGATGGCCGGCATTCCCCATTTCTTTGCCCGCTTTATGAGATCCTTAACATCCGACACACCATCCATATCGCTCATCTTGGTGTGGCAGTGCAGTTCCACCCGCTTTACCAGGCTGTTATCCGCCCTCTGTCCTGTAAAATCATCACATTTTTTCATTCCCACCACAGAGCCTATGGTCAGTTCCCCGTCGAATTTGTCGATGGTGGTCATGCCCTTCAGCTTCAGAAACTGCCCCGACACCACAGCCTTGTTAATATCCTCCAGGGCTTCCTCCCTGGCAAAAAGCTTTACGGTGATGGTATCCGTAAAATCCGTGACATCAAAGATTACAATGGTTTTCCCGCTGTTTAGGAGGCGGCTGTCCGTATGGATGACCTTGCCCCGGATGGTCACCTCTCCCATTTCCCCGGCAATGTCTCTGACCTGAATAAACTCATCCTCAAAGTCCCTGCCGTAAAGCACGTCGGGATTATCGCTTTTCCTCTGATAAGAGCCAAATTTCCGGTTCTCTCGGACAAAGGGCTTTTTCTTTTCTTCTTCGGCTCTGTCCATGCTTTTGGGAACGTCCCTCCCCTTTCTGGGGACTTCCCTTGAAGAACCATCCGGGGTTTCCTCCTGGCGTGCAGGCTCTGCTGTCATTAAGGCAGACCGCTGGGCAATCTCCTTCAGCATCTGGGCCTCCCGCTGCTTTATGAGAAGGTTCTCCTCACCCTTTACATATTCATATTCCACATTCACAGGCAGGCCGCATCTCTCGTGGAATACCTTCTCCAAAACCCTTTTTAAATCCCCTGTCTTTTCCCGAAATACCACATTGTCTTCCACCGTAAGCCTCAGGCAGTTCTCCTTCGGGAAGGAGCACCGGGCTTTTCTCAAGATGTTGTACTCCACAATGCTGTAATTCTTAAGCTCATAGAGCAGGCTGTCTTTGTAAACCTGGAAAAGCTTCTCAGGATTGTACTGGCCCGACAGAGTGTACCTTTCCATAATCTTTATATCAATGCTTTTCCCGGGAAACAACTGGTCCCGGATTCCTTTTTCCAGGGCGTGAATCGTTCTCTTGTCCATCAGTCTCCGGCTGTTCATATAAATGCGAATAGAGCTTCTGTCCCTGGCGGCGCAGACCCGATCCACATCCGCCAGTTTTAAAAGCTCCTCTATCTCAGATGTCATATGTAAATCTGGAAAAACCTCCAGAAATCCTTTTGCCATACACTCACTCCCGCTCTGCTTTCAGTTTCATCAGCTCTTCCCGCAGGGCAGGCAAAAGCTCTGCCTCCGGCAGCTTTCTGACCACTTGGCCTTTCTTGATCAGAAGGCCTTCTTTGATGCCTCCGGCAATGCCCAGATCCGCTTCTCTTGCCTCGCCGGGTCCGTTGACCACACAGCCCATAACCGCTACCTTCACATCCAGGCTGTCAAACTCCGTCACCATATTCTCCACCTGCCCTGCCAGGCTGATCAGGTCAATCCTGGTTCTCCCACAGGTAGGACAGGACACTACCGTGACGCCGCCCTTTCTCAATCCCAGGGTCTTAAGAATCAGCTTGGCCGATTTGATCTCCTCAATGGGGGCTCCCGTAAGAGAAACCCGGATGGTATCTCCGATTCCCTCATTGAGAATAATCCCCAGCCCTATGGCCGACTTAATGTTGCCTGACGAAAGTGTTCCCGCCTCCGTAATCCCCACATGAAGGGGATAGCAGGTTTTGGCGGCAATGAGCTCGTGCGCCTTCACACACATCATCACATCCGAGGATTTAATGCTGACCACCAAATTGTCATAGCCCATGTCCTCCACCATCTTCACCTTGTCAAGGGCGCTTTCCACAATCCCCTCGGCCGTAACACCTTTGTACTTTTCAATCAGATGCTTTTCGAGGGAACCGCTGTTTACTCCGATGCGGATGGGAATCTCCCTCTCCTTGGCCTTCTCCACCACGGCTCTGACCCGATCCTCAGAGCCGATGTTCCCCGGATTGATCCGGATCTTATCTGCACCGTGCTCTATGGCCCCCATAGCCAGCCGGTAGTCAAAATGAATATCCGCCACAAGGGGAATATGGATCCGGCTCTTGATGTTCTTTAAAGCCTCGGCAGCCTCCATAGTCGGAACCGCCACCCGGATGATCTCACATCCGGCCCTCTCCAGCTCCAGAATCTGCTCCACCGTGGCGCTTACGTCTTCTGTCCTTGTATTGCACATAGACTGAATCAAAACCGGATTCCCTCCACCTATGACCCTGTCCCCGATTCTCACTGTCCTAGTCTCTTTTCTAGTCATAATCCTCCTATCCCTCATTGACGGCTCTTCTGCCAACCATACCTATACTAGGCATTTGCGAAACTCAAAACTTTGCTGAATATTCTCTCAGCTTTGACTTTCGCAATTACCTAATACCTATATACCTATTTACTTAAAAAACAGCATCACAATATCATTAAACAGCACAAACACCATAAGCCCCATCAAAAGCACCATCCCTGCCATATGAACCATACCTTCCTTCTCTTTGTCCACCGGCTTTCCTCTTAAGGCCTCCACAACGAGAAACACCAGGCGTCCTCCGTCAAGGGCGGGAATGGGAAGAAGGTTCATGACCCCTAAGTTGGCGCTTAAAAGCACGCAGAGATTGGCGAGACTTAACAACATAGTCTCCCAGCCGTACTGCTTGGTCTCCTCCACAGTCTCGTCAATAATGCTGACCATGCGCACCGGGCCTGCCATATCCTGGGCGCCCACCTGCCCTCGAACCATCATGGCAATGCTCTTCACGGCGGTTTTTACCCAGTAGACCACCTCATATGCGCTGTATTTAAGAGTCTCCCCGATTCCCTTCACCGGCTCCCGGTATCCGCTGGTCTGGATTCCCAGCATATAGCCGCCGTGCTCTTGGGAATATCTGGGCACAAGGCGGACCCTGTGCTTTAGTGTCTCCCCTGATTCCAGAGTCCTTTTAAATTCCACATCCACAGGCTCTGACGGATGGAGATACATATAGAGCGTCACGTCCCGGTACACCACCACAGGCTCCCGGTTCAGCCTTGTGATCACATCACCGGCCTGCATCCCCTGTTCCTGGGCCGGAAGCCCATTAAGGACTCCCACCAGCCTGGGGGAATCGTATCCCACGGCATGGATGATGACCAAGGCCAGAATAAATGCCAGAATAAAGTTAAATACAGGCCCGGCAGCAATGACTGCGATCCTGGACCACACCGGCTTATTATTAAATGCCCTTGGATCCTCCGCATTCTCATCCTCCCCCAGCATCATACAGGAACCGCCGAAGGGAAAGGCCTTTATGGAGTATCTTGTCTCTCCCTTCACAAAGCAGCAAAGGCGCGGCCCCATTCCAATGGAGAATTCCAGCACACCGATTCCGCATTTTTTTGCCACAATAAAGTGTCCAAACTCGTGAATCAGAATAATCATTCCGAACACGAGAATTGCCACAAGAATGCTCATGTCATACTACCTGCTTTCTGAAAATATTTAGAAATGCTTAAGAACCTCATAGGTCTCCTGCTCTGTCCTAAGAATCTCCTCCACTGTAGGGTCAGCCGCCGCCTTGTGATGCTCCATGGCTTTTTGAATCATTTCCGTAATCTCCATGTAGGAGATCCTCCTGTTTAAAAACTCCCTGACTGCGTATTCATTGGCCGCATTAAACACTGTGGGAAGGGTGCCTCCCGCCCTTCCGGCCTCGTAAGCCAGCTTCAGGCCAAAGAAGGTATCAAAATCCGGTTTCTCAAAGGCAATCTCCTTTAAGGTCCAAAAATCCAGCCTGTCGCCTGGAAGGAACCTGCGTTCCGGGTAGGAAAGGGCATACTGGATAGGCAGCTTCATATCCGGCGTCCCAAGCTGGGCCACAACTGCCCCATCCTCAAATTCCACCATGGAGTGAATAATGCTTTTTGGCTGGATCACCACCTGGATCTGGTCTATGTCCACGCCAAAGAGCCACTTGGCCTCAATAACCTCCAGGCCCTTGTTGACCATGGTGGAGGAATCGATGGTGATTTTCGGCCCCATGGACCAGTTAGGATGCTTTAAGGCATCCTCCAGCTGAACCTTCTCCAGCTCCTCCCTTTTACGGCCCCGAAAAGGGCCTCCCGAGGCAGTCAGCCAGAGCTTGTGGACCTGCCTGGTATTTTCACCGTTTAGGCACTGGAAGATGGCGCTGTGCTCGCTGTCCACCGGCAGAATCCTTACTCCCTTTTCCCTGGCCAGAGGTATAATAATGTGGCCCGCCGTCACCAGAGTCTCTTTGTTGGCCAGGGCAATATCCTTCCCCGCATTCATGGCGGCAATGGTTGGACGGATTCCGATCATGCCCACAAGAGCCGTCACCACGGTCTGGGCCTCTGTCTCTACGGCTGCCTCCAAAAGCCCTTCCATGCCGGACACCACCTTCACGTCCGTATCCTTTACGGAAACCTTAAGCTCCATCGCCTTCTTCTCGTCCCACACGCAGACCAGGGCCGGCTTAAATTCCCGAATCTGCCGTTCCAAAAGTTCAATATTACTGCCCGCAGCCAGGGCCGTCACCTTCATGTCCTGATTGTTGGAGACCACTTCCAAGGTCTGGGTTCCTATGGAACCTGTGGATCCCAGAACCGCTATTTTTTTCATCATATCCACGCCCCTTATTTCAGTAATGTAATCACCAGATAGATAGCCGGCGCCGTGAAAATCATACTGTCAAACCGGTCCAGAATCCCTCCGTGGCCCGGAATCAGATGGCCGTAATCCTTTACCTGATGGTTTCTTTTGATCGCAGAAGCCGCCAGATCCCCGATCTGGGATATCATGGCCGCCACCCCGCAGGCCAAGGCACAGGCCACATAAGGATTCCTCACCTCCATCATGTGATTTCCAAACAGCTGCCCATATCCGTACCCCAGGACCGCAGAGCCCAGCACTCCTCCCACAGCCCCCTCAATGGTCTTCTTAGGGCTTAACAAAGGAGTCATCTTATGCTTTCCCAGCATTTTCCCGGCACAGTAAGCACAGGTATCGCAGCCCCAGGAGCTGAAAAAAATCAGCCATACCAGATAACTCCCATCAGGCATCTGACGAACCTGGTAAAGATAGGACAGCATTACCGCCACATAGAAGACGCCGAAGAACGCCGCCGTAATCTCCTCGGTCTTGTACTTCGGAAAAGTAAATACATAAAAACTCATGAGACACATGAGAACCCCAATGGCCAAAAGGGTCATATACCTGTGTCCGTCAAACCAAATCAGGCCGTAGTAGACGCCGCAGGCCAGATATCCGATTGCTGCAAGAGGGGTCTTCTCAATCTTCAGCACGCGGTACAATTCAAACAGCCCCACCATGGAGATGGCCCCGTTTACCGCAAACAGCAGACTGCCTCCGGCTCCCACAATGATGACTGCAAGGATCACCAAAATAATTCCGCTGATCAACCGGGTCGTAAACATACAGATTCCCCCCTTTACGCATTTACTCTGCCGCCAAATCTGCGTTCTCTGCTATTATACGCAATGATGGCTTTTTCTAATTCTTCCTTATTGAAATCAGGCCATAAACAATCCGTAATATAGAATTCCGAGTAGGCCAGCTGCCATAAAAGATAGTTGGACAGCCGCAGCTCTCCGCTGGTACGGATCATTAGATCCGGATCCGGGATTCCCGCCGTATCCAGGTAGGAGGCAAACTCCTCCTCAGACACGTCAGACACGTCTTTTCCTGATTTCTGGCAGTCCATGGCCAGTCTGCGAGCGGCACGCAGGATCTCGTCTCTTCCCCCGTAGTTTATGGCTATGATAAAGGTCATGCCTGTGTTGTCCTTTGTCCCCTCCTCCAGGTCATTGATGCCCTTTATAATATCCGGAGCAAAACGGCTCTTTTCTCCTATCATCTTCACCCGCACATTGTTGGCCGAAGCAATCTTTAAAAGGCGGACCATGTAGTAGCGGAACAGCTGCATCAGAGCTCCCACCTCCTCTGTGGACCGCTTCCAGTTCTCTGTGGAGAATCCGTACACCGTAAAATACTTAATCCCCGTATCTGATGCCACCCTCACCATCTTTTCCAAGGTCTCGCACCCTGCCTTGTGTCCCATGGCCCTTGGGATTCCCCTTTTTTTGGCCCAGCGCCCGTTGCCATCAAGAATTACTGCCACATGCTCCGGTATCACCATGTTCTCTAAACTCATCCAGTGCCTCCTGCTTCTCTCACGCACAGAAGGGGCAGGTATCTGTACTCCCCGCCCCCTGTCTCTTATACTGTAAGAATCTCTTTTGTCTTGGCCTCCACAGCCTTGTCCACCTTCTCGATCATCTTGTCCGTCAGCTTCTGGATCTTATTGTTTGCCAGCTCCAGGTCATCCTCCGACATCTCTCCGGCCTTCTCCATCTTCTTAAATGTCTCGTTGGCATCTCTGCGGATATTGCGGATAGCCACCTTTGCGGCATCCCCCTTCTTCTTCACATCCTTTGCCAGCACCTTTCTGCGCTCCTCCGTAAGCTCCGGAAAAACCAGACGGATCATGGTGCCGTCATTGGTGGGATTGATTCCTAAGTCAGATGTGAGAATGGCTTTCTCAATGGCTTTAAGAAGGCTCTTCTCCCATGGCTGGATCACGATCATGCGGGCCTCCGGCACGGAGATATTGCCTACCTGCTGAATGGGAGTAGGTGTTCCGTAGTAATCCACCCTGATCTTATCCAGCACGTGGGGATTCGCCCTTCCTGCCCGGATAGAACCATATTCGCTCTGCAGCGCATCCAGAGACTTATTCATCTTTTCCTCGTATAAATTTAATTTCTCCTGCATGACTTCCTCCTTCATTATCCATGTTCTTTATACGGTAACAATGGTACCGTTTATCTTTCCCTGCATGGCGTTCGCAATAGCGCCGGGTTCATTTAAATCAAAGACTGCCATGGGCATCTTGTGCTCCATACACATAATGGACGCTGTCAGATCCACCACAGCCAGCTTCTTTTCTATCACCTCTTCGATGCTTATGGTCTCATACCTTCTGGCGTCCGGGTTCGCCGCCGGATCGCTGTCATAGACTCCATCCACGGACTTTGCCAGAAGAATCACATCGGCCTCCATCTCCACGGCCCTCAAGGTAATGCCTGTATCCGTCGAGAAATAGGGATGGCCGGTGCCTCCTGCAAAGAATACCACCCGTCCCTGACCAAGGTACTTGTTGGCAAGATCCTTGGAGAACAGCTTGGTCATGGTTCCGCAGGCAAAGGGGGTGAGAATCTCAGTCTTCATCCCTGCATTGCGGAAAATCTCCGACACATAGATGCAGTTCATCACCGTGGCCAGCATACCGATCTGATCCGCCTTGGTGCGGTCTATGGCATTGCTGGTGCGGCCTCTCCAGAAATTGCCGCCCCCAATGACAATTCCCACTTCCACTCCGGCGTCCACCGATATCTTCACCTGCCGGGCCACCTCTTTTACTGTGTCCTCGTCAAAACCCGACTTCTTGTGGCCGGCAAGAGCTTCTCCGCTTAACTTTAATAATACCCGATTCCATTTCATAATTTTAAATCTCCTTTGTCCCGCCTCCCGCAACACCGAACCGGCGCAGGTATCATGTCTGTCCACATTATACCATGTGCTCTGCACATGCTCCCTCCGGGGGATGCGCACGGTTCGGGCCGTGTTTTGTCACGCTTCTCGCAACACCGAACCGGCGCAGGTATCATGTCTGTCCACATTATACCATGTGCTCTGCACATGCTCCCTCCGGGGGATGCACACGGTTCGGGCCGTGTTTTGTCACGCTTCTCGTGACACCGAACCGGCGCAGGTATCATGTCTGTCGACATTATACCAT
This sequence comes from Hungatella sp., assembly GCA_022796015.1. GTDB lineage: Bacteria > Bacillota > Clostridia > Lachnospirales > Lachnospiraceae > UBA3402. The sequence continues at coordinate 6,304 of JAAWHU010000069.1, read as the reverse complement.
ATAAAATATAGGTTGGAAAGAGGGTTTTATGATTCGCCGGGGGCAAACTCCCACACCTGCCCCGGATATTCCGGACTGTGGAATATGTCCAGGCCGTCCGGCCCGTATGTTTCGGCCCTGGCTTCCAAAAAACGGCTGCAGACCTGATAGTCCTGCCAGCAGTGCATGGGAAACACATGGTCATTGTCTGTGTGCTCCAGAAAATAGTTCATCCCCCAGTCATAGGCGCCGCCAAGCCTGGGATCCAGAACCACAAAAGCCAGATCAAAATGCTGTCCTTCTATCTTGTGGATCTCCCTTTTATAATTGGCCGCCATATTGTTGTTCCAGCCTTTGTCCTCCCCTTCCCAGTGCCACCAGTTCAGATCGCCGGCGTGATAGATGGAGACCTCCTCTGCCTTCACCTGAAATGCCACACCTTTATCCGTGGATTTAAGGGTTCTTATGGCTACAGGGCCCATCACAAGCCCCTCGTCCCTTTTCACCTTGTGAATCCAGGGCCGCTCCTCATCAGGTGTCAGCCGGATATCCCAGGACAGAATGTACTCAGCCAGAGGAAGCTCTTTGCGGCACTTAAAAATTTTTTTATCAAAATGATCTCTGTGGCCGTGGCTGGCCAGAAAATAAATTTTCTTATCTTTCGGAAGCTTTGGCAGGGTTCCCTCCCCGTAATAATCGAAAATAATGACGGTTCTCTCCAGCTCCACCACAAAACAGCTGTGAAAAACAAATGTAACTCTCATAAAGATTTCCTTAGCTTATGGACTTGATCACAAATTTTCTCAAGTCGTCTCCCAGGAGCTTTGCACTCTCCTCACCCAGATATGCCATGTGGCCGGAAGGATACTCTCCTATCATGATTCTCTCAGGATCCAGTTTATTGTGCCTTGCCAGGAAACGGGCATTGCCGGCAGTGGTGCACAGGTCAAAGAGGCCTGATGCGAAAAATACCTGGAGGCTTTTATTTCTTCTCATAGCCCCTGCAAGAGCCTGCCCCGGGCTCCTCTTAAAGGTTCTGTCCCACTGGGTATTGACGCCGTGGGCCAGCCCCTTGCTGCGCCGCTCCACCTGAATATTCAGCTCCTTCCGCAACAGGGCAAAGCCTGCCTGATATGCCGGCGTATACTGCCCCATAGCCGGGTCGTCTGCGATCACGTTCGCATCGGCAATCCCGGGAAGATCCGGCCATACATAGCGGCTGTCGTAGAATCCTACCACCTTGTGGCTGTCCTTTAACAGCAGCTTCATGTAGTCCCGCATGGGAATATCCAGCCAGTTCTGCTCCAGATAATCCTTTTCAAGGCCGGTAAAATATGCCATTTGCTCGATTACTCCTGACTTTCTCTCTTCCTCCGCCTCGTCCCCCAGGTAGAACGCCGGCAGATACTGGTTCCCCGTAAATTCATAGGCCTGTCTGACAAATTCCGTAAGAGACGGCTTTCCTCCCGGATTGTGGTACCAGTTGGTGGCAGCCATGGAAGGAAGATTTAGAGCTACCTCAGAGAAGGACGTAGGCTGATAAAAATAGCTTCCCAGAAGAAGAATTCCGCTGACAGAGATTCCTAAGGTATCCTGATTCTCCGGCCCTCCTCCTAAAAGCTCAGCCGCAAGCAGAGCAGACCTGCCGGTTCCATAGCTTTCCCCAGCCAGGATCACCGGGCTGTTATGGCGGTCATATCTTGTAAGCCACCCATCGATGAACATGGCCAGCTGGCGGATATCCGCATCAGAGCCGTAGAACTGTTCTTTGGCCCCCTCATCAAACAGCCTTCCCAGACCGGTCCCGACCATGTCCACCACAACAATATCACAGAGATCAAGAAGGCAGTTAGGGTTATCCTCCAGCTCAAAGGGAGGCACCGTAGGCAGATGGATCTCATCCTCCAGCTTCACCCTCCTTGGTCCCACCAGACCCAGATGAAGCCACAGGCTGGCCGAGCCTGGCCCTCCGTTGTAGGCAAACATCACTGGCCTGGCCCCAGGGTCTTTTACATCACTGCGGAAATATCCGTAGGAATAGATGGTTGCCACGGCTTTTCCCTCTTCATTATAGAAGAAATTGTCCTCGCAAACCGTGTGATAAGGGATCTCCTGCCCTCCAAGACTTATGACGTGATCCGACTCATATCGTGTCTTGTCCCAGCACTCCTGAAAATGTACGTTCATTGTTAGCCCTCCATACCAGATTTTATCTACAAGATGATTCAAATTATATCATACCCCAGGCAATTAGGAAACTTAAACCTTTCTCTCAAACCAGTAATATCTCTTTCCGTCCTCCCACGTCCTTCCATGAACCTTTAAGCCGAACACCTCCTCCAGCCTGCCTCCGGCAAGAACCTGCTCCGGCGTTCCCCATGCCGCCATGGCTCCCTTGTCCATAAGAACCATCTGATCCCCGTATTCCAGGCAGTGGTTTAAGTCATGGAGAACGGCTATAACCGCCCTTCCCTCCGCCGCCAGGCCCTTTAACAGTTCCATAAGCTCCAGCTGACAGGAAATATCCAGATAGGTGGTGGGTTCGTCCAGAAGAAGAATAGAGGTATCCTGGGCCAGGGCCATTGCCAGGTAGGCCTTCTGCCTCTCCCCGCCGGACAGATCCGACAAAAGGCGGTCCCCCAGATCCTTTATTCCCATTTTTTCCAGGGCCCACTCCACCTTATCATAATCCTCCGAGGTGTAATGTCTCGGATATTCTACATAGGGAAACCGGCCGTGAAGCACCATTCTCGACACGGCAAGGCTTACATCGCTTCTGTTCTGAGGCACATAGGCCAGTTGCCTGGCTTTCCTTCTTGCACTCCAGGAAGACATCGGTGCATCTTCCAGATACAGCTCCCCGCCCATGATGGTGGTCTGCCCCATAAAGGATTTTAAAAATGTGCTTTTCCCGCACCCGTTAGGCCCGGCAATCACCGTGAAGGCTCCCGGCTCTCCCTTCCAGGTAATCTGCCTTAAGATTTGCCGCTTCCCGTATCCGGCACAGAGCTCCTTACAGCTAATCATGGCTTCTCCTCCTTCTCTGACGGAACAAAAGAGATAAAAAGAAAGGCGCACCTACAAAGGACAGAATGATCCCAGTGGGAATCTCGTAGGGAGACCACAAGGTCCTGGCTCCCAAGTCGCACAGCATCACAAAGCAGGCCCCGAAAAGAGCCGAAAACGGCAGCAGATACCTGCACTCCTCCCCCACCATCCGCCTGGCCATATGGGGGGCAATGAGGCCCACAAAGCCAAGAAGGCCGGCAAAACTGACGCTGGCTCCGGAAAGCACTGCCGCCAGAACAAGAAACAGAAAACGGAAGAACCCGGTGTTCATCCCCAGAGAGGAAGCCACCTGCTCCCCTAAAGACAGAATCTCCAGTTCATTGCTTAGGAGGAAAATAAGGCACAGAGCGGTTCCTATAAGAATCCCCGCCGGAACCAGAACCGACACGCTGACAGAAGAAAACCCGCCCAGGCGGAAGCTGTAGGTGCTGGTGATGGTGTCGTTACCAAAGGTATGAACCATGTCTGACGCCGCATTTAAAAGGCTGTTCACCGACACTCCCGCCAGGACAAGGGTAGTCTTGGAAGCTCCTGTCTTTTTCGCCAGGACATAGATAAAGACCATGGCACACAGCGCCCCTCCAAAGGCAGCTCCGGGAATCCATTGGTAGGACAGAGGAAAGAGATACGTGCACAACACCACCCCAAAGCCGGCTCCCGCATTGACTCCGATAATATTGGGACCGGCAAGGGGATTCTGGAGAACGTTCTGAATCACAACCCCTGCCACAGCCAGCCCGCCCCCCGCCAGGGCACAGGCGGCGGTCCTGGGAAGACGGATGTGGAGGAGAATATTTTTATAACTCTCTTTCCCCTCCCCCATAATGATCTCTGCCATATCCGCGAAGGAGACCGCAACACTTCCCACGGCCAGACACAAAAACCAGGAAAAAAAGAAAAGCAAAAGCAGGCAGAATAATATCTGCCTTCTCTTGCCTGAAAATATGTTCCCGGAGCCCGCCTGATCACCGGCGGTTCCTGCAGCCCTCTGTCTTATCCTTGTCATGATTTTACTTTCCTGTCCGTAAATTTAACCACCTTATCATAACACACTGCAAGAACCACCGCAAGGTTTTAACTAGTCGCACACATTAAAATTCGTATACCGGTATCCCAGGAGAGTGTCTGCCATGTCCTGGCCGTAGTCCTCTGCAAAATCCTTCAGCACCTTCTCTCCTACCTCTGCTCCCCGGCTCTTAAAGACAGCCTCCGCCACTTCACGGTAAGCCCAGTAAGAATGGGCGCAGTGGTACTCGAAGCTCCTTAGCCCTTCCGGGTTCTTTCCTCTCTTTGCTCCCTCCATAATCTCCCCTGACGCTAAGCGGTGAATGCAGCAGTCCGCAGTGTGAAGGGTCTGATCCACCACATAGTTGAGCTCAGGATTAAATCCTCTGGAAATGGCGGCATCCAGATAGCGGCAGTACTCTATCCCTGCCTCCTTAAGGCCCATCTCCTTAAACTGTGTATACCAGGGACACCGGGTAATTTTCAGAAATCCCTCCGGTGTAACCTCCGTCTGGCTCTGGCATCCCAAAGCCTTGATCTCGTCTGTCCCTGTCCATTCCCCGTAATAGTTGTAGGAAGCCTGGGTAAGCTCCTCCCCATCCCGGATAGCCCTCTGAGCCATGCGCCTGCCTCTCTGCATGGCATAGTACTGGGTTCCGTGGATAAACGCCCTCCGTCCTCTCTCTCCAAAGCATTCCGTGAGATAAACGTAATATTTTGCCGCAATATATGCATGTACCTTCTCATTAAATCCCATAGCCTACTCCTCCATCATCATGTTTATGATCTTTTCATTGGTATCTCTCATTCCCTCTCTGCCGATATATCCGATACTGCGGATGGTGGCCTCCACGTCCTTCATGACAATGCCGTCTCCCCCTTCAAACTCCTGGCCCTGACAGTACATCTCATAGCCAAGGATGGCCGCGTCCACGGAGGCCGCGATCTTTGCCGCACAGGAGGCCTTGGCTCCATCACAGAAAATACCGGATACAATGGCAAGAGAATTGACTATGGTGTGAATCACTTCCCTGTACCCGCCGCCTCTCAGATATGCGATTCCTGCCCCGGCCGCCGCACCGGCGCTGACCACACCGCAGAAGGCAGACAAAGTACCGATCCAGGTCTTTTGATGGATGGCCGTCAGATTGGAGAGAACCAATGCACGGAAAAGCTTCTCCTCCCCTGAGTTCAGCTCCTCTGCATACTCAATCACCGGCACGGAGGCAGTAATTCCCTGGTTGCCGCTTCCGGAATTAATCACCACAGGCATTTCACATCCGTTCATCCTGGCATCGGAGCCGGCGGCAGCCTTGGCCTTGGCCCGGATCCGGATATCATCCCCGTAGACCTTCAAAAGGGTTCTTCCCATACAGGCGCCGTATCTGCCTCTGAGCCCCTCACTGGCGATGGCTGTGTTGCACCGGATCTGACGCTCCAGCACCTCTCTCACATCCTCCACGTCCACGGTCATGGCAAAGTCCCAGATGCTTTCCATGTCCAAAAGACTCCTGTCCGCCCTGACTTCCTTGTCACTGCCGGCTGCCGCTTCCTTCTCAAGAAGTATCTGTCCGTCCTTTTCTATAAGGATAATATTGGTGTGAAAGTCCGTGATCCGTACCTTGGCATAGGAAGAGCCTTTAAACACCGTAATAATCAGATCAAACACCGGCCCGTAATCAATGTGCTCCATCTGGATCTTTGTGGTGTCTAAAAATTCCTTCATCTTCTGGATTTCCTGCCGTGACACTGTGGCGATGACCTCCAGCTGCCGCTCCGGCTGGCCAGCCACAATCCCCGCCGCTACAGCCGCCGGAATCCCTTTGAGATGGTCGGTGTTGGGAACAATGACGCTTTTTACATTTTTAATAATACTCCCGCTTACCTGTACCAAAACCCTGTCGGGAAGCTCCTCCAAAACCTCCCTGGCCTTGGCAGCACCATATGCCAAGGCAATGGGTTCCGTGCACCCCATGGCCGGAATCAGCTCCTCCTCCAAAATCTGCAAATAAGTGCAGTATTTCACATGATCTCTTTCCATTTCCCTTCTCCTCTTTTGTTTTCAGAAAAATTGCCCTTGCTATTCCAATAGGTTTATTATAAAATAGGTTTTAAATTAAGTAAATCAAATGATTTTTATAAAAACCTTTAAATATTTTTATATCTGCGAAGGAGAGCTTTTATGGAATTTCAGGAACTGGCCACCTTTGTATCCGTAGCGGACTGTAGCAGTTTTTCCAAGGCTGCTAAG
>JAAWHU010000068.1 GCA_022796015.1 Hungatella sp. | reverse complement strand
GGGGAAGAAGGCCTGATACAAAGTCTTCCGTCCGAAGCTCTCCTTTGTCCTTTACATGTACCACACACCACATCCTGCTATCACTCCTATTTTCAGCCCAAAAACAAGCATATGCTCTGAGGAAAATCCCATAGTTTTTTCCCCGAAAAGTTATTGCAAATTTTTCCCTGGTATGCTATCCTATGTGTGTTGATTTGGAATAAAAAGAAAGCAAATTTTCTTATTTTTGTTGGATTTTGTAACAGAATTATAGAAATTTTGTAATATGTTTAGATGAATAAAGAAATTTTCAGATTATTAGAAAATGGGGAAAAACCTATGGGTTTTTCCCCATTCCTTTCCTTTTCGAGTCTGCTGTGATACAGGAATTCCTCAATACTCACATCATCTTTTCGGTCTTTTGATCACACATCCGCCGCCACATACTCAACCCCGTTTTCTCTGACGACAGACTCCATAACCTGCCTTTTAGCCTTCACCACAACAGAAAGCCTTCCGTCCTGACCTTTGCTCCATTCCACCCAGACCTTTCCCTTAGGAGTTACGGCCTCCCCTTTGGCCTGGTTTAGGTACCCCGGCACCGGATGAACCTTAATCTTTTCATATCCGGGGGCCGCAGGGCCCACTCCCAGGATTACACTGGGAAGCTCATAGAGAGCCAGGGCTCCCCATGCATGGCACTCGCTGCGGGGATCTTCATCGGATTCCGCCACAGTAGTCATGTGATTGCCCACCATCTGTCTCCAGATATCCCAGCACTCCTTTGTCCTCTCGTACAATCCTGTCAGCTCCAGGCCTCGGAACAAATACCATGCCATGGACACGGTGCACTGTGCGTACCGTTCCTTGTGCTCCAGAGTATCCAAAAGATTTCTTCTCCCTTCCTCCCTGTCCAGAACCCCGGAGAGAATTCCGAATACCTGACAGTGCTGGCTGTATTCCCGGTAACCGGGGCCGTCCATGAGCCGTCCGTCCTCGTCCATACAGTATGCTCGGATGCTTTTCTTCACTTCCCCGGCGATCCGTCCATACTCTCCAGCCTGCTCTTCTCGGCCAAGGAAACGGGCCAGCTGCGCCCCCTTCTCGAGTCCTATCAGGTACAGCAGACTTTCCATGGTAATGGGGCCTGCCTCTGCCGCACCGGGAACCCCTACCTTCCACTGAGGCGCCCAGTCAATGAAAGACCAGAATTTATGCTGACGGTAAAATCCTCCCGTCCTCCCCACATATCCTTCCCGCGTCCTGCACCTCTCAAAAAAGGCCAGAACCTGCTCCACTGCCGGCATGTGGTAACGGATGAGCTCCTTATCTCCGAAATACATCATGTGGTCATGAAGCATCCACACATAAAAAATAGAAAATCCCGGTATCACATTGGGCCTGGTATTGGGATAGGCGCTGCAGAGCAGTCCGTCATATCTCTGGGCCCTCTTAAAATCATCCATACATTTCCTGGCCAGCCTGTCGTCCATGGAGACGCTGTAGGTAAAGAGAATCTGGGCCCGGGAATCCATAACATACTGAAGCTGCTCATAAAAGGGACAGTCCATGTAGGTCTCATGCATACACCTTCTCAGGGTTCTCGCGCTGATGTCCCATATTTTCTCAAGAGACGGATCCGAGGTCTCTGCGTGGGATTTCACCTCCAGCGGATATCCGGTCTCCTCATAATAAAAATCCCGGATTCTGACGGGTTTGTCTCCAGTCACAATCTTAAGCTGAACAAACCGGAAGGTACGGAACCAGAAGGGCTCATACTCCTCCGGCCTCTTTGCGGTTCCATCCCCGGCGGGCCGGTATCTGTCCGTATACCCCTGAAGAACTCCGTCTTCACAGTCTAAGCGGTCTGCCTTTACGGGCTTTCCGGCCTTGGTCACCTGGTTCTTCTGAACATAGGCCTCGGACTGCAGCATATGAATCTGAGCCCCGGCTCCCTGCTCCAGCACCAGATGAAGATATCCTGTCATCTCCTCCCCTGCGTGAAGCTCCACCATTTCCTCCGAGTTGGGCCCAATCTCCACGGTTTTGCCGCCTTTCACCATCTGCTCCCACTGTTCCCTGCGCTGCTTTCTATGCTCCTCGGTTTTGGTACTATCTTCCCCGCACCCCTTTGTACCAGCAGGCCATACCCTCATAATCTCCTCAAATCTCCCCTTTTTTCTCCTCATAAAGGGAATGGGCCTGGGATTTAAGTTGCCGGGACTCACGGCATCACGAATAAGCCCTCTCTCATAGGGGCAGGCCTCCTGCCAGGCACTGTCGTCAAATCCCGCTTCCTTCCACCCTCTCATCTTGGGATTTCCCGTCACATCCTCATAAAAATGAAGGGGTGAAAATCCCGGCGCCTCCCTCACAAATAAGGTATCCCTGTCTATGACACATTTCCATTCCTTATCTGCCGAGAAATCCAGGCATTTTCCCCCTTCCTCCGTTACCCTTCCCTCCAGGAACAATCCGGGGAAAAAAGTTCCCACCATGCTCTGATTGCTCTCGGAGGGTCTCATGGGAAACCGGAGCACTGCCACGGCCACCACATTTTCCCCTGTTTTTAAAAAGGGCTTAATGGACATTTCATCATAAAACCATACCTGCCCATCCCCCTTGCAGGGCCCTGCCTCCACAAACCTTCCGTTGACATACAGCTTATATCTGGAGTCCGCCGAAATCCTTACACAGGCCTTCTCCGCCGCCCCTTCAAGCTCAAACCGTCTCCGAAACAGCACCTGGCCCGGAGCCTCATCTTCCTTCCTGCTCCACTCCCCGCTCCAAATCCATTTAGAATACACTGCCATATTCCCTGATCTCCTTCAACTACAAGATATCCTTAAGGCTATCTGTCACTGACAATCTCCCGATACATCTCAATCAGCTCTGCTGACAGTACCCGAAAAGTCTCCGCACACATCATCTGATCCTCCGCATGAACCAGAATCAGATTTAGGTCGCTGCTTCCGCACTCCAAAAGTTCCATGCTCCCTGATTCCAGAAACTCCGAATGAATCTCATGAGCCTGACCAAAGCATTCCTCCCCTTCTTCCATGAGCTTCTGCGCCCTGTCAAACTTCTTCTTCCTGACCTCCCTCACAGCCTCCAGATACTTAGCCCTGGAAAGACCGGCCAGGCTTATCATCTCCATAATTCTGCCAATCTGCTGTTCACCCATGGCTGTACACTCCTTGTCCGCTTATTCGCCTGCCTATTATAGTTCTATCCCCAGTAAGCCTAAGATCTCGTCTCCCGGTTTTCTGACGTTTCCTGGCCTTCATGCTCTGCGGGCTGCCAGACCTTCTGAATTTCTCACCATCAGGGTGCCGGAACATTCATTTCCAACGTCTGTATGTCCCGGCAGCCCGCAGATTCCTTATTCCTGCTCTCCGTTCTCCGTGGCAAGAATCCTCCTATCTGCTTTTTTCATAAATGGCATCCAGATCAATGTGGCCGCCACCAGCTGAACCAGCTGCAGCACAGCTCCCCAGATGCTGTTGGTAACCAGCGCGCCGCTGACAAGAAGGGGCGTTGTCCATGGAAGCTGTATCAATCCCGTGACCACAGGAACCAGTTTCAGTGAAAACGCCAGATAGGCAATCATGGCTGACACTGCATTGGAACACAAAAAGGGAATGATCAAATCAAAGTTTAACATCATGGGGAATCCAAAGAGCGCCGGCTCTCCCACACCAAAGATGTAAGGAACTGCCGCGATTCTGGAAATCTCCTTGTACTGGCGGCTTTTTGCCACAATAAGCGCTGCGATCACGCCGCCCACGACTCCTACGGAAGCAAAATGCGAATAAAAGCTGCTGCTGATAATGTTGGTGGGAAGCTCCCCCATCATGGACAGGTTTCTGTTCTGATCCTCCAGCACCTGAAGGACCGGAGTCATAACGCCGGATACAATGGAGCCGCCGTGAAGTCCGAAGAACCACAGAAGCTGTTCAAATATTTTAGCCCCGGCAATACCGAAGATGGAACCGCCGATAAGGAACAGAGGCATGCCCAGGGTACTGTTAATCAGGGCTACTGCATTGGTCCCCAAAGCATCCATAATGAGACGTACTACCCAGAATACAAAGATCGCGCAAAACGATGGAATCAAGGATTCAAAGGGCGCGGACACTGCTGGGGGCACTGCCTCCGGCATCTTGATCTTAATGCCCTTGCTGTCAATAAACTGGTAGATTTTGGCCGTAAAAATACCGGTCAGAATGGCGCAGAACATGGCCTCGGCGCTTACGGAGCTAAGAACAATGGCTTTCCCCGAATCCGTAACCACCATGGGAGTGAGAATCAGATAATTTACCAGAGAGGTTACGGTTATCTGAGTCTCGTTAAGCTTCATTTTCTCCGCCATGGAGTGAGCCATGGTGAGAGATACCAAAAGTCCGCCGATTGCAAGGCTGGAAGCATGAACATACATGAGTTTCCCCTGCCATACCGCTGCCTCGCAGTGAAGTATGGAGGACACCAGGTTGTTAAACCCTTCCAGTGGGAAGCAGGCCAAAATCAAAAAGATGGAGGCAATAAATGTAAAGGGCACATAGGCCAGCATGGCATCACGGATGGCAGTCACATAGATATTGGCGCTCATGGCTGAGGCAAACTGCCCTAATTTCATCTGAAAAGTCTGTGTAAATGTATTTTTATTATCCGGCATTTTCTTTCTCTCCTTTTTATAAACCGGTTCCCTGTTTAAGAACCTCTTTTACGTGGTGCAGCACTTTCTTTCCGTCCATTCTGCCGTAGTCCGCCATGTTAATGGCCTCGATCCGCTTATGGGGATATTCTCCCCGAAGCCGTACAAGCTCATATTCAATCTGGGGACCAAGGAGCAGAATGTCCGCTTCTGCAATGATTTTCTCTGACTTCGACAAGGAATGGGCCTTGATCTCGCATTCAAACCCTTCCTCCTTTGCCGCTGCTCTCATCCTGTTAACCATGAGACTGGTGGACATTCCCATATTGCATAGTAATATGATTTTTGTCATTGCCTCCCTCCGTTTCCTTATGTTTCAGCCCTTATGCCGTAATTATATAGAAAATGCCGGATAACCTCCACAACCCTTATTACCGTTTTAATGCGGTAATTCTTTTCTCAAAGTTCTCAAACTCCGGCTCCCTTATGAGAGCCTCCACCGCCTCCTTATCCGATAAAAATGCCGCCGTAACCTCGTAAAACTGCTGGGTCTCCTCATCGTCCTCCTCGTTTAAGGAGGTAAGAACCACTACCTGCACCATGTTGGAGGACCACAGAATAGGCTTTTCTAAAACTGCCACTGCCACCACAGTCTCCTTTGTCATCATAACCCTTGGATGAGGTATGGCTGTCAGATTGCCGAAATCCGTGGCTCCGAACTCCTCTCTCTCCAGCACCGACTCCTCAAATCCTTCAGGAAGCCACACCGTATCCGCCATTCTTATGCAGATTTCATGGATCGCCTCCAGCTTGTCCTTTGCTGGGATCCGGGAGAAAAACAGCTCCTTTTTATAGTATTTATTGAGGAACTGAAGCCCTCCTGCCTGGAGAAAATGGCGGATGGACATAATCTCTCCGCTCTCCAGAAAATCGTGGATTTCCATAATGGGCACGGAAACCTTCCGGTATACCGGCACGGTGGTAAAGACAAAATCCACCTGCCCGAAATCCACCTGTTCTAACTCGTGAACCCCGCAGATTTCCAGGGAGTCGATGTATTCTCCAAATTCCTTCTGGAACCGGTACTTTAAAAGCCTGGAGCTGGCTTTTCCGCTGACGCAGATGAGAAGAATTCGGTTCCTTCGCTTGTTTAACATCTTCTTCTCGTCCAGGGCCATGGCAAAGTAAAGGGCCATGCAGAAGACCTCGTCCTCCGGCATCGGTTTTTTGTAGTACTCTGCCATCTGCCCGGCCGCCACCTGGGCCATGGAATAAGCCAGAATATAGGCTTCCTTTATCTGGCGGTCCGGCACATTTTCCACTGGAATCCCGTAGCGGACCCGGATCTCCATGGGAACCAGATGCTGAATCAGCATGATTCTCAGATTCAGATTGTCCCGCAGTTCCACCCCGTAGCTCAGGTAAATCTCCTCCAGAATCCGGGACACAAGACCGTCAAGTTCTTTCCCGGCCACCATGTTCTGCTCCCCGCTTCCCTGGTGAAGCTCCAGGATCCGCCGTCCTGCAATGTACACTGCTGTAAAATAAATCTCCGCCCAGGGAAGCCTTATGTGTTCCTTCTCCTCGATATCCAGCTGTTCGTAAAGGCGGACTGCCAGCTCCACCTCTCGTTTTACCCTGCCATCAGGAATCGGGGACATGGTGGTCCCGATAAAAAATCCTTTTTTCATTCGTGAAATCCCAAGGGCAATATAGAATACGGTGTTCTGAAACGCGATCTCCGTAAACCGCATATCGTACTGTCTTGTCAGCTCCAGAAGGATGGCTGCTATGGCCTCATGATCCTTCTCATATCTGCCTCCGTTTTTCCAGAAGGGCTTCTGAGACAGATAGAAGTTCTGGAGAATGCAGCATCTTTTGTCAAATTCCAGCCCTTCTGTCCGGATTCCATAATAGGGCTTCCTCTCAAGCTTCAGGGAAAAGCATTCCAGAATATATTCCACCCGCTTCAGTTCATTGGTCAGGGTCTTGGGGGACACATAGAGAAAATCGCTTAAATCCTCTAATTTTATGTAGTCTGTCCGGTTTAAAAAGAGGGCCAGCATGTAGTCCACCCTCTCGCCGGAGTCCATGGGAACCCGGCTGTCTTCCTTGTATCGTTTGGACTGGAATTGTTCCCAGCTTTCCCTGTCTTCCACTTTAAGCCGGTATCCGTATCTTGGCTTGGAGCAGATTATGGCTCCGCTGTCCTCCATAGCCTGTTCCAGCTCCCGGATTCTCGTTCTTATGGTCTTTTCGCTGAGCCTCAGCTCTTCCCCCAGCTGCTTTGAGGTCTTGTAGTTTTCTGACAGTGCATCTAAAAGGGTCCATAACCTGTTCTCCATGTTGTTTTTCCTTTTCCTCAATGTGTTTGTTAAGCTTCTCTTAGGATTCCTAAATCTGCCAGTACAAAAGAAAACATTGATAATAATTTAAACCTATTATTTGTTTCCAGATACTGTTCTTCATCATTAAAAACTTCTTTATTTACAGATGAAAACTTATCGAGATCCATCCCCATTCCTAATTCTTTCAAATAAGTTATTAACTCAGTGACTCCATGAATAATACTGTTCTCATTTATTTTATTCATGGAAATTATCTTTGCATTTTCATTTATGTAAGCCTTCACTTCTGAACCTAATTTCTTCTCTATTTTGGATGAATTGTCAAGAAAATTAGAAATTTCATATGCCTCAATAGAGGGATAACTTAATATCAGCATTCCTCCACGCATATAATTTTCATTATCTCGTGAATTAGTAAGCATAGCAATTAAACTCTTAATTAAATCCGGATTGACATTTGACTCTGGATCCCTGTCAAATAAGTAATAAATTGCAGCATCATCTATATCAAAATCATAGTTAATTAACAATTCTCCAAAGATTCTCTCTAAGTAATCTTCCTCATTAATAGACGAAATATTTGATGTTTTGGTATTAATAACCGCAATTACACTATGCCTTTCCCCAGGCCTCATATAATATTTTGTATTGCCTCTCCTCTGCTCAATCTGAGTATAACCCAATACATCTACAAATATTTTTTTCATCAGGCTAAACTCATGTTTTCCGCCTTCAACAATCAGAAGCACTTTTCCCACTTTTTTATTTTTAATTAGTTCCATATTCTGGTATCCCCCCAAAGACACCTCCCAAATACATCTTTTCAATATTTTGTGCAAGCCTGGGCTGTTCATTAGAAAAGCGATTTAGTTTACTTCCTTCCTCCCCCTCCATTTCCACCGAATAGATCTGATCCGGTCGTAAGATCGCATTGGATAAGAGATTCGTTGAATGGGACACAAAGAAGAGTTGTGTCTCTTTTCCCACTTTCATAATATACTTTACAAGCAATTCCTCCAATTTATTGTGGAGGCCGCTGCTGAACTCGTCAATAATCAACATGCCTCCCCTTTCAACTACTTCTAAAATTGACGGAAGCATATTGACTAAGGTTTGATTACCTGCGGATTCCATGAAGACAGGTATGGGAACGTCAATCCCTTTTCTTTGAAAAAATATTTCCTTTCCCTCGTCATCACTTAACTCATAGTAAACTCCCTTGTTTCCAATGGTCTGAGTATATTGTATTTCATAGTTAAACCTATAATCATGAAAAAAACGATTGATCTTTTCTGTTCCATGTTCTTCCAAATATTTTTTTACATTCAGTTTTTCTCCATTATAAGTACAGACTCTTCTTGTATCTGCATCAATATAAATTGATTTCTTTAAAAATTCAAACCATTTTATTAGAATGTCATTTCCAGCAAACCTTGTGTTGAAATAAACTCTCCTTAAAAACAGCAGGGAATCCTCAACATCATGAAACACAGCCTCACTCTCTAATTGCAGCTTTGCATTATTTTTAATTCTTTCTAAAATCACTTTTTTATCAACAGAAAGGGTTTCCTCTACAAGGGATTTTCCTGAGAAAGAAAATGAATACTCAATCTCATGTCCCTGGATCTCAAATTCATAATACAGACTCGTCAATGGATCGTTAGAAAAAAGACATGTATACAAAAAGAGGGTTATGTCCTGTTCTTTGAACAATAAATCCAAAAGCAGTTTTATAGGTCTTATGGCCGTCGTCTTGCCCGATGCATTGTCCCCTACAAACAATGCACCCTTTAGTATTTTTCCTGCTGTATTCTGATCTAGCTGTTTATAATTGGTTTTCTTAAAGTCAAAAACAGTCTCATTTTTAAAGCATTTAAAATTTTTTATTTTCATCGACTTGAGCATCCATACTACCTCCGTCATTTTTTTGCGCTCTGTTTTTTCTTTTCCGTAATTTTTTTACATTTTTATATTACCATATAGATTTTTCCCATGCAAGCTTCTTTTATACACAAAAAAATCCCGGCGTTTTTATAGTAAAATACAAAACAGCCCCGCCGGCCTCCCTCCTGCAGGGATTCCCGGCGAAGCTGCCTGTCACTTACATCCTCTTCTTACCTGCTGACTACTGCATTCCCGCAAACTGGTTTTTCACCTTCATAACCTTCTGCTGCTCAGCAGTCTCCGTGGAATACCATCCCTTATCGGACATCTTCTTATAGATATCATCCTGTATACAAAGGCTGTCCTCCAAGGCCTGGTCAAAGGCCTGATGCACATTCTTTGTGGAGGATTCTATGGTTCCATGAAGATAGAGATCACACACTCCCTTGGTGGTCAGAAGCAGGTTTTCCATAATACATTTGTCATCCATGCCGTCTCCTCCTTTAGATCAGATTATAAAAATTGTCAAAAATCTGCTGGTGTTTCTGTGTGAACTGCTCCACATAAGCCTTCAGCTCCGGATCCTGAAGATTCTTTGCCGCATCCTGGCACTGAGTCTTTAAAAATTTCTCATGGCTCAGGGCGTCTTCAATATAGGTTAATTCTTTCGGACTCATCATATCCCTCCTGTTCTCACACTTTTTGCAGTATCATGTCTGTGCCTGACTTCCTGCTGCCTTCTTAATATGTTCACGGCAAAAGAAAAACATGCTGGCAGTTCTCTGCCAACATGTCCATTATTTCGCGGTAATGCGCCCGAATATTTTTATAAAAATAATTCATTAGGTTTACGGCCGGAGCAGGCCTTCTTTAACTTCATGGAAGCCCCGAAGACCATCATCTTATTCAGCCTTCTTGCGTGTTCCGGACAGATGCTCACGCACCTCATACAGGAAATACACTTATCTGAATCCGTCTCCTGAGGCCTGTCTGCGGGAATGGCGGATACCGGGCACTGTCCTGCACAGAGACCGCACCTCCTGCAATGATCGTCCGCCTTGGGGGCCATGGGTATGGTATGGTATTCCTTGTAAGGGTATCTGCCCGGCACAAAGAAATCTTTCCAGGCCTTGGGAGTCAGCAGTTTATCCCTAATGGGCTTAATCATGGCTTTCAGTTCTTCCTCGTCCTTTCTGTCAGGACGCCCGGCCCCGAACTGCCGCATAATGGAGTGCTCTGCCACGGCAGCCACCACAGCCACCACGCAAAAGCCGCATCCCTCCATTGCCTTTCTCAGCTCCAGCAGCGTGTCCTCATAGGCACGGTTGCCGTAGGACACTACAAGAACCGCTGCCGCATGGTCGGATCTTACCTTTGTCAGATTCCTAATGGCTGTCTCCGGCACGCGGCCGCCAAAAGAAGGAACCCCGATGAAACACACATCGCCTCTCACAAAGCGGTACATCCCGTAGTTCTTACCCGGCAGAGAAAAATCCAGCTCCGTAGGTGTTCCCAGCTCACGCGCTAAGATAGTAAGGATCCTTTTTGTTCCTCCTGTGGGACTGAAACACATTGTATACACATTCATATTCTCTTCCCCCATTTATCTTGAAAGCATGTTCCCGGCAATCCCTGGGAAGCCGGACTATGTTGATTCCCGACAGCCGGCCCACAACCGGCTTATGCATGCCCCTTGCCTTCACGGCCTAAGCCAAGGCTTCTTCTCTACAGCACAAGCGAAGGAGCCGAATACACTCTGGCCGCCAGCTCGCTGTCCAGCATATACAGGGCCCTTGGATCAGAACCGAACAGGTCATACTTCTTAATCAGCCCTTCTGCGTTGGTCTCCTCTTCCCCCTGTTCCTTTACAAACCAGTCTAAAAACTGCATGGTGCGGAAATCCTTGGCCTCATGAGCCGCCTCGTAGATAGTGTGAATCAGGCTTGTCACATACTGTTCATGCTCATACCCTGCATGAAGGGGATCAGAGAAAGCTTGAAACTCTTTATCCGGTTTGTCAATAGCCTCCAGAGTAACCTTACAGCCGTTGTTCTGCAGATACTGCATAAAGAGCATGGCATGGTCTCTCTCCTCCTGAGCCTGAATCTTATACCAGTTGCCGAATCCCTCCAGGCCCTGCTCCATGTAATAATTGGAAAAATCCAAATACAGATATGCGGAATAAAACTCCT
Organism: Hungatella sp.; assembly: GCA_022796015.1. Classification (GTDB taxonomy): domain Bacteria; phylum Bacillota; class Clostridia; order Lachnospirales; family Lachnospiraceae; genus UBA3402. Next base: position 8,185 of record JAAWHU010000068.1, on the reverse strand, counting down.
TGTTTACCTGTGTGTTCAGCAGCTCTGCAACCTTTGTATCTAACATTACCTTTTCCTCCTTTTGTGTCTCCATAAATCATTTACTCTATTTTAACATCATTTGAAGAAAAAGTCACTGCCTTTGTGAAAATCAGCGTTCTTCCCGCGTTCTCCTAGTGTGCTGACCCATTTACTTTCAGCCCAATGACGCAGAATGAATTTTCAGTCTGCAAGGCGGCGGAGGGAAGCGATGCGGTGGCATCGTTGACCGACAACAACGCAGCAGATGGAAATTCAGGCAGGTCATTTGGCGAAATGTAAATGAGTCAGTACACTAGTCTCTTGCCGCCGCCCTGGCTTCCTTATCCATTTTCCCGAATATTCCCAGGCAAATGGCTAAGGACATGGCGATGGAGATAAAGTCCGCTGCCGGCTGGGCATGAATGGCCCCCTCCAGGCCGAACAATCCGTTGAGAATATAGATGGCCGGAATAAAGATCAGGCCCTGACGGCAGATGGTCAGCACAAGAGATGGGATGGCTTTTCCCATGCCCTGAATGGTGTTGATGCACAAAAACAGGATTCCAAGGACAGGCCCCGACAGCTGCAGGGCAATCACCATCTGGATTCCGTAAGCGATTACCTCCGCATCGTCAATAAACGCCTGAATCACCACCTGCCTTGCAAGAACCATGACAATGGTCAATACGGTTCCCAGAATCACGGCGCACATGCCTGTAAATTTAAACACCTGCATCAGCCGTTTTTTATTTCTTGCTCCGTAGTTGTAACCGATCAGGGGCTGAATCCCTGCACAGAGCCCGATCTGCAAAAGCACCACCAGCATGTTGGATTTCATGGCCACACCCATGGCCGCCACAGGGGTATCTCCGTAGCTGATAAGCACCTGGTTCAGCACAATGTTGGCGCAGCTCATGAGAATGTTGTTTAGAGATGCCGGAATTCCGATGGACATCACATTGGCTGCAATCCGCTCTCCTGCTTTAAAGTCCCTAAACCGAATGGACAGACTGGATTTCCTTCTGAGAAAATACAAAAGATAAAAGGCGCTGGCCGCCATATTGCCGATGACTGTGGCCACAGCGGCTCCTACCACGCCCCAGTCCAGCACAAGAATCATCACCGGATCCAGCACAATGTTGGTTATGGTGCCGATCATATTGCCCATCATGGACTCCTTGGCCGCCCCTTCTCCTCTTAAGATATTGCCAAATGCCGTTCCAAACATAATGAAGGGCCCGCCGAAGGCAATGTAGGTCAGATAGTCCCTGGCGTAGCCGATGGTATTCTCGCTGGCTCCGATAAGCTTCAGTATTGTATCCATGCCTACCAGAAAAATCAGGGCCATAATAATCCCCAGGCCCAGAGAGCCGTAACAGCAGAAGGATGAAATGTTTCTCGCCCTCTCTCCCTTCTGTTCCCCCAGAGCCCTGGAAATGGCCGAGCTTCCGCCGATCCCGAATAAATTGCCCAAGGCCATAAACACCATAAACACCGGAGTAGCCAGGGACACAGCCGCCACCTTCATGGGGTCTCCTGTCTGACCGATAAAAAACGTATCCGCCATATTGTAAATAACTACTACCAGCATGGAGATCATGGTGGGAATTGCCATCACCGCCACGGCTTTGGACACGGGAGCTTCTTCAAATAGTTGTCTGTTGTTGTTCATAATAGGTTGTTCCTCCTTCTTCCATTGTTCCCAAACTGACAAATTTTTTCTCATAGAGGCGCCTCCCTATGAGAAAAAAAAGGATGCCAACAGGCTGACTTTGTTGGCATCTACCGGATATTCTCTTCAAAACGCGTAAGTATACCTAAAAAAACTTTCAGTTCCTGGTCTGTTATCTTTTCTCTCATCATACTCTCAAACCGTTCCAGCCGGTCCGTCATACGCCCATGGGCCTGACATCCCTTTTCTGTCAGAACAATCCGTTTCAACCTGGCATCCTGGGGAACAGAAACTCTTTTTATATAGCCGTTGTTCTCCATAAGGGTCAGCATGTGGCTGGCTGTAGAGCGGCGTATGGAAAATTCTGCCTCAATATCCCGCTGCACAACCTGGTTCTCCCCCTGCCGCACCAGAAACTTCAGCACCCATGCCTGGCTGGCTGTGAGAGTCTCCTCCTCCTCTGCAACCATCTGGTTGATCCTGCGATGGATCAGATTGGATAAGGTTCGGATCTCAAACCCCACTTGCTTGTTCTTCATGGAAATAGGTTCCTCAACTTTGTCAGTATACTAACATTATAGCAAAAATAATATGCCCGGTCAATCCGGCATTTCCACAAAAATCCAATATGCCCACCTGTTCCCATTCAGCATATTGACGCAGAAGGAAGGTTCATCCCTTCATCCTTTGCCCATGCTCTTTCTTCCATTTCTTCACCTCCCGAAGCCTCTCTGCCGTCTCCCTCTCCGCACCCTGTACCCCGGGACGATAGTACTCTGTCCCTGCAAGGCTCTCCGGCAGACACTCCATAACCGCCACCTTTTCTTCGGTGTCATGGGCATAGATATACCCTTCTCCGTAGTGGAGCTGTTCCATGAGATCCGTGACCCCGTTGCGGATGACAAGAGGCACCGGCTCCGCCAGCATATCCTGGGCATCGGTCTTGGCCCTCTCGTAAGCCTTGTAAGCGGAGTTGGACTTTGAGGCCATGGAAAGGTAGATCACCGCATGGCTCAGATGCACATTACACTCCGGCATCCCCAGAAAATGACATGCCTGATAGGCCGCCACTGCCAAAGGAAGGGCCTGGCTGTCGGCCATACCCACATCCTCGCTGGCAAACCGAATCAGCCTCCTTGCCACATACAGAGGATCCTCCCCTGCCTCTAACATCCGGGCAAGCCAGTACACCGCCGCGTCCGGGTCAGAATTGCGCATGGACTTGTGAAGGGCGGAGATCAGGTTATAATGCTCCTCCCCCTTCTTGTCATACAGAAGACTTTTTCTGCCGATGCACTGACGCAGCACCTCCAGGGTAATGGTGGTTTTCTCCGGGCTGATCTCTCCGTTGGTCACTGCCATCTCGAGAACATTGAGAGCCGTCCTGGCATCTCCGTCTGCAAACCTGGCAATCATATCTACCATCTCGTCTGTAATATCAATATTCAGATAGCCAAAGCCCTGTTCGCTCTTTAAAGTTCTCTTTAAAAGCCCTGCCACATCCTGGGCAGACAGGGCCTGGAGCACAAAGACACGGCATCTGGACAAAAGAGCGCCGTTGATCTCAAAGGAAGGATTTTCCGTCGTGGCTCCGATAAGGATAATGCTTCCCTTTTCCACATAGGGAAGAAAGGCATCCTGCTGAGCCTTGTTGAACCGATGGATCTCGTCTACAAACACCACAGTCTTTATGCCCATGCGCCGGCTTTCCTCCGCCTGGGCCATAACCTCCCGGATCTCCTTGATCCCGCTTGTCACAGCGCTGAAATTAGTAAAACGGGCGTGAGTCCTCCCTGCAATGATTCCAGCCAAGGTAGTCTTGCCCACTCCCGGAGGCCCCCAGAAAATCATGGATGGAATCTGATCCTGCTCGATTAAGTTTCTCAAAATCTTCCCTTTTCCGATGAGATGCTCCTGGCCCACAAAATCCTCCAGCCGCTCCGGCCTCATGCGGCTGGCCAGGGGGCGATAGGCCTCCTGCCGGTCAAATAGTGATAACTGTTCCATCTTCGTTTGCCTCTGCTTTCCCTATTGCTAAAACAATTATATGATTTGAAAATGGGGATGTCAATAAAGGCTTTACATCCCTTCTTTCTTCTACTATAATGGAATCAGAAACCGCTAACCGCCCTTAACCAGTCAGCAAGCCCTATAAAACCACACCTCGGCATAACCCGGGATGTGGTTTCAATTTTGAGCCAAACAGCCAAAAGGAGACGTTTTATATGAAACCAGCCCTGATCATCGGCTCCACCTGCGTGGACGTTATCATTCACCTTGACCATCTTCCTGTCACCACCGAGAATCTCCATCCCACCTCCCAGTCCATGGCCATAGGAGGCTGTGCATACAACGTGGCCTACATCATAAGGCTTCTCAATGCCCCCCATACCTTTATCAGCCCGGTAGGAGGCGGTATGTACGGCGACTATGTAGCCAGCTGCCTGACAGCTGCAGGCATCCCCATAACAGTCCGTGTCCCTGATCAGGAGAACGGCTGCTGCTACTGCCTGGTGGAAGCCTCGGGCGAACGGACCTTCCTCTCCTACCACGGAGTGGAATACAGCTTTGACGAAGCCTGGATGAAGCCCTGGGAATCCCACTCCTTCGGCCTTACCTACGTGTGCGGCCTGGAGATAGAAGAGCCCACAGGCATTCATCTCATCTCATGGCTGGAGAAGCATTCGGAGCTCACTGTCTGTTATGCCCCGGGCCCCAGAGGCTGCCGCATCCCCCGGGAGAAGACAGACCGGCTTATGGCTCTTTCCCCTATCCTGCACATCAATGAACAGGAGTCTATGGAACTCACCGGCGCCTCCGATTACATGGAAGCCGCTGCCCGGCTCCACGACCGCACTCATAACGCCGTAATCATCACCTTGGGAGAGAACGGAGCCTACTGTCTGGAGAAGGATACTCCTCCATACCACGTGGCTGTAACCCCCAACCCCCATGTGGTGGATACCATCGGCGCCGGGGATTCCCATGCAGGAACCCTTCTTGCCTGCCTTACCAAGGGGCTGCCCCTAAAGCAGTCTATCGCTTACGCCAACCAGGTAGCCAGCGCAGTCACAGGTGTGTCAGGCGCTTCCCTTCCTCCCCATCTGCTGCCGCCTTTTCCCGGACGCCTCCAGCCCTAGAAGTGTGTCCCAATGTTCAGACAGGCTCTAAGCCTCCTCTGTCCCCATGGCAGAACATTATGATTCCATAAGCTGCCTTAAGGTGTTCATGATTCCAGACTTATACATTGCGCCTAAAAGAACGGCTGCCATAGCAGTGCCGCATCCCGTACTCATCAAAAACGGGACCACATAGGCAAATATGGCGGCCTCTTTTCCCATAAGCATTGTGGCCACAGGATAACACAGGATCCCTCCCAGAATGCCGGTTCCAAATATTTCTCCAATATAAGCTGCCGTAAGCCTGCCTGTATTCCGATACAGACAGGCGGCAAGAAGGGCTCCTGTCATGCTGCCCGGGAATGCGAGAAGGCTTCCTGTTCCCAGGAGATTCCTGATGAAGGAAGTGCAGAATGCAGCACTCACCCCATAGACCGGCCCTAAAAATACGGCAGCCATCACATTAACCAGGTGCTGGATAGGAAAGCATTTGGATGCTCCTATGGGAATGGAAAATCCGGATAAGGACACGGCCAGGGCCACCATCATACCGCTTACTACTATCTTCTTACTGTTCATCTTCATAGGGTTCTCCTCCTTGTCACTCGTCATAAATCGTTACAATCTCTCCATCCAGAATTCGGTTCATGTTCTTCACCGCGCAGAAATTGCCGCACATGGAACAGGTATCCTCCTTCTCCGGCTTTGCCGACGCCCGATATGCCCTCGCCTTGTCCGGGTCTATGGACAGCCTAAACATTTCCTCCCAGTCCAGCTTCTTTCTGGCCTGGCTCATCTGACGGTCCCAGTCCTTTGCCCCCTTGATTCCCTTGGCAATATCCGCCGCATGGGCCGCGATCCTGGAAGCAATAATCCCTTCCTTCACATCATTGATATCAGGAAGCCTTAAGTGTTCCGCCGGCGTCACATAGCACAAAAATGCGGCTCCCGCGGCAGCGGCAACAGCCCCTCCGATGGCTGCCGTAATATGATCATATCCCGGCGCCACGTCTGTCACCAAAGGCCCAAGAACATAGAACGGCGCACCTTTGCAGATCGTCTGCTGGATCTTCATATTGGCGGCAATCTGGTCAAGAGGCATATGTCCAGGCCCCTCGATCATCACCTGAACATCCTTGTCCCAAGCTCTCCTTGTCAGTTCTCCCAAAGTCACCAGCTCTTCCACCTGGGAGATATCCGTAGCGTCCTCTAAGCACCCCGGCCTGCAGGCGTCTCCCAGGCTCATGGTCACGTCAAACTCCCGGCAGATGTCCAGGATCTCATCATAGTGTTCATAGAAGGGATTCTCCTGCCCTGTCATCTCCATCCAGGCAAAGATGATAGAGCCGCCTCTGGACACAATGTTAGTCAGTCTTTTGGCCTCCTTAAAGCGCTTTGCCGTATACCGGTTGATCCCCACATGGATGGTCATAAAATCCACTCCGTCCTGAGCGTGCATCCTGACAACATCAATCCATTCCTTTGATGTGATCTCCTTTAAGGGCTTATGATAATAGACGACCGCATCATAGATAGGTACCGTGCCGATAATAGCCGGGCACTCCTTTGTGAGCCTGCGGCGGAATGCTTCGGTATCCCCGAAAGAGCTTAAATCCATAATGGACTCCGCCCCCAGCCTCACGGCATCATTCACCTTTTTAAACTCCATATCCAGATCCATACAGTCTCTGGAAGTTCCCAGGTTCACATTGATCTTGGTTCTCAGCATAGAGCCGATTCCATTAGGCTCCAGACAGCCATGGTTTTTATTGGCCGGAATGACTGCCTTTCCCTCGGCCACCAGGTTCATCAGCTCCTTCGGATCAAGGTGCTCCTTCTCGGCCACCAAACTCATCTGTCTGGTAAGGATGCCCTTCCTTGCCGCGTCCATTTGTGTTGTGTAATTCATGTTTCCTCCTTTTCTTCGGAACATGTGAGCTTGTTGTCTCATGGCAGCACATTCCCGTGAAGCAACAAAAAAACGCCCGCACCACGCATGGTATGGACGTTTAAAATACATCACAAATACAGTCTCATATGTTCCCTACGTTGGCATTACCCAAATCAGGTTATATAGGTCGAAGTTGGATTACTTCCTCTCAGCCGGCACACCAGCTCCCTGTTTGCTCCTTTAGTGTATCATCCCGGAAGCCTCTTGTCAATCCATTCATCCAAAGTAAGAGGCTCATAATCCGAATACATGCAGAAGCAATTAATCATATTGCACGGAATATGGCGGACGCTGCCCTGAACATCCGTTATAACAGCCTGCCTGGTAAGCTCCTGGAACTGCTCCAAAAGCCTTTGATCCCGGGTATCGTGGACATGGCCGTGAAGCATGTAGGTCTTAGGATTCCCCGCCTCATCCAGGCGGTACTGGCCATTGTAAAACATAATGGGGTAATGACACAGAACTACCTTCCTCCTGTTATCCGACAGTTCCTCGTAGGGCTTAATCCATTTGAAACGGCCTGCATCCATATGCTTGTTGGTGAGAAACCGGTCATGATTCCCCTGAATCAGACAGAGAATCCCGTTTAAGCGCTTTAAAAGTCCGTTGGTTTCCTCTGCATTTCCCCAGGACAAATCTCCGATGATAATGACCTCGTCCCGCATTCGGACCTTGGCATTCCACTTTTGTATCATGTATTCATTCATCTCCTCCACACTGCCAAACCCTCTGCAGTCCATATGGTCGTTTATGGCTGTGTGAAAAAAATGCAGATCTGCAATATAGTATCTCAAACCTCTTCCCCCTAATCTTTCCCTTCAGAAACCTATTAATATTATACTTCTTGGATACGGATTAATCCTGGAATGAACCTGACAAAGGAACAGCCCCCTTGGCACGTTCAGGAGGCTTAGTAAATTATAGTCCCAACTCAGTAAAGTCAATCCATAGATCATCATAGATGTTGACCTTTATTTTGTCCTGGAAAGTGTAAGTAGCAGCTTCAAATTTAGTTTCCTCCAGATGATAGACAAAGACTGTTTCTTTTATGGGGTTCACAATCCAATACTCTCTCACCCCAGCGTCAGCATACAGGTTTAACTTTCGGATATAGTCATGGCTGGAATTGATATGATTGAATATGGTATTGAACATAAAGCCAAGTATTTCCTGGTGTATCCTGCTGGGGGCTGACATGTAATAGATTTGGCCGTCAACCAGTTCGGCTCTGACGTCCTCCGGCAGGTTGTAGTAGTCCTCTTCTGTGTAAATGTTTGCGTGAGCTAATGCTTCTGACATTGTGGTGCTCCTTTCTCTTCTCTACCTTATAGGTGATTGCGAAAGTCAAAGCTGAGAGAATATTCTGACCATATATTCCATACAAAGCCTTGGTACACCAAGCATTCCGCTGAGCCCAGTAGGACAAAAAACACTCGGGCAGAG
>JAAWHU010000007.1 GCA_022796015.1 Hungatella sp. | reverse complement strand
TGTTTTTTTGCTTATATTTTTATATATTTCCTAATTTTTAAGTGTTTTTTTATAATAATATCCCAATTTCCTCTCCATTGCTTCTTATCTTTTTTCTAATCCGTCCTTTCAAAATGTCAATCGTTATCATTTTACTGCTTTAAACTTGCGCACCGATAAATCAATCAAATCTTGATATTTGCTTTTCCTTATGCTATATTTAACAAAACCGATGAATGGAGGCAGTTATGGTAGAGAAGTGGGATATAACCATTCCGGAGCTGACAGGCAGCGAGACAAGGCGGGCCTATCTGTGTCTTCCGGATTATTATGATGATGCACCTGACCGGCATTATCCCGTTCTTTATATGTTTGATGGTCACAATGTATTTTTTGATTCTGATGCTACCTATGGCAAAAGCTGGGGCATGAAGGAATTTATGGAGGAGCACCGGGTTCCCCTGATTATCGCCGCAGTGGAATGCAACCACAGTCCGGATCACGGACGTCTGAAGGAGTATTCCCCCTATGCCTTCCGGGATCCTCAGTTAGGCCAGATCCCCGGGTGGGGCAGGATCACCATGGAATGGCTGATCCACAAGTTCAAGCCGGAGATCGACTCTATGGTCCGCACCATCCCTGACCGGGAGCACACCTTTATTGCAGGCAGTTCCATGGGGGGGCTTATGAGTCTGTATGCGCTGCTGGAATACAACCGCTATTTTTCCAAGGCTGCCGCTCTATCCCCATCCCTCTGGGTGGATCCTGACAAACTATCTGATCTGATCCGTCATGCAAGAATCCACCCTAACACCACCCTGTATATGGATTATGGCTCAAAGGAGCTTCACAACCATTCCAATATGATCCACAGCTTTGGAAAGATGGTGTCGCTTCTTATGGAACGGCAGATCTTTACAAACTGCCGCATTGTCCCTGATGGGGAGCATTGTGAGGCCAGCTGGGAGAGGCAGATTCCCTTTTTTATGAAAACGCTTATGTACGGACAGTCTTAAGCCGTTTCATGCCGGCGGATGCCGCCAAAAAAGCATCGATAGAAAGCCAGGAGGAAGCAAGTGTATGGAAGTACAGTATTTTAAACATTACAGCCCTGCCCTGAACCGGGATATGGAATGCAAGGTTTACGGACATGGGGGAAGGCCGGTTTTGTTTATCCCCTGTCAGGACGGACATTTTTTTGATTTTGAGAATTATCATATGGCAGGCGTGTGGTCTCCCTGGATTGAATCCGGTCAGGTTATGGTCTTCTCCATCGATACCATAGATCAGGAGACTTGGTCCAACAAAAGAGGAGATCCGGGCTGGAGAATCTGGCGCCATGAACAGTGGTTCCGCTATATAACCGACGAGTTGGTTCCTTTTATGGAGGCCATGGTCAATGAACGCGGCAGCCGGGATGAATCTACCGGAGTCATTGCCTTTGGCTGCAGTCTTGGAGCTACCCATGCCGCCACCTTGTTCCTGCGCCGCCCCGATCTTTTTGATGGTCTCCTGGCTCTCAGCGGAATCTATACGGCGGATTATGGGTTCCAAGGGTTTATGAACCATCTGGTATATGAGAACTCTCCCCTTCATTTTCTTCCAAACATGCCTGACGACCACCCCTATATCAGTCTGTATAACCAGAAAAAAGGCGTGATCTGTGTGGGACAAGGGCCCTGGGAGATTCCGGAATCCACCAGACAGCTGGACTCTGTCCTGCGCAGCAAAGGAATCAATCTCTGGGTGGACTACTGGGGATACGACTGTGCCCACGACTGGCCCTGGTGGTACAAGCAGGTCGCCTATTTTGTGCCCTATCTCCTGGGGCAGACCGGCGCTTAGAGAAATTCATTGATCACCATGAAAGAAGGATGCATAATGAAAAATTGTATTTTTATCTCTCCTAATTTTCCCACCAACTATTGGCAGTTCTGTTACGAATTAAAAAAGAATGGCGTTAATGTTCTGGGAATCGGAGATCAGCCCTATGATGAATTAACAGACGAGGTACGGAACAGTTTAAATGAATACTACAAGGTTGACAGTCTGGAAAATGAGGAGGAGGTATACCGGGCTGTGGCTTTCCTCATTTTCAAGCACGGACACATCGACTGGCTGGAATCCAACAATGAATACTGGCTGGAACGAGATGCCAGGCTGCGCACGGAATTTCACATCACCAGCGGTTTCCAGACAGAGGACATCCCCCGGATCAAATACAAATCCAAGATGAAGGAGTATTATATAAAAGCCGGGATTCCTGTCGCCCGCTATCATATGGTGGATACTATGGAGGGCTGCCTGGAGTTTATCAAGGAGGTTCATTATCCCGTGATTACAAAGCCTGACAACGGCGTCGGGGCCTCCCATACCTACAAGCTCTCAAGCTATGAGGAGCTTAAAAAATTCCTGGAAACCAAAACGCCGGAGATACCCTATATCATGGAAGAATTCATTGACGCCGAGGTAAACTCCTACGATGCCATCGTCGACGCCAACGGAGACCCTTTATTTGAAACCGGCAATGTGACCCCTAACTCCATTATGGATATTGTAAATAACGCCGATAATTCTGTTTACTATATTGTAAAAGAGCTGTCCAAGGACACCAAAGCCGCCGGGCGGGCCACAGTAAAAAGCTTCGGCGTGAAAAGCCGTTTCGTCCATTTTGAATTTTTCCGCCTCCTCAAGGATCACAAGGGGCTTGGCAAAAAAGGTCAGATTATCGCTCTGGAGGTCAACATGCGTCCCTGCGGCGGATTTACTCCCGATATGATCAATTTTGCCCACAACACCAACGTGTACAAAATCTGGGCCGATATGGTGGCCTACGGCCGCTCCACAGTAGCCGTAGGACAGCATTCCTACTGTGCATACGCCGGGCTGAGAGATGGGAAAAATTTTGCCATGAGCCATGCAGACATAATGGAACTATACGGAGAACATATGAAAATGGTGGAACGGATTCCTGATGTGCTGTCAGACGCCATGGGCAACCAGATGTATGTGGCCGTCTTTGACACCAAAGAGGAGATGGATACCTTCTACAAGAATGTGCTGGAATGCAAATAACAGGCGTTCATATTTTATTCAAAAATCATTCAAAAACCTTTTACACAATGAACATGATTTCTTCATGTTTCTCCCATATACTTTAATCATCAACAACAGTTGATAAGCCAGTGCAAGTGCTTATAAGATTTTTTTCATAATACTCGAGCTGATAAAGTTACTTTATCAGCTCTCCTCCCTTTTATCCCTAAAATAAAAAATTGCGAAACTCAAAGCGTGGTTGAATATTCTCTAAACTTCGAGTTTCGCAATTTTTTGTCTTGATTCGGGTGTCAAAAGCCCTGCCAATAAGGACACCCGAATCTTGTCTTTTTATCTCATAATAATATATCCCGTATAAACCGCATACAGGCCCAGCATAAAAATACCCTCTTTTCTGGTAATCGCCATCCTTGTCCTTGCCAGATACCACACCAGACAACTGGAGAGAATAAGGAACATCCCGTCAAACACCGAAAGAACACCCACTTTCATAGGGCTTATGGCAGCAGACGCCGCAAGAACCAGAAGGATATTAAACAAATTGGAGCCGATGACATTGCCGAGGGCAAGGGCGTTCTCTCCTTTTTTCGACGCCACCACAGAGGTTACCAGCTCCGGCAGGGATGTACCCAAAGCCACCACCGTCAGACCGATAAGGGTCTGGCTCAGTCCGAAGGATGCGGCGATCACGCTGGCATTGTCCACCACCAGGTCTCCGCCCCAGACAATGGCAGCCAGTCCTCCTCCGATAAACAGCAGATTTTTAAAGGGATTCCCGGCCTTTAAATCATCCGCCTCCCGGGTTCCTCCCACGGCCCTGCTGGCCAGGGTATTCTTTATCATCTGAAAGAGAAAGTATCCGAATATTCCCAGAAGAACACAGCCATCCAGCCTGCTCAAGGTAAGATCCCACAAAAACAGAGCCACCATAGTTACCGCCGTAAAGATTCCGAACAGGTAGTCCCCGTATAGAACTTTCTTGTCCACAACTACAGGCGCCGCAAGGCTGCAGGCCCCGATCACTACCAGCAGGTTAAACACATTGGACCCGATGACATTGCCTATGGCCATATCGTTGTTCCCGGCTAAGGAGGCTGAGAGACTCACTGCCAGCTCCGGCGCACTGGTTCCAAAAGCAACAATCGTCAGACCAATGATAATGCTGGGCACCCGCAGAAGCTTTGCCAGAGAAGAGCTGCCCTCCACAAAAAAATCCGCTCCCTTAATCAATAACAGAAAGCCTGTTACAAGCCATATATATTCCATGCTTATTCTCTCCCTTCTGGATTACCTATCACATATTATCTAGCAGTATATTGCATATTTATTTTTCTTGTCAAGGGCTACGTGGTTACAATTTAGGGGAATAGTCCGCACAGCCGAGGAATACATGATTAATAAGAATCACGCTTCCCAGCTGAGGAAAAGGAGACAGATTATGATTCATGAACTACACAGATTGGTATGGGGGCCGGCGCTCATTGGGATTCTGCTGTTGGGCGGTCTCTTTTTTACAGTTGAGTCAGGAGGATTTCAATTCTCGGGATTTTCCCTTTGGTGGAAAACCACGGCAGGAAGCCTCATAAGAAGACAAAAAAACACCCCCGGCCAGTGCCTTCACACAGATTCCATCACCAAAATCCAATCGGCCTGTACGGCTCTGGCCGCCACCATCGGCACCGGCAATATTGTGGGGGTGGCCTCGGCTCTCATGGCGGGAGGTCCCGGGGCCATCTTCTGGATGTGGGTGTCGGCAGCCATAGGAATGATGACAGCCTATGCAGAGACCAGCCTGGGCATTCTCTACCGCTACCAGGACTTTCGGGGGCAGTGGATCTCCGGCCCCATGGTATACCTTGCAAAAGGTCTTAAAAGCCCGGCACTAAGTCTTATCTATGGTATGCTGTGTCTCCTGGCTTCCTTAGGCATGGGAAGCATGGTTCAGTCCAATGCTGCCGCTCAGACTCTCTGCTATCTTACAGGAGTTCCTCCTGTAGTGTGGGCGGCGGTCATTACGGGTCTGGTGGTGTTTGTGGCCTGGGGCGGCGCCGGCCGGGTGGCCGGTGTGGCCGAGAGGCTGGTTCCTGTGTCGGCAGGCATCTATATCCTTTTTTCCGCCGTGGTTTTAATCCAGTACCGCAGCCAGATCCTCCCTGCCCTGAGGGAGATCCTCGCTTATGCCCTTCTTCCCAAAGCTGCTCTGGGTGGTGTGGGCGGGTACGGCATCATGCAGAGCTTCCGGTACGGCATTGCCAGAGGTGTCTTCTCCAATGAAGCCGGACTGGGAAGCCTTGCGGGACTCCACGGCGCCACAGATCACACCACTCCGGAAGAACAGGGCATGTGGGCCATGTTTGAAGTTTTTTTTGACACTGTGGTCATCTGTACCATGACGGCCCTGGTAATCCTCTGTGTTATGGGAGGAAGCAGAGGGCTGGCTGCCGGAACCCATGATGGGGCAATCCTCACTGCCTTCTGCTTTGAGAAGGTTCTGGGAAAGACAGGACAGTATCTGGTATCCGGCTCCATGGTAGTCTTTGCCTTCGCAACTATGATCGCCTGGTATTATCTGGGAAGGCAGACTCTGGAAGCTGTAATCTCCCTGATTGGCAGCCGGATTGAAATCAGCGGCCCAACTGCCCACCGGATTAAAATCGGGTATCTCATCTTGTATGGTTATTCCGTATTTCTTGGGTGTGTCAGCACCCTGACGGCAGTGTGGGAGCTGTCTGACATCTGGAACGGACTTATGGCCTTCCCCAACATGGCTGCCATTCTCCTCCTCCACAGGAGGATACCCTATGTTACTGTTCACAGGCAATGAGACATAAGCCGGTATTGAACCTTTTCCTTTCTGTTTTTTTGTGATATAATTTTCATAACAATACTCGAGGGAGGTACCATATGCCCGGATTTACAACTCATTATATACTGGGAATGAAGGCTTACAACGACCTTCCGGCCAACCAGTTAAAACATATTATCTCCAAATACCGCTGGCTTTACCAGCTTGGGCTTCAGGGCCCTGATATGTTCTTTTATAACATTCCCATTCTCCGCCACAGAGATTACCGCAATGTAGGCTCCTACATGCATGAGCACAATGTCAGCCAGTTTTTTCAAGTCTACTTAAAAGAGATGTTCCAAATCTCATCCAAGCAGCAGCGGGAGCAGGCCCTTGCCTACTTCTGCGGATATATCAACCACTATATTGGAGACTCAATCTGCCACCCTTATGTCTACGGACGTATCCAGTACGATATCAGCAACCCCAACAGCCAGCATCACGGTCTCCACGCCGAACTGGAGAATGACATTGACGCCCTTCTCCTGCGCAAATATAAAAAGAAAAAGCCTTCCGAGTTCAACCAGGCAGCCACCATCTGCCTTAACGGCCAGGAGCTTCAGTTTATCTCCAGGCTTCTCTCGGAATGCATCAATCAGGCTTACTATCCTATTTCCTACAGCAACAATTTTCAGGTAACCCCCAGAATGGTCCACCGCTCCATCCTTGCACTCAGGTTCGGATGCCGCACCTTGTCGGATCCTTCCGGGAAAAAGCGAAACAGCATTGAGTTTTTCGAGTCCATTTTCCTGGCTAACCCGGTAGCATCGCGGAAGCTGGTAACCGATCAGGTGGCAAATCCCCGCTGGAGCCTGAACTTAGACCATGAGATCTGGTGCAATCCTTGGAACAGGCAGATGGCATCTGCCCAGTCCTTCCCGGAATTGTTTCGTCAGTGTCTGGCCAAATGCCGAACCATCTATTATATGATCTATGTGCTCCTTGTTACCCAGCTCCCCCCGGAGGACCGAGATTTCACTCCCCTCATCCAGGAGCTTGGCAGCTATTCCTTTCACAGCGGACTTCCGGTTTAAAGAGGCTTTTGTTTGGGCACACAGGAAAAGGCGCAGGAAAGCAGATCCCTTTTCCTGCGCCCCTTGCGGGCCCTTAACGAAAGTGCTCCTATGATTCTGCTGCTGTGCTCTCTTCTTCCCCGTCATCCTCCATCTCATCTGCCGCTTCAATGGGCCGGTAAGTTCCTGCAGGAATGCCGTCTTCCAGAATCCATGCTTCCCGGTTCTCTTTATTTTCTTCCAGGGTCACTACCACATGGAGATTGAACTGCTCTACATAACCGCCGTAGGATAAGTCGGCAGAGGCAGCATAGCTGCTGTTCTGTGCCCAAATCAGGTCATTAAACCCTTTGACTACGGTTATGGCATACCTTTCTGCCTCTTCCACGGAGATCTCCTCCTTTAAGATCAGAAAGAACTTTATGGTATTATCTTCTGGAAAAACGCCTACGTTCACACTTTCCACGAAGGGATAATCCACCGGATCTTCATAGATCATTTCCATATCATCCCAAATCTGATCCCACACAATCCCATCTGCTGACATGGGCTGCTCATCGTTTCCATCGGGAATAATATTACTCTTGGTACATCCTGACAATAAACAAACGCTCATGAGCAATAGAAACCATTTCTTTATCATTTTATCTTTCCTCCTTTACAATCCTATGTATTATATAAGAAAACCTCTTCTTTTTATAGGGGTTTTTGCAAAAAGTCATAAAATCTTCACATTTTTTCCCTTGCTAATTTCTGGTTTGGGTGGTATTATGTTCAATATAATTTTATTTTATACTTTTTTGAACACAAAGGAGATCTTCTAATGAAAAAAAAACTGGCATCACTTGTAACAGGACCTATTGATCTGACCACCACCGTGATTCCTTTTGTATGCATCCTGCTTTTATGTGTCTTGTTCTTCTTTAATCCCACAGGGTCAGGCCGCGCCCTGGAATCTGTCCGGTATTTTCTGGGCAATGAGCTGGGCAGCTGTTATCTTCTCATGGGTCTTGGGATCTTTCTGTGCTCCCTCTACATTGCATGCTCCAGATACGGCGCCATCCGGCTGGGGGAGGGGGAGAAGCCCCAATATTCCTCGTTTCAGTGGGGCTCCATGATGTTCACTGCCGGGCTGGCGGCAGATATCCTGTTCTATTCCCTATGCGAATGGATTCTCTATGCCGGAGAGCCGAGAATCAGGGAACTGGGAGCACTGCAGGACTGGGCCTCCACCTACCCTCTATTCCACTGGGGCCCTATCCCCTGGAGTTTTTACGTGGTTCTGGCCTCCGCCTTCGGCTTCATGCTTCATGTGCGCAGGCGGAACAAACAAAAGTATTCCGAAGCATGCCGTCCTCTTTTGGGCAGTCATGTGGATGGCATTCCGGGAAAACTCATTGACCTTACGGCAGTGTTTGCTCTGCTGGCCGGAACGGCTACTACTTTCTCCCTTGCCACCCCCCTCCTGTCCGCCGCCCTGGCCAAGGTCTTCGGCCTTGTGCAGAATCATCTTCTGACCATCGTCATTTTGGTGGTGATCTGCGTCACTTACACGGTCACCGTATATTTCGGCATGAAAGGGGTGGCGAAACTGGCGGCTTCCTGCTTTTACCTGTTTTTTGCCCTTCTTGCCTATGTCCTGCTGGGAGGCGGCCGAACCAGATATATTGTGGAGACCGGCATCACCGCCATGGGGAATCTGGTCCAGAATTTTATAGGCCTGTCCACCTGGACCGACTCCTTAAGGACCTCCTCCTTCCCCCAGAACTGGACCATCTTCTACTGGGCTTACTGGATGGTATGGTGTGTGGCAACCCCCTTTTTCATCGGCGCCATAAGCAAAGGACGAACCATCCGCCAGACGATCCTGGGAGGCTACTTCTACGGCCTGGCGGGGACCTTTACTTCCTTTATCATTCTGGGAGGCTACGGCCTGGGCCTCCAGACCTCAGGCAGGCTGGATCTCATGGGGCTCTATGAAAAGACCGGTGATCTCTACGAGATCATCCTTACAATCATGGGAACTCTTCCCCTGGCTCAGGCAGGCCTTGTGCTCCTGGCTGTCGCCATGATCGCCTTTTACGCCACCTCCTTTGACGCCCTCACCATGGTGGCCGCCACCTACTCTTACAAAGAGCTTCCTGAGGGAAAAGAGCCT
Organism: Hungatella sp.; assembly: GCA_022796015.1. Classification (GTDB taxonomy): domain Bacteria; phylum Bacillota; class Clostridia; order Lachnospirales; family Lachnospiraceae; genus UBA3402. The sequence goes on along the minus strand of JAAWHU010000007.1, from coordinate 60,509 downwards.
CACAAGAACATCAAGTTGTTCTGGGCCATCCTTCTCATGCTTCTGCCCATAGCCCTGATCTTTTCCGACAGCTCCATGGCCAACTTACAGTCCGTATCCATCATTGCCGCATTTCCCATAGGGATTATTATTCTCCTTATTGTGGGAAGCTTCTTTAAAGACGCAGGGGAATATCTGGATGCCAAAAAGGGCTGAAGAACAAGCAGGGGGCCAGCAGGTGATATGACACCTGCTGGCCCCCTGTCCGCCCAAGCGTATTCGTAATTTTTAATCCTGTGCTTCCTCGTCCTTCACATTGATGGTAAACACCTGTCTCTTCCTGGCCATCTCATCATTTTCCAGATACTCGTCGTAGGTGGTGATCTTGTCGATCAGCTGTCCTCCTACGATCTCCATAATCCGGTTGGCAGTGGTCTGGACAATCTGATGATCACGGGAGGAGAAGATCAGCACTCCCGGGAACTTCATAAGGCCGTTGTTTAACGCCGTGATAGCTTCCATATCCAGGTGGTCCGTTGGCTCATCCAGCATAAGCACGTTGGCGCCGGAAATCATCAGCTTTGACAGCATGCACCGCACCTTCTCGCCTCCGGAAAGCACCTTTACCTTCTTAACGCCGTCCTCTCCTGCAAAGAGCATTCTCCCTAAAAATCCCCGGACATAAGTCACGTCCTTCTCAGGGGAATACTGAGTCAGCCATTCCACGATGGTATCGTCATTGCTGAACTCCTCCGTATTGTCCTTGGGGAAATAGGACTGGGAAGTAGTCAGGCCCCACTTGTAACTTCCCTCGTCAGGCTCCATCTCTCCTGACAGAATTTTAAAGAGCACGGTCTTGGCCTGCTCGTTAGGCCCTACCAGAGCCACCTTATCTTCCCGGTTCAGGATAAAGGACAGATTGTCCAGTACCTTTACGCCGTCAATGGTCTTTGACAAATTCTCCACTGTCAGGACTTCGTTGCCGATCTCTCTTGCCGGGCGGAAGTCAATATAGGGATATTTTCTGCTGGATGGCTTAATGTCATCCAGCTCGATCTTCTCCAAAGCACGCTTTCTGGATGTGGCCTGCTTTGACTTGGAGGCGTTGGCCGAGAATCTCTGAATGAACTCCTGAAGCTCTTTGATCTTCTCCTCCTTCTTCCTGTTGGCCTCCTTCATCTGGCGGACCATAAGCTGGCTGGACTCATACCAGAAATCGTAATTGCCGGCGTACAGCTGAATCTTGCCGTAATCAATGTCCGCCGTGTGCGTACAGACCTTATTGAGGAAATACCGGTCATGGGAAACCACAATCACCGTATTATTAAAATTAATCAAAAACTCCTCCAGCCATGCGATGGCATCCAGATCCAAGTGGTTGGTAGGCTCGTCCAGAAGAAGGATATCGGGGTTGCCGAAGAGCGCCTGGGCTAAAAGCACCTTTACCTTTAAGGAGCCGTTCAGATCCTTCATAAGCGTATTATGGTATTCCGTATCTACGCCGAGGCCGTTGAGAAGGTTGGCCCCATCGGACTCTGCCTCCCAGCCGTTCATCTCCGCAAATTCTGCCTCCAGATCAGCCGCACGGATTCCGTCCTCATCGCTGAAGTCTTCTTTCATATAGATGGCATCCTTCTCCTTCATCACCTGATAAAGGCGGGGATTGCCCATAATCACTGTGTCAAGAACCGGATATTCGTCATATTTAAAATGATCCTGCTGTAAAAAGGACAGTCTCTGGCCCGGAGTGATCACCACATCTCCACTGGTGGAGTCCAGCTGGCCGGACAGTATTTTTAAAAATGTGGACTTTCCCGCTCCGTTGGCCCCGATGAGCCCATAACAGTTGCCTTCCGTAAACTTAATGTTCACATCCTCAAACAATGCCTTCTTGCCCACACGCAGTGTTACGTTGTTTGCACTAATCATCTCTTTCACCTTTCTGATTTCATGATAAAACTTCCCACAGTCCTTGGGACTGCATCGTCCCTCCTATTTTACATGAAATTTCTGATTTTGCAAATGGTTTCTGCCTATAAATGCCAGATTCTTCTATAATGAAGGAAATCGGATTACCTCCACCTCCTGCCCTGCCCTTATAGGCGTCTCGGAGGGAGGCAGATCAGCAAGGCAGTTACAGCCTTTCATGGAAAAAAGCATCCCGGAGGCATGACTGGCCGCCGGAGGCAGGGTTACCATTCCATCCTCCACATAACCACGGACAAATCTCCGCCCGCCCGCCTTCTCAAAGTCCCGGGTCAGAACGGCTTTCTGCCGCCTCTGGGTCAGATGGGGGGCAGCTGTCAGCTTTTTAAGAGCCGGTACTGCCAGAAGTTCAAAGGTTGCCGCCGCCGCAAAGGGGTTGCCGGAAAGGTGAATCATGGGTTTTCCTTTGTACAGGGCGAACATAGCCGGGGTTCCGGGCTTCATCTTCACTCTCCAGAAAAGACGCCGGGCCCCCAAAAGAGGCAGCACCTGGTGGAAAATATCCTTCTCTCCCACGGAGACGCCGCCGGTGGTGATCACAAGGTCCGTCTGGTCTATGATCCTGCAAAGCTCTCCTGCAATCTCCTCCGGATGGTCTCCGGCCATACCGGACACGGCCGGCGGATATCCCAAGGCTTTCATGCGGCCTGACAGAAGCCAGTAATTGGAGTCATAGATCTTGCCGGGCTTAAGGGGCTGTCCGGGAGGGCACAGCTCATCACCTGCCACAAAAAAGGCGATCCTGGGTTTTCTATATACTTTCACACGGTTGATTCCTGCCGAAGCCAGAATTCCCTGCTCTACATATCCAATGGCCTCCCCCTTTTCTAAAAGCATGGTACCCTTTTGGGAATCCTCCCCCTGAAAGCAATAGTTCTCATAGGGCTTCATAGGACGGGGAATCCACAAGGTGTCCTTTTCTCCCGCCCTAAAGGACACCTCCTCCTGACGTATTACACAGTCCGCCCCGGGAGGAATGGGGGCTCCCGTCATAATTCTTACAGCCTCAAGGGGCCCTACCTCTCTGTCGTACCATCCGCCGGCATAGAGAACCTGGGTCACTGTAAGGCCTATGGGACACGAATTCCCGGCCTCTCTCACATCCTGGCTTCGGAAGGCATAGCCATCCAGAGGGGACCGGTCAAAGGGCGGATTATCCATATGCGACTTGTATGACTCTGCAGCCACTCTCCCCAAGGCCTCCCCAAGGTCTATCTCCTCCGCAGCTTCAAGAAATCCTGTGTGCTCCGTGATGATCTCCACCGCTTCCTCCAGCTCCACTCCTATCCGCTCCATCAATCTGTAAATCCCTCCGTTTCTGCCGGCGCCCCATGGGCTGCCCTCTCGTCCTTTGGCCCGGAATCCGCCCTGTCCGCTCTCTCATACGCCACCTTCCCTGCACAGATGGTATAATGCACCCTTCCTTTTAACCTCCAGCCTTTAAAAGGCGTATTATCAGACTTGGAGTAGAATTTTTCCGGCACAAATTCTTCATCAGGATCAAAGATCACCAGATCCCCCGGCGCTCCCTCCTCCATTCTGCCGCAGTCCAAGCCGTAAAGCCGGGCCGGATTCAGGCTCATCTTCTCCATAAGCTGGGGAAGGGTCAGCACCCCCTTTTCAACAAGCTCCGTGATTCCAAGAGCCAGAGAGGTCTCCAGCCCCGTAATACCGCTGGGAGCCTCTGTCAGAGGCCGTGCTTTCTCCTCTCTGCTGTGGGGGGCATGGTCCGTAGCTATCATATCAATCGTCCCATCCTTTAACCCCAGAAGAAGAGCCTGCCTGTCCCGCTCTGTCCTCAAAGGAGGGTTCATCTTTGCCAAGGTCCCATATTCCCTTACTGCCTCTTCTGTAAGGGTAACATGATGGGGGGTGACCTCCGCCGTCACTCTGGCCCCCATTTTTTTAGCCAGCCTCACTGCTTCCACGCCCCCCTGGGAGCTGATATGCTGGATGTTTACCTTAGCCCCTGTGCGCAGGGCAATCATACAGTCCCTGGCCACCAAGCTCTCCTCTGCCACTGCCGGAGACCCATAGAGCCCAAGCTCATCTGACACAGCCCCGTGGTTAATTCCGTTATTCTTAATAAAAGCCGGATCCTCCTCATGAAGGCTGACAGGCACGTCAAGCTCTGCCGCCTGCTCCATGGCCTGGCGCAGCAGTTCCCCGTTCATAAGAGGAATCCCATCATCGGTAAACCCCGCTGCGCCTGCAGCCCTCAGGGCCTTCATGTCCACTAAGCTCTCCCCTCTCATTCCCACGGACACTGCCGACGCCGCCAGCACATGGATCCCAGTCTTCCTTCCTTCCTCTATCACGTGTCTTAAAGTCTCTTCATTATCCACCGGCGGCTTCGTGTTAGCCATACATACCACTGTGGTAAAGCCCCCTGCCGCAGCGGCGGCGGCCCCTGTGCCTATATCCTCCTTATAAGTAAGCCCCGGATCCCTGAAATGCACATGAACGTCCACCAGCCCCGGCGCCACCACGCACCCGGCCGCGTCAATGACCCTCTCATACCCCTGCCTGTCCCCGGCATCTCCGATCAAAGCGATCCTTCCGTTATGATCCAACACCACATCCGCCCCATACTCTGTCTTCCTCTCCGGATCAACAATCCTTCCGCCTCGAATCAAAATCATATATTCTCTCTCCTTTCCGTTCTATTACCTCTTAAACACCTTCTGAGGAACCTGAAACACCAACACAATGGCCAGCACAATGGCCACGGCCACCTTCACTGCCGAAAATCCGGTTCGGGCCGCCTGCTCCACTTCATCGGTTACTATGTAGTAGGCCGTCCAGTAGATTCCGCCTCCCGGCACAAGGGGAAAGATCCCGCTGATCAGAAATATGGTTACCGGGCATCTTTCCTTTACGGCAAAGAACCGGGACAGGACAACCACCAGGGCAGCCGCAAAAAATGCAGACTCCGGCCCGGAGCATGTCGGAATCAAAAGGCAGTAGAGCAGCCAGCCGGCTCCTCCGATGAAGCCGCAGTAAGGATAATACGCCCGGGGCACACTGTACAGCACAGAAAATCCAACCGTACCGGCCACCGCTGCAATAAACTGTCCTATCATAAACCTTCTTCCCTCCTAGAACCATATGATCAGCCGCTGCTTTACGGCGTAGACCATGCCTACACCCATGGCGATGCAGAAAAACACCAAAAGGGCATCTGTCATGCGCACGGTCCCGGCAATATAATTTTCATCGGCAATGTCTCTGATGGCATTGGTAAAGGCTACCCCCGGCACAAGGGGAATGATGGAGCCGATAATCATAAGATCCAGGTTCTGTCCTATTCCCAGTTCCCACAGCACCATACACACCGCAGTCGCCACGGCTCCTCCCGCAATTCCCGACATCATTTTCTTCAGGTGGGGACCGCTGACATAAAGCACAAAAACATAGAGAATAAGTCCTGCCAGGAAAGCGGCCCCGCAATCATAGAGGCTGCCGCCGTAAAGATAGCAGAAGGCCCCGCTTCCCACTCCTGATCCCAGAATCTGCATCTTCTTTGTCTTGCCGGGCATCTTTCTGATTTCCTCCAGCCGCCCGCGTACCTCCTCGATGGTGTACCTGCCTTCCTCCACCTCCCTTGATAACTGATTTACCGCCGCCACCCGGTCTAAGTGGGAGCCGCTGACCGGGATGTGCTGCACCTTCGCAAAGCTCTCCTCCATAACACTTCCTGATGTTATAAAAATACCATTACTCAAAACAAAGGCATTACTGGATTCTATCCCGTAATGCCTGCAAATGCGGTTAATGGTCTCTTCTACACGAAATATTTCGGCGCCGTTTTCCAACAGAATATGACCTGCCTCCATGGCTGCCTCCATAACCTCTCTCTCTTGGTCTACCATGCCAGACTCCTTTGATTATTTAATCTTCCGGCTCCAGTTCATCAAAAATATCAGAATCATAAAATTCTCTCATGGTTACTCCAAGTCCCTCTGCTATTTTCTTGATATTGACAATGCCAGGATTCTTGCTTTTTCCATGGAGGATGCTCTTTACTGTTGATGCAGGCATGCCGGCCTGATAAATCAGTGCATACTCCGACAATCTTCTCTCTTTTCGCAGTTCATTAATCCTTATATTGGTCGCCTCATAAATCCTCATGCCACTATCTCCTTTTTTAGGATAGTGTATCCGAAATTTATGAGGAAATAGGTCGATATATCGCCCTATTGATTCCATATTGTCCAAAAAATGCTAATTTTTCTGATAATTTTACTTTATATTTTTTGTCTCCTCAACAATATAAATGGGCCTGTCTTTCAATTCCGTAAATAAAATTGCAATATATTCCCCGATAATTCCCACCAGGACAAAGAGAATTGCAAACATAAAACAGATTAGCACTACAATCGTGGCATATCCGCTGGGAGCGCCTCCTCTTGTAAACAAGGTGTAGACCATTACCAAAAGACCCAGAAGGGCCGCCATAGCACCAGCATAGATTCCCAGCTTCAAAGGCAGATTAGAAAAGCACACAATGGTATTAACAGAAAACTGAAACAGCTTTCTGATGCTGTATTTGCTCTCCCCTGCCGCCCTGATTCCGGCTTCATATTGAATGGTGGTTTTCTTAAAACCTACATTCTGTACATACCCACGAAGAAATCGGACTTTTTCCCGATAATTATATTTAAGTACATCCGCCACGTGGCGGCTGATCCCAAAGAAATCCGATGCATTGCTCTCAAATTTCACATCCGACAGAATATTGATTACCTTATAAAATGCAGAAGACGCCAGGTTTTTAAACCATCCCGCCGATTCGTTCCTGGTTCTTACCATATTAATAACCTGAAAACCGGCTTCCAGTCTCTCCACGATCTTGGGAATGCAGGCCGGCGGGTGCTGGAGATCCGCATCCATACATATGATTCCCTGGCCGCTGCTGTAATCAATCCCGGCGATCATGGCGGACTCATGCCCGAAATTCCTGGAGAAGCTGACAAGCTTCACATGTTCATCCTGCCCTGCCAAGTCCTCAAGTATACGAAGACTTCCATCATGGCTTCCATCATTGACAAACAGCAGCTCATAGTCCCACGGAATCTCATCAAGAACCCTTTTTGTCTCCTCATAAAACTGCGCAAGAACCGCCTCTTCATTATATACCGATACCACAACTGACAACAACTTTTCCATTATTCTATCCCTTCACTGAATGGTAAAGTAAGACTTTCCATGTCCCTCACTACATCATACACCAATTCCACGTCCTCGGGAAGATCATAATATTGATCCATCCAGTAAATCATAAAACTGAAATTAGGATTGTAGGCCATTTCATTGGAACACAGATTGTCTAACAGCTGATAGAGATGAACCTCCGTAACCTTCTCACCGCCATGGATTCGGTCCACAGCCTGCCGGATCACGGCATCATTGTACTGATGCACCAGCCAGTTAGCGCTGTAGCCCCTATAGATGGTTCTCATGCTGGCGCCTCCCACTGCCCCTGTTCCCAAAAGTACCGCTACACCCACAACCCAGAATCGCCCCTTTCTCATAAATGCATCACAGAAAATACACCCTGCCAGAGAAAAGGAAAGAAGCATAAAGGGAAGCAGCACTCTGTCAGGCAGTTCCGGAACCACCGTAAGGCAGGCCATAGAAAAAAAGGCGGCGCCATAGATCAGGCTCTGGAGCTCATTGCCTGTGGAGAACAGATAATACATAATCTGGGCCGACATCCACAGAATGTAGACAAAGAGCATCCACACTACCCATGAGGCATACTGGCTGGATTGTCCGTGATAGAACACATGTACCTGGACAAATACATAAATTCCGGCTGCAGCCGACGCCCCTAAAAACAGCATGTGAACCATCTTTTTCCCATATCCCCTTTTTATCATAACAATGGTCATAATTATAAGAAGAAACAGGAAAATATAAATATACTTCTGATTGCTGGGGGCAAAAAACAGGCGGGTGATGGCATCTATATTGTAAAGAATCTTCTGTACAAAGGATCTCTCTGCAAATGCAGAGTTCTGTTCCATCCTTCTTCTGGCTGCCGGCGATGTGAGAATGGGCAGGGCTCCTCCTATGGCGGCCGCCAGAACTGCCAGATCCCCTCTGCCCAAGGGGGAGAGCCTGTCGCCGCCCTCCAGTTTAGCCACATAATATTTATATCCCCATACCCCAAAAATCAAGGCTATGGTTCCCACCATCCACTGTTCCTGGGAAAATCCGGCCAGAAAGGCCAGACACCCACAGCCTATCCACCAGCTTCTGCTTCTTTTTCTGTACACGGTCTCATAGTACATCCACGCAAAGGCAATCACCGTGATTGCCGGAACAATGTAGAGGAAAGCCGCCGCAAACCAGTAGGTTCCCAGACGGTGTACCAAAATTCCGATGAATCCATACAGAAAGCATATGAATGCAGCTGTCATAACCGGGGCTGCCTTCCACATGCTTCCCCGGCGCCAATGCTTATGAAACTGGCGGGCCACCAGGGCATATGACAGGACTGCCACTCCAAGGACCGCTGTGGCCATAAAGATCTGTACCAGCTTAAGGCCGCCTGCCATATAGAGAAGCAGGTAGAGAAGCATGGACAGAAGCCGCCCGTTAGAATCAAAATAGTGGTGTCCTATATATTCCAGGGCCTGAAAAAGATTATAGTCTGACCCTGTCAGCTCCAATACGTTGTAGCCATAGCTGAGAGATAAATACCCATAATCATCATAATAAATAAACACTTTGGAAAACTGCATGAGCAGGTAGATATAGAACATCAAAAACACCAGCCCTACGCTGATTCCCACGCCGTTTCCGTTCTTTGCTTTGTATTCCTTCAACCTTTGCTCCCTTTCTTCCCCCTTTTTCCTGCTATCCCGTCACCTTAATCTTTGTGCTGGAGTGGGAAGGCACCCTCTTCTCCTTAGGAGGCAGTGTTTTATAGTCCTCATAAACCTCATTTAAAACCTGCTCCCAGCCCTTGGGCGCCATAAGCACGGTATCCTCAAAAAGCAGATCCACCGTCTCCTCCACCCAGGACCGCTCCACCGTCACATAGAGGAAATCAGGCTGATAATTGCTGTAGTAGAAAAACCGGCTCTTCCCTCTATGGTATCTTACCGCCAGGCTGTACTGCATCCTTCGGATATACCTCATGGGTATTTTGTTTCCCACACCGGCCAGCACAGCCACAGCCGCCTTACCTAAGGCCCCGTATCTGGAATAATCCAGCTTATACCGATGGCCCATGGCCAAGCCGTAGATCAGGGTATGAAGCCCTTTAATCCATGCCGCCTTAATCCTGCATTCCGGCTGTTCATCCATAATAAACAGATCCACCCACAGATGGTTAAGCCTTCCTTCATAGTACTCCATCTCCGGCCCGTCCTCATGGGTCCTGCTGTTCATATATAGGATCCTGGGAGTGAAATCATAAAACCCTTCTCCCCCCCGAAGCTGGCTAGGCTCCAAAAACTTCATACCCGCCGGCAGTTCCTTCCTCACAACTCTGGCAAACTTCTCATAATTTTCTCTCGTAAAAGCCACATCCGCATCATCATCCCATGGAATAAACCCTTGGTGACGCACAGCCCCTATGAGAGTCCCCGCATCCAACCCGTACCGAATCCCATACTTCCTGCAGATCCGGTCTATCTCCTTGAGCATCTTAAGGTTAGCCTCATGAACCTCCTTCAGGCCATATTCCTCAGAAAGCTCCCGGCAGCAATCTGCCGATTCCCTGTTATCTTTCATTAACCGCCTCCCTAATAACCCTGGCCATATAATCAATCATCTCATCGGTCATCCCCGGATACACTCCCACCCAGAAGGTATCCCTCATAATCCGATCCGTATGATCCAGGCTTCCCACAATCCGATAGCCCTCCCCGGCTTTTCTCATCTGATCAAAACAGGGATGCTTTGTTAAGTTTCCTGCAAAGAGCATCCTGGTCTGAACCCCTTTTGACTCCACATAGGGAACCACCTTGCTCCGGTCTACTCCTTCCCGGCAGGTAATGAGGAATCCAAACCAGCTGGGTTTTGAACCCGGAGCCGCCTCCGGCAGAATAAGTCGATCCTCCATACCCTTAAGCATCTCATAAAGCCTGTGAAAATTATGCCGCCTGCGCTCCACAAAGGAAGGGAATTTCTCCAGCTGGGCACAGCCTATGGCTGCCTGCATATCCGTGGCCTTCAAATTATACCCAAAATGAGAATATACATATTTGTGGTCATATCCCAGAGGCAGCTCCCCGTACTGCTTATCAAACCGGTGCCCGCACAGATTGTCACGGCCTGAAGGGCAGACACAGTCACGGCCCCAGTCCCTGAAGGAGCGGATAATCCTGTGAAGAAGAGGATTGTTCGTATAGACTGCCCCTCCCTCCCCCATAGTCATATGATGAGGCGGATAAAAGCTGGAGGTGCCTATATCTCCTATAGTGCCCGAAAACTTCTCCTCCCCCTCAATGGTATACCTGGTTCCCAGAGCGTCGCAGTTATCCTCGATTAACCACAGATTATAGGTGTTGCAAAACTCCTTCACCTTCCCCAAATCAAAAGGATTGCCCAGGGTGTGGGCCAGCATCACCGCCTTGGTCCTTTTGGAATACGCCTTCTCAAGCATATCCGTATCAATATTATACTGAGGGATGGTCACATCCACAAACACAGGAACCGCACCATACTGAATCATAGGCGTCACCGTAGTAGGGAACCCGGCTGCCACCGTAATCACCTCATCCCCCCGTTTCACCTGGCGCTCCCCCAAAAGAGGCGAGGTGAGAGCCATAAATGCCGCCAGATTAGCCGAAGAGCCGGAATTCACCAGAGAACAGTACCGGACTCCCAGATACTCCCCAAGCTTTCTCTCAAACTCCTCCGTATACCGCCCCGAGGTCAGCCAGAACTCCAGGGCGCTGTCCACCAGATTCACCATCTCCCGCTCATCATAAACCCTGGAGGCATAAGGGATCCGATCTCCCTCCTCATAAGCCTTCCCTTTATGAAATTCCCTGCAGTACTCTCCCACCAGCTCCAAAATTTCCTGCCTGGCCTCTATTTCCGTCTTCCCATCAAACATGCCGTCTTATTCAATCCTTTCTCTTATTTCTCTCCTGCTTTCCCACATTTGCCTTGTCACACTCCCTCAAAAAACACCCTGATCTGCCTATCCATAACCTCCCCCATCTCTTCCCCTGCAAGATAAGCCTTGGTCCACTCCACAGTCCATTCCACCGCCTGCCCCACATCCATGCGGGGACGCCATCCAAACACCTTTTTGATCCTGGAACAGTCCAGCTTTAAAAAGGACGCCTCATGAGGGCCGCCGTCATAACGGTTGGACCAGCGGCAGTCCTGCCCCCATGCCTTACAGAACAGATCCGCAAGCACGCCTGTGCTGACGCAGTCCTTATCGTTGGGCCCTACATTGTAGCATCCGCTGAAGAAGAGATCCTCATACTGCTTCATGGCTATGGTCAGATACACATACAGCGGTTCCAGTACATGCTGGTAGGGTCTGACAGAATAGGGGTTGCGCACGATGATCTCCTTCCCCGCTGCTGCCGCCCGGATGCAGTCCGGAATAATTCTGTCATTGGCAAAATCCCCGCCGCCGATTACATTGCCGGCTCTGGCGGTAGATACCCTGCATTGTTCCCTGTCAAAGAAGGACTTTATATAGCTGTGGGTCACCAGCTCGGAGCAGGACTTACTGTTGGAATAGGGATCATAGCCATCTAAGGGATCACACTCCCTGTATCCATACTCCCATTCCTTGTTGTCATAGACCTTATCCGTCGTCACATTGAGGCAGGAACGCACCGAGTCCGTGTGTCGGACGCATTCAAGAAGATACACGGTCCCCATGACATTGGTCTCATATGTGCAGACCGGGTCTTTATAGGAATCCCTGACAATGGGCTGAGCCGCCAGATGAAACACCAGCTCCGGCCGGACACGTTCAAATACCTGTCTCAAATGCTCCAAATCCCTGATATCGCCTATGACGCTGTCCATGGCCTCATGAATATTCGCCGCGTAAAAAAGGTTGGGGTCTGTAGGAGGCTCCTTGGCATACCCGGTCACCTGTGCCCCCATGTCTGTCAGGATTCTGCAAAGCCAAGAGCCCTTAAATCCCGTATGCCCTGTAACCAGGACTCTCTTTCCTTTGTAAAAAGCGCAAAATGTATCCCAAGTATGAGCCATATGCCCTGCCTCCTAATTCTTCCATATTTTCCACGGGGCTCTCCCGCTCTGCCACAGGTCTTCCAATTTTTTCATTTCCCGCTGGGTGTCCATGCACTGCCAGAATCCGCTGTGATGATACCCCATAAGCTCCCCCTCGGCAGCCAGCCTTTGAAGAGGCTCCTGTTCAAACACCGTGGAATCGTCCTCCAGATAATCAAAGATCCTTGGCTCCAGCACCATGAACCCGCCGTTGATCAGGCTGGCATCCGTCTCTTTCTTCTCCCGGAAAGAGTGGATTCTGTGGTCAGGACCAATATCCAGGATTCCCTTCATCTGCGCGATATTAACCGTGGTTATGGTGGCCGTCCTTCCGTGATTTTTATGAAAATCCAGAAGTTCTTTAAGATCCACATCACACACGCCGTCCCCGTAAGTCAGCATAAAAGCCTCGTCCCCGATGTAGGGACGGATTCTTCGGATTCTTCCTCCGGTCATGGTGTTCAGTCCCGTATCCACCAGCGTAACCTTCCAGGGCTCAGAATAATTATTGTGAACCTCCATCTGATTGTTGGCCAGATCAAAGGTCACATCGGATGTATGAAGGAAATAGTCTGCGAAAAATTCTTTGACCACATACTGCTTGTACCCCAGGCAGATGACAAAGTCATGAAATCCGTATTCGGAATAATATTTCATAATATGCCACAGAATCGGCTTTTCTCCGATCTCAATCATTGGTTTTGGTTTCAAATGGCTCTGTTCGCTGATCCTGGTGCCAAAGCCTCCTGCCAAAAGTACTACTTTCATAGTCTGATCTCCCTTCCTCTATTCGCGGAAAACATTCCACTTGTTCTCTTTGAGTATCTCAAGGGCCCGCCGTACCTTCTGACCTCCCTCAATGCTTCCTGTCTGATATTCAAAATTGTTCTGAAGCTCTTCATCGCTCCTGTTCTCAAAATCCCGGGCTATCTCCGCCCTTATGGAACAGGCGTATTTTCTGGCCGGCGCCTTTCTGATCTCCTCCCTTGTGGTGTAGGCGTTGCCTGCCAGAATCACCGCCATGACAGAGGCCATTAAGATCTGAAGGACAACGTTTTTTCCGCTCTTCTCCTTCTTCTCCCTGATCATCTGTCTTACAAGGGCAAAGGTGAGAATCATTCCCAGAATCCCTATCTGAAACTGAAGGGCATACCTGGAGGCCATGCCGTAGTCCTCATCCAGATAGACCCATCTGGAATACAGGATCAGCAAATGGTTCAGCCCTCCCGCCCCTATGAGAATCAGGGGAAATATGGTTTTCTCATACAACTTGTACCGGTATTGAAGCCACAGGGCCATAAGATACCCGCCCATAATGATGATTCCCAGAACCAGATAAGGCATGTTGGTGCTGAATCTGGCATGGGCGCATTCGATTCCTATCGCCATGGATGCAAAGGATTTTATAAAGAATCTTACCATATAACCCGGGGTATCCAAAAGCTGCTCCAGGAAAGACACTCCCACCACTCCTCCCGGCCCCTCTGTCACATAGGAATTGCTCCACATGTAAAGGAAGAGAGGGATAACCGAGGAGATCATGTAGACCAGATTCCTGTTCTCCCATCGCTTCTCCTTCAGCCGCACAAGGAGAGTCCCAAAGCCGTAGGCCGCCACGAGAACTACGGTGTAGATGGCACAGTATGGCCCTGCCGCTCCCAGGGTTAAAAGCCAGGGAAGGACTAACAGCCTTATATGGTCCCCCTTCTTTTCTCTGTGAGTCCAGTACCGTTCCAACACAAGATAATGATAATAAAATCCGGCAAAGGCAAAAAAATGAATCCAGCCGCTGGCATTTACCATCATCTCCCACTTGTTTAGGCTGAACATTACCCCCATAAGGCAGAGAAACCACAGGCCCCCGATGTTCCTTTTGATACAGTAGGACGCTATAAGCATTGCAGCCAGGCCCATGGAAAGAATTCCCAAGGCCTGATCAAACCGAATGCGGTAATCAAAAAAAGTCACATTGATGATTCTTCCAATGTAATTGAGGGGAATCCGGGTAAGCACATCGCCTACAAAGAATTTATCAGGATTCCACACGTCTGGAAGATAGCTGTTCACAAGGCGGATATAATCCGAATAGACCACGTCCACAAAAGAGGCCTTCAGATACCACACACCAAATATCATCCCCACAATAGGGAAAAGATAATACCATATTCTGTTTTTCATAGATGTCTCCTCAGTCCGCCGTAATCTGCACCATCATGGAAAACCGTTTTTCCCCTCTCTGTTCCTGAGCCCCTTCCAGATAAAAATTATTCTCAAAGTCCAGCTCCACAATGTCATAAGGTTTTGTGTTCAGCTGGATGTGGGTAATATTTTCCACAATCTTCACGGTCTCGGCCAGCTGTCCATCTACATAGATCCGGGATTCCTCATGACCCTTCATGACCCCCGGGTACATCAGTTGAAGATGGATCATCCCGCTCTCCCCTGACATCACACGGATTTTGGCGCTCTCATCCATCCAGCTGTCCTTATAATAGCCGTACACAGATTCGCATTTTAACCCTCTGACCGCCTCTGTAATATCCTGATAGGCGTGGAAGGCAGGGTCTTCACGAAGGATCAGCATGTTGTTGGCCACCTGGCCGAAATCTCGAATACTGTCCACGAAAATAACCTGGGTTCCCTCTGCCTTCCTGTTTTTATCAAAGGTCTTAAAAAAGGTATCCGCATAAAAATCGCTTACCTGATAATTATTTTTCAGGATATATATTTTTTTTCCGAAAATCTCGTCGCCATATTTTTCATAGGTCTGTTCTGCCAAAGAATTGTACTGCTTCTGGGTGTTCCAAAAATAGAGATTGGGATACTTACTCCGGTAATAGCTTTCCACAGGAATCATGAGGAGCCCATAGACAAGAAACAGTATGGTGCAGATAACCGCCCTCTTGTAATCAGGAAGACGCCGCACCGCCTCCTCCTTCTTTTTTGCAAGGGGCCTGGCAATTACGCCGCACATATAGGAAAGCCACAGCCATGCCGCCGTCATGGATACATAGACCCATCGCACTTCCAGGCGAATGGTAACGCTGGAACACAGGATGCAGGCGCCTAGGAACATAAAAAACAACAGGCAGTTCTTTAAGATGATCCTTCGCTCCCATTTATTGCGTACCACCCTTACAACAAAGCCTGTAAGAAGTCCCAAAATCACCATATCCGCCCCGACAATCAGAACCTTCACAATCCTGGAGGACTCATGCCAGGCAAGGCCGCTTAAATGTCCCTCTCCCATGTTGATTCCAAAAAGATAAAGAACCTGATGAAGCATATAGGTTATAACTTGGCTCAGCTTTAAGGTCTCGCTTACCTGTGTTCCCCCTGTTCCTGCCGGCGATACGGTGCCTATGGTGACCAGGCGGATCAGCTGCACCAGACCGAAAAGCGCCAGAGACAGCGCCCAGTTTTTGGACTTTCTGGATCTTTTCATGAAAAGTACCCCATAAAAAAGAGGCAGCAAAGCCATATATCTCTCATGAATAAAGCACACGGCAAAATAAAGACCGCAGGCCCCCAAAAAATACCCATCCCGCCCCGGCTCGTTGAGATACTCGTACAGACACCAGAGAATGCCTATGGCACTCCAGAGAGCCATGGTTTCCATAAGTCCGTAGACCTGGGCGATCTGGTAATAAGACATTCTGGAGAGCAGATACAAAAATCCGCAGAGAAGCCCCATAAGCCGGTTGCCTGACAGCCTCCGGCCAAACCGGCACACCGTGTAGGCCACAAGCCCGTTAAGAATCACATTGATGGGCACAAACCAGGATATGTGATTCCCCACAAGGCCCAACTCCACATAGGCTGCCAGATAATAGAGAAAACGGAACCTGGTACTCCCAAGGGGGAACACAAATTCCCGAAAGCTCTGCTCCCCATAGCAGGACCACAAATACAGATCATCCATAAACAGTCCCTTAATCTCAATCCCTGCATTGATAAAAAATGCAAACGCCAGCAGCAATCCGGCGGTAATCACCTCGTCCTTCCATCGATACTGCCACAAGCCCGCAGTTTTTTTCTCCATATCTGTTACTTCCTCCAGGTTATCTCTTTTTAATCGTAATGTTTGCCGGCCAGGCCATAGGCCTTCATCAAAAGCCTGGACAGCCTCCCGGGCCAGATCTCCTCAAACATCTGCCTCTCTTCCCGTTCTCTTCTGTGATCCAGGATGCAGGCTTTGGTTGCCGCACCATCATGAATCCGGTAATACAAAAGAGGCTTTTCCACGCAGATAAACCGCCCTTTCTTCCGCGCCAGACGCCTCATGCAGTCCCAGTCCAGAACAAAATCATATTCATGGGAAAAAAGGGGCAGCTTCAACTGATCTTTTCTGTAGCTGCAGGAAGGACACATCACCGGGTTGCCCAATATAAGGCCTGCCGACTTTACCGCTTTTATGTGACACAGTGCCTTCACCCTCCAAGGCAGGCGGAGAACTTTCTTCACCGCCTCTATCCTGCCGCCCCAGGTAAGCCTTCCGTGCCGGATCAAGACCCCATCGCTCATAAACACCGCCATGTCCGGCCATCGCTCATAGGACCGGGTAAGCTCCTCCACGTAATGCCGGCTGTATAGATCATCCTGATGAGCCAGGGTCACAAATCTTCCCTCCGCCTTCTTAAGGGCAAAATTCCAGTCACGGCCGATTCCCTTCTCCCCCTCCCTGACATACATGGGAATGTTCTGACTTTTCATAAGCTCTTCAAGCCATGGACTGGGGGTGGACGTGACACAGATAATCTCCGTAGGCGCGGTCTGGGCTTTTAAGGACCGGATGCAGGCCTCTAAGTAGGGGGACTGTCCGTAGGCACAGATGGCAAATGTGTGAAATCCCATATCTACCTTCCCTTTCTGTTAAAAAAAGTATTCCTCCAACATGAGGCACAGCCCGTGATAAATAGGCAGATGAAGCTCCTGAATCTTAAATGTCTCCTCCTCCGGAACGATCACCGCCGCATCTGCATGTTCTGCCAGCCTGCCTCCGTCCCTTCCTGTCAGGCCGATTACCTTCATGCCTTTTGCCTTGGCCGCCACCAGGGCGTAGTAGATGTTGGCCGCATTGCCGGAGGTGGAAATTCCCAAAAACACATCTCCCTCCTGACCATAGCCCCACACCTGCTGGGCATAGGCAAGCTCCCCATCCACATCGTTTAAAAACGCCGTGGAAAGGGCCGGATGACCGGAGAGAGCCATGGCCGGAAGGGCTCCCTGAAGACTTTGGGCAAGCTTCCCGCCTGCCTCCGGATCCATGTCTATAAGCCTCTGAGCCATATCCTCAGGCATCTGGCGGCGCTTTACAAACCCTTTCATCAGCTCTCCCACAATATGCTCCGAATCTGCCGCGCTGCCTCCGTTGCCTGCTGCCAGAAGCTTATGTCCCAAGGCAAAGCACTGCCGCAGGATCTCATATGCCTCCTCCACAGAACCTCTGACCGGCTCCAGCACCGGGTATCTTTCTATGAGCTCATCCAGATAACGCATTTCATTCATCTCTGTTTTTTCCTTCCCTGACAATAAATTCTGCTGCGTCCATAAGAGTTTCCGCGTAAAAATCATAAAATGGCTCCTCTCCCGCCTCCATGGCCTCCCTCATTTCCCGGGGGCCGTAACCGGTACCTACCAGGATCCCCCGGATCCCGAAGTTGTGTCCCGCCTGGACATCAATTCTCTTGTCTCCTATTATATAGGAACCTTGTTTGTCAATATGATACCGCCGGCCCGCCATCTCAAGCATGCCGGTCCCGGGCTTTCTGCAGCTGCATGCCTTCTTATATTCCCCAAGGCCGTAAACCGGGTGATGAGGGCAGTAGTAGAATTCATCGATCCAGGCTCCATCCTGTTTTAACTGTTCATTGAGATACTGATGAAGCATGTGCATTTGATCCGGGGTATAGTAGCCTCTGGCGATTCCTGCCTGATTGGTCACCACCACAATCCTGTAGCCCTCTCTGCGCAGAAGGGCAATGCCTTCTGCCGCCCCCGGCAGAATCACCAGCTCCTCCGGGCGGTACAAATAGCTGATCTCCTTGTTGATGGTTCCGTCTCTGTCTAAAAATATTACTCTGTCCATAGTCTAACCCTGCAGTCGGAATTCATATTCCCCCGCCGGCATCTGAACCTTCACGGTGTCATAGGCCCAGCGGTTCTTGTCCGCAGTCCACGCCTGGGCTCCCCGCAGTTCAAAATTCCAGTCTGCCAGCTGGCCCCCGGCTGCCTCCATGCGGGCCGCCACCTTATGTCTCACATTGTAGGGGCAGTACACCAGAAGGTAGCCTCCGCCTCCTGCCCCCAGAAGCTTGCCGCCCAAGGCTCCGGCCTTTATGGCCTCCTCATACAGTTCATCGATCTGGGGATTGGTGATCTTGCTGCTCATCCTCTTTTTGCTCTGCCAGCCATAATCCAGAAGCCTGCCGAAGCTGTGGAGATTGCCTTTAAGAAGCTCGTCCTTCATGGCGTAGGCTAAGGCTTTCACTTCGCACATAGCCTCAAAGGGATCCTTTTTCTTGTAATTGTTTACCTGATCTTTTATAATATTGGCGGACACATGAATCTTGCCCGTATAACACAAAAGAAGATTGTACTGCAGTTCATGGATAATATCCTTTTTTATCCTTAAGGGATTTACCACCACATTGTTCCTTCCATGGAACTCGATAAAATTAAAACCGCCGAAGGTGGAGGCATACTGATCCTGGTAGCCCCCATCGATCTTCAAATCCTCTCTCTCCACCTGGTAAGCCAGATCCGCCATGGCGTATCCGTCAAGCTCTTCCCCTTTCCAGCGGGCCATGGCGCTGAGAAGGGCCACCATGACTGTAGACGAAGTCCCCAGGCCGGAGCCGGGAGGCGCATCACACTGGAGATACACCTCACAGCCCTGGCGGATCTTCATGGCGTTCAAAGCCGCCGTCACCAGATCCAGCCGTCCATCATAGACATAGTTCTCTTTTGCATTGTATTTGACGGTCATATCAAAGTCCAGGGAATGGACAATGATCTGATCGTCCGTTCTAGGTACAATGGAGCAATATGCATACTTGTTGATGGTGCTTCCTATAATCGCCCCGCCCTGCTCCTCACAGAAGGGGGCCACATCCGTTCCGCCGCCGCCAAAGCTGATTCTTAAAGGGGCTCTTCCTCTGATTACCATGTAAGGACTCCTTTCTTTACGTCTTCCATAAATCGGAAGTAGTCCTTGGGGATGCCGATATCAATAAAATATCCGTCATTGACAAATCCTCCCAGCCTCCGTCCTTCCGAAAGCCACCGAGGGATCATGTCGTTCTCTAAAGACACCTTGCCCTGGGGAACCCGGTCGATCAGCTGTCTTGTCATAAGATAGACTCCGCCGTTGATGGTTCCCGGCCTTTTCCTGCTGGTCTTCTCATTAAATCCCGTAAGAAGGCCGCCTGTCAGCACCGCCTGGCCGTACCGGGATACATCCTCCACCTGCCGCAGCACCAAAGCCATATCCAGATTCTGTTCCTGTCTCTGCCTCACCAGCCGCCCGTAGTCCATCCGGTAGAAGGTATCGGCGTTGAGAACCAAAACCTGATCCCCCTTCATAAGGCGCGCCCCGTTCTTAATGGCTCCCGCAGTTCCCAGCAGGGTCTCCTCATAAGCGTAGAGGGCCTTTATGCCGAAGGCCTTCCCATCTCCAAAATATTCCTCCACCATGGTCCCTTTATACCCTACGGCAAAAATAATCTGGTCAATGCCCTGCATGGCAAGCTCCCGGACCACATATTCCATAAAAGGCTTTTCCTCAATAAGGGCCATGGGCTTCGGCCTGTCGCTGACCACGCTTCTCAGCCTGGTTCCCAAGCCTCCTGCCAGTAAAATCGCTTCCATTGTTCGTCCTCTGTTTCTACGGTTTTAAAACTTTCTGCTTCCACCGCCATGGCTGCGGCCTCCCGATGACCGATGGGTGGAGCTGCGTCCCGATGAAGAAAGGCCTCCTCCCCCGTGGCCTCCGCCTGTGCTGCGGGGTATGACCCTGCTGGTGACAAACTGATTGACCAGCCGGTCCCCCCTGTTGTCATAGGCAAATCTGGCCTCTGCCCGATAAGCCATATTCAGATTCTTGATCTGCTGCCGGCTCTCCTCCATGGCATACCGCCCTTTTACTCCCATGCACACGGCCCCCGCCGTAAAGGCGGATACTGCCAGTGCCAGAAGGGCTTCATACCAGCGGATACTTCTGTATACGCTGATCTTTCCTGTCTCCGTATCATAATTGTACTGTCCGCCTTGAATCCCTGCCTCCACATAGCGTTTCGCATCTGACAGAAACATATCCGCGCAGGCTCTGTAATCTCCCTCAGACGCTCCTTCGTAGACTCCGTCAAGCATATGGCCGATCCGCTCGTCCGTGAAAATGCGGACAGCCCTCCCGCAGGTGGAAAAGGTTAATTCTCTGTTATCCATGTCAATGAGAAACAGGATTCCGTCCCGTTCCTTTCCCTGACCGAATCCGCCCTCATCATAAAAGTCGTCTGCATAGGCCGTACTGCCCCTGCCCTGTGCATCCTTCGTGGTCACTATGACAACATCCATGTCCCACTGTGTACGGTATCCCTCAATCCTTTGCTCCAGCTCCTCTATATCCTCCTCCGTAAAAAGGCCGGCCATGTCATAAACCCTTATGCCATCAGATGCAGAAGCCTCCTCCGGGGCTCCTCCGTACACGGCGCCGGCTGTCACGAAGAGCCATACCAGTACAATACACCACACTGCCTGCAATCGTTTTCCTGTTCTCATAGAAAGTACCCCGCTGCCAAAAGAACGGCAAGAAGCGGCAGGAAGATCTCCGCAAAAAGAACCAGCAGCTTCTTAGAATCCACAGGAAGCACCCCGCAGACCTTGCCGCTCTGTCCGTTGCAGGCAAAATAATAGATTTTCCCTGTCTTCCTCTCCTTGTAGGTAAGGGTCCATACCGGAAGAAGAGCGTATTCCCACTTCGGGTCTTTAATATCGGTTTCCTGCCTTCTCACACTGATGCTGCTGTATCCCTCGGCGCTGCCCTTTAAGGCGTCCGCCGCAAAATTCCTCACTTCCTGTTCCACCTCGGCGGCAAATTCATGCTCCTCCATATCCCGCTTCTCTGCAAAGAAGCCTGAGAGATATCCCATAGAAAAGGGCTTCATGGTCTTGGTATCAAAGGGCATAACCCCCTCGATCAGTTTCTTATCCGCCTTTTTTAAGGCGTTGCGGGTCACATGATCCACTGCCATGGTCCCCTGCCGGGATATATCATACTTCTGAGTCTCCGTGTACTGCATATTCCCCGTCCTCCAGGTCCTCAGCCTGGTTCCCTCTCCTTCCAGGCTTCCCTTAATCCGGCAGCTGTAGAGCCAGTATGGAAAATAGACTCCTGTCATCTTCTCCAGCTGTTCCGGCCCGTAAAAATCCCGGGGCACATACCGCTTATTCTTCAGCCAGCTCAGGAAAATCTCCGTGGCCTTCTCCTTGTCTATGGCAAAGGGAATCACATAGTCCGGATGGTACTCTCCTTCAAGCCTTCCCTCTAGAATCACCGGATTCTGGCAGTAAAAACAAAACGAAGCCGCCGTGGTCTCGTCCGTCACAATCTGGGCGCCGCAGCTGGGACAAATATACACCTTGGCCCCTTCCGGCTCCGGCAATGTATCCTTCTCCTCCGCACCGGCCTCTGCCGGCTGGGGCGCCATCTTCTCCAGCTCTTCCTGGGTGAACCTGGAAAGACAATATTCGCATTCATAATTCTGGCCTGCAGGATCAAACTGAAGTCCGCCGCCGCAGTTCGGACATTTTATACTTACTGCTGCCATCTCTCTCCCCTGTCCTGTTCCTCAAAAACCTGTCTTCTCTTACTGTCTGGGCTTGCCGCACTCACTGCAGAACTTTCCGGTATTCACTGCGCCGCAGCTGCAGGTCCATGGGCCCTGAACAGGCCTGGGGCTTCCGCATTCGCCGCAGAACTTCCCGGTATTCACCGTACCGCAGCTGCAGGTCCACTCTCCGGACGGAGCAGGCTTTGCTTCCTGCTGCTGGCCGTATGGTCCCGGCTGCTGAGGCTGCTGGCCGTAGCCCATGGTTCCCGGCTGCTGGCCGTAACCCGGGGTCTGCTGGGCCTGGTTCATCTGCATCTGCTGGAAGTTTATATTGGACGCTCCGGCCATATATCCTCCCGCCGTATTCATGCCTACTCCCATGCCCATGAATCCGGCCATGGCGCCGTTGGCATTGGAACCTGCCGCCTCCAGGCCTCTTGCCATGGCCCCCTGAACATATCCCTCCCGGATGGTGGGATCACTGAGCATAGCGCCCTGGTTGCGCATGTTAATTAACTTCTGGGACTCTTCGTCATAGGAAATGCTGGCGATGCCCACAGACTGGATCTCCATGCCGCGCATCTGCTTCCAGTCCTCATCCAGGGTGTCGGACATGTATTTGCCCAGCTCTCTTCCCTTGGAAGACACATAGGAGATCCGGATGCCATCGGCTGACATTTGGTTGATGGAGGACTGAAGGGCCTCTAAAAATTCGCTTAAGTACTGTTCATTGATGCTCTGAATCTCCACCTTATCCCGGCTCTTCGGGATCACCTCTGCATAAAATTTCAGTGGATCTGTCACCTTGATGGAGTAAGTTCCATGGGCTCTGAGGAACAGCTCCGCATTGTAAAACTGATCGAAATAGTTAATGGGATTGCGGGTGCCGAACTTGATTCCCTTAATCTCCTGAAGGTTCACAAAAAATACTTTCTGAAGCGTGGGGGTGCTGCCTCCGTACTTAATCCTCTGGAAAGACTCCTTTAGGGTATCGCCGAACTGGCCGTTAAACAGGGAGGGAAGAGAAGAATTGTTAACTGTATAATATCCCTCCTCCGCCGTATAATCCACTACCTTTCCGCCGTCCACCAGCATCATAAACTGGTTGGGATACACATGGATCACGGAGCCGTTGGAAACCGTGTCCACCGTCCCCTTTGTGTTGGAACCCTTGCGGATCTTCACGCCTTTTGTGAAAACCGTCTGATCCCCCATGGTGTCCGCTTCAATAACCTCAAGCCACTGATCTGCCAAGGACCCGCCCATAGCCATGGCTGCTGCTTTTAAAATTCCCATATGTCTGTTCCTCCTCTAGTTATCTTCCTTTGAGTATACCGTCCCAAAGGCATGAAATCAATACCTATTCTTTCTCAATCCGATGAAGTTTCCACACTCTTATGTCTATGGGGATCACTCCTGTCCCGCAGTATTCGCAGAACTTGCTCCCCAGCCTGGTAATGGGGGCGCCGCAGTTGGGACAGGTAGCCCCCAAAGCCGTGGCGTAATCTCCCACCTTGGAAAGGTCCTGAATGTACACCAGCTCCATATTATATCGGTTCTGCTGACGCTTAGGCCCCTGAGGCTGCTTCTTTCCTCCCTTCCCCTTTCGTTCCTCCTCTTCCTCCCCGGACGCGGACTTCTCTTCATAATAATATTCCACCGCGGACTGCAGCTTTATGAGGCACAAGCCTGCTTCCTTCTGATATCTGGCGATCTCAGTCTGATGGATTCTCACCTGCCGGTAGCACACCCTTACTCCCCGGCGGTTCTGATCCTCAATCTCATGGACCGTCTGCCTTTTTAATTCCTCCGAGCTCTCCTCCAGACGTGAAATATCCTGATTCTCCAAGGCGGCAAAATAGGCCTTCAGCAGATTCTCGCATCTCTGCTTCCACTGGGCCCAGTGAAACTCCGGAAAATCTGACTCGATCTGCGGCAGGCACAGCTTGGTCATGCCGGACACGGATTTGGGCGTCTCAGCCAGGATATCCGCCTGATGCTCCAACCCCTCTTTCAAGGAGGGAGTACCAAAAATCGCCTTTGATACCAGCCGCACCTGCTTTCTCACCCGATACCAGGTGAAAGCCCCTCCTGCCAGTAGGAGCACGCCCACTACAACCTTGGCCGTCTCCACAATTACTGCTAACCCTTCCATATTCTCTTCCTCCTGGGATTCACCTGCCGGACTGCAATCAATAGGCAGCATACAGCCGCCAAAAGCTGAACCCCTATGCTGATTCCCAGCCAATACGAGATCAGGGGACTGGTCTCCGGGTTTTTAGCCCACAGCTCCAGCACCGGAATACTGCGTATGCTTCCTGTCTGGTTCTTTATGGCCACTCCAAAGGATACGGCAGGATTCATGAGAAGGAGAACCATAAAGCTCCCCGGATTCATGGCCCTGCCTGCACCTACAAAACCCGACATAAACTTGGACAGGGCAAGGGTTCCGAATACAAGGAAGGCCATAATGCAGTAGCTGGCCGCCGTAGCGATAGTAGAACGCTTAAACACAGCGGAACAACAGATCCCTATGCCCCCTGCAAGGAAAGCCGTGGAAGAAAAACAGCACAGCAGTATAAGAATATCCTTTACCGTAACCCCTCCATAGATAAAAACAAGGGACAATATGGGGAAGCTTGACACAATCAGCACAAACACCGTGGAAAGACTTGCAAGGAGCTTTCCTGTCACAATATCCCCCGGAGTCATGGAGGTGGTCAAAAGCAGATTCAGGGTCTGCCTCTCCCTCTCCCCGCTGATGCTTCCCGAGGTAAGAGCCGGGACAATGAGAAGAAGCATGACAAACTCAATAGCAGCGGCAAAGATGTACAGACTTAAAAAGCTGGAGTACTGGATCTCCGCCGTGGTCCTCACCTGGGTAACCATAAAATACATGTCCAGAAGGGCGGCCAGCGCCAGAATGCTGTTGCACAAAAGAATAATAAGCGGCAGCCTGAAGGATCTGGAGCTGACTTTACTCTCCTGTCTGTATACCGGATTAATCTTAATCTTCATGGATCAGTACCATCCCCTCTTCGTGATTGGTAATCTGCATAAACACCGACTCCAGGTTCCCCCGCTCTCTGACAAAACTATAGATCATGACTCCTGCAGCCGCCAGCTGCCCCAAAAGGATTGCCTCCTCCTCCTGATCACCCATAAATCCCACGGCAATATCATTCTGCCGTATAGCGATGGTCTCAACCTGGGGATGGCTGCGAAGAATGCCCAAAGCTTTTTCCTTCCCCTGATAAACCGAGATCATCAGAGGACTTCTCACATTGATCTGGGTAAGGATCTCATCCATGGTTCCCTCAAGAACCATCTTTCCCTGCTCTACAATGCCGATATCTGTGCAGAGCTCCGAAAGCTCCGGCAGAATATGAGAACTAAGAACCACCGTTTTTTCCTGATCTTTTAAATCCTTTAAAATCTCCCTGAACTCATATCTGGTTCCCGGGTCCAGCCCGGCCGTAGGCTCATCCATAATCAGAATAGCAGGATCATGGATCAGGGCTCTGGCCAGGCACAGCCTCTGTTTCATTCCCCGTGAAAGACCATCCACATAGTAATCTCCCTTTTCTCCCAGGCCCACCTGCTCCAACAGGGCCATATTCCTCTTTCTGGCCGTCAAACCGTAAAGACCGTAGCATGCGGCAAACAGTTCCATATACTCGGATACCTTCAGATTGTCATAAACCCCGAAGAAATCCGGCACATAGCCTATCATCTTTATGGTCTTTTCCGGCTCTTTGGCTCCATCGGCTCCACCTATGGTCACAGTCCCCTCATCGGGGAGAAGCAGCCCTGTGAGAATCTTTATGGTAGTGGTTTTCCCTGCTCCGTTAGGCCCTACAAAACCATAGAGAGCCCCTTCTCTCACATGCATGGAAAGTCCGTCTAAAGCGGCAGCCCGTCCATACATTTTCTTCAGTCCCTCAATCTTTACCATTAATATTCCCTCCCCACAATACTCAGCATAGGAAGCAGGATATTCCAGTTATAATCCGTCATATTTTCGTATACATATTTTATGGTGATGGTATTGCCCGGGGACAGATAGGATGTGAGGTCATAGGCCTCATACTCCTGTTTCATGGCGTCCATCAAGTCATATTTGCCTGTGTTGTGATTATAAAAATAGATGTTTCCTTTAAAAAGGCTGAGATCACTGCCTTTCCTGTCTGCCACAAACTCCGGCGACACATATTGAAAGATCAGCTTCTCAATGCGCACGTCATTGCCCAAGGCATACTCCAAAGTGACCGGATCTGCTCCGTATAAGGTATTGTTGGCGGAATCATAACTGCCCCCCAGCACACTAGGCGTCCGAACCAGGCCGGAGCGGTATATAACCTCCTCGTCGCTGGAATAAACGCTGATATCGGAGGCTGCCACGGTCTTTCCCTCTGCCTTGTCTGCCTTGGCAAAACGCCGGTTTTCTTCCTCATTCTGACTGTAGATTCCCACTACCTTGGCATTGGGGGAATATTCCGGCATAAAATTATCCAGATAGAAGGTAAACAGATTGGTCTTCTCCACTGCCTCCACATACCGGTCGTCACTGATATCCGATTTCTTAAAGCTTCTCTCCCCTGACAGATAGGAGGCCACCTCATAGGAGTGCTTCAGGGGGCAGACCAGCACATCAAGGCCATCTAAAGAAACAGTCTCCCCCGGCTCCATATCTCCCAGATAAATCATTTTGCCGTAGAAAAGCACCACGCAATTTTCCAGCTTTTCTTTAAACCGGTTGGTAATGGTTCCCGTGTAGCTGCCCTGTTCAATCTCTATGTCCCCCTCAAAGCCGATCCCTTCTTTGTTGTCGTCTATCTTGTTCAGCTGAAAGTACCTTGGCTCAAATGCAGGTATGTTCCGAATAAATACCTTGGTCTCCTCAGGCTTATGCCAAACCCTGACCCGGTAATTCTCCGCCCCCGTGAATCTCCGGGATGAACCTGATGCCTCTGTGCCATAATTATTCTGGGTCACAGGCTTTACCGAATATTCTGCCGGCAGACCGGCCTCATAAGGCTTGCTGTAAGGCGCCCGGATATTCATGTAGGTAGTATCGCTGACCGTATCCCAGGTAACCTCCAGAAAGCGGGCATAGGTGTAAAAGGTATCCCGGAATCTGGTCTTGCTGCCCATAAGCCAGATAATCATGGTAAAAATAATCGACAGCCCTACAACACTTGATCTGTAGTACTCTGTCAGATCCCTCTGCTTTAAAAACACATACATACCCAGTCCCACAAGGAACACATAGATAACGATCTCCAATGTATACAGGCCTATATTGGGAAGCATCTTTACGTTGCCTGTATTGATCATATCCCGAACCGACCAGTACTGGCCCGAATTGCCGCTGTACACGGATTCCGCCACGGAGTTAATCCGGCTCTCCCCCAGCACTCCTGTAAGAAGCTGATCCAGATAGGAAGGATTCTGCTGGCAGAACTCTCCGATATCCGCAAAATCATAGGCAGCCACGGCCACAATCCCTCTTCTGTATGTCACGCTGGACAACAGCGGCAGGGATTCATCCGCCATAATCACATTGCCGCCGGACAAGGCAAACTCCACACAGGGAATCGTAACAACCGCATCCCCGGGCCCATCCTGGGCATAGTTAGCCCCCATATCCACCTGCCGCATCTGAGGTTCGTCATACATCTCCTCCAGAAGCTCCGGAGCAAACCGGCCGAGGGTATCGTCCGCCCTCATGCCTGTACCCAGTATCATAGTTCCGCCGTTTCTAACCCAGCCGATCAGCACCTGGCTTTGCTTCTCGGACAAATCTCTAATTCGGTAATTGCTGATAAGCATCACATCAATCATGTCAAGGCCGAGCTCATTGTCCGGGAAGTCTGCCGTATCAAAGGCAATGGCCCTGGTGCGCAGCATTCCGTGATCCACCCCCACACCGTTCCAGCCCGCCGTCAAGGGTTCCGGAGTGTCGCTTAAAATCCCCACAAACAGTTCCGGCACGTCCAGGCTGAAATCGATCTTCATCCGCTTGTGGGCCACCTGCTCATCCTTTGCATCCACAACTGCCACAAACAGCTGCTCTGACCGGTTCCCCATGGGAATATAAAGGTGCATCTCAAGGTCTTTTCCCGCCTCGATCTCAACAGGGTAATCATACCGGTACACCTCATAATCCGATTCCATGGCCATCACCTGAAGGGTCCCCTCAAAGGGCTGCTGCCTGTTGTTGCCAAGGGATACATCCAGAGGCACATATCTTCCTCCTTTTGCCCTGTTGTCATACCCATAGGTCACATCCATGACAATGGCATCCCGGGTATCCTCTTCTTTGGCCTTGTCCTCCGATGCCCCTAAGGCAGTAAGAACGGCAGAAAGGGCCAGCAGGATTATCAGCGGCCCTATCAGTAATTTCCTTTTCATGCTCATGTGGTTCGTTCCCCCAGATTTCCGAAATTCTCCTTGTTGATATCAAAGTCAACCTGGAGTCTGACAGTAAATACGGTTCCGTTTAGATCACTGGTCACTCCTATGGTTCCCCCGTGCATATCCACAATATTCCTGGCTATAGCAAGCCCAAGGCCTGTTCCGCCTGTGTTGGTGGACCGGGACTGCTCCACCCGGTAGAACTTGTCAAAGAGAAGAGGCAGTTCGTCTTTGGGTATCACATAACCATAGTTTGTCACCGATACCGTAACCACCCCATCGGTAGCATGGATTTTCACCACAATTCTCTTGCCATCTGCCCCGTACTTTATAGCATTGTTGATCAGGTTATCAAAAAGCCTGGCCAGGAGATTGCCATCTGCATTGATGATCTTAGCCGGCACGTTGCTCTGGAGTTCATATGCCAGATTCTTGTCCATAAAATTGGGATAAAACTCTTCCAAAAGCTGGCTGAGCAGCTTTACAATGTCCACCTTCCCTATCTTCATGGATACTTTTCCGTAGTTTAACTTGGTGAATCCGAACAGATCCTCTATTAGTTTTTCCAGTCTCTTTGCTTTGGTATAGGTGATATTAATATATTTTTTCTCAAGCTCCGGCGTCAGCCCTGTAGGGCCTGACAGAAGTTCTAAGTAACCGATAATGGAGGTGAGAGGTGTCCGAAGGTCGTGGGCCACATTGGTGATCAGCTCGTTCTTGGTCCTCTCCGACTCCCGCTCTTTATCCATAAGCTGACGGATATCCTCCACCATCTTATTAAGATTTGCCGCCATGGCCGCGAACTCGTCGTCGCCGATTACCTCCACCGTAGTATTCAGATCTCCTTCCGAAATACTCTGGATCGCCGTGGAAAGCCTGGTAATATAATTCATGGAATTCTTCTGCAGGAGCAAAAAGGCCACGGAGAACGTGCCGATTCCGGCAAGTACATACAAAAGAACAATAACCGAATCCGGATTGTGAAACACTGCCTGCAGCGAGTCTTCCCTCCCCTGTTCCACCGCGTACTCTCCAATCATGGTTAAGTTGGTTACCAAAAACAGATCTACCAGACAGGCGAATATGGTGCTGAAAATAATGTTGGTGATTACCCTTGTATGAAACCTGCGGCTCATATCATTTTTCAATTTTGTATCCTACCCCCCACACCGTGGTGATGATCTTATTCTGTCTTGTGTCTTCTTTCATCTTTCCTCTGAGACGCCGGATATGTACCATAACCGTGTTGTTAGCCTCATAGACTTTCTCATTCCACACTTTTTCAAAGATCTCATCGGTGCTGAACACCTTTCCCGGATTCGATGCCAGAAGATATAAAATATCAAACTCAATGGGGGTCAGTTTGATCTCCTCTCCGAATACGGTCACCTTATGATTATCCTTATTGATAATCAGGCCTTTAATGGCAATCTCGTTCTTGTCTGCCTCCTTTGGTCCGCTGTTAGGGTTCAGCTGGGTATAACGGCGCAGCTGAGACTTTACTCTGGCTGTCAGTTCCAGAGGATTAAACGGCTTTACCACATAGTCGTCGGCCCCTGTTCCAAGGCCTAAGATCTTATCTAAGTCTGTGGACCGGGCGCTCAGCATAATAATGGGAATGTTGTTGTTCTCACGAATCTTCTTGCACATCTCCAGGCCATCCATCCCCGGCATCATAATATCCAGGAGCACCAGATGAACCTCTTCCTTTCCAAGGATATCCAAACCCTCCTGGGCATTGTCGGCTTTAAATACTCTATAACCATCACTGACCAGATAGATCTCTACCAGGTCCGCAATCTCTTTCTCATCGTCTACTACCAGAATGCTGATCTGTGACATAGATATTCCTCCTTCTTGCGTACTGCTTTTGCTTATGTTAATAGCTTACCACATAAAGGCCTTTTTTGCTTTACTTTTTCTTTAAAAAAACACAAGGGAATGTCTGACAAATTCCCTTGTATTTCCGGCAATGGAAGGATTTGCTCTGTTAGTTCGGCTCTCCCTCCACGGGGATGAATACCCGGTGGTTCTCAGGCTCCTCCTCCCCTCGTTTTGCCGCAGCCGCCGCCATGGCCTCCTCGCAGAACTGCTCCTGGGCGCACACCGGGCTCTTGCCCCGTTTGTCAACCTTGGCATAACTGCCATCGGGCTGAAGAAGGTGGGCCTTTACCGTATCTGCCAGCTGGACATCCAGAATGTGGACTGCCTTCTTTTTAAGGTCTTCGTCAAGAATGGGGAACATGATCTCCACACGGCGGTCCAGGTTTCTCGGCATCCAGTCAGCGCTTGCCATATAGATCTCCGGGGACTCGTCGTTCTCAAAATAAAAGATTCTGATATGCTCCAGAAAATTTCCCACAATCGAGCGGACGGAAATATTCTCGCTTAGCCCCGCCACCCCTGCCCTCAGGCAGCAAATACCCCTGACGATCAGGTCGATCTTCACCCCGGCGCAGGATGCCTCATACAACGCGGCAATAATATCCCTGTCGCACAGGGAATTAACCTTGGCAATGATTCTGGCCCGTCTCCCTGCCTTTGCGTGATCGGTCTCCCTCTTAATCATTCGGAGAAACCGCTTTCTCAGCCAGATGGGGGCCACTGCCAGCTGATTCCACTGCAATGGTTCCGAGTATCCTGACAGCATGTTGAACACCGCCGTGGCATCCTCCCCGATCTGCGGATGACAGGTAAGAATTCCGCAGTCCGTATACAGCTTTGCCGTGGAATCATTGTAATTGCCGGTACCCAGATGGACATAGCGGCGGATTCCCTCTTCCTCCTTCCTCACCACCAGGGTGATCTTGGAGTGAGTCTTAAGACCCAGAAGGCCGTAGATCACATGGCATCCCGCCTTCTCCAGGGTCTTTGCCCAGTTAATGTTATTTTCCTCATCAAAGCGGGCCTTCAGCTCCACCAGAACAAACACCTGCTTGCCCCGGTCTGCCGCCTCTGCAAGGGCCGCCACAATGGGGGAATTGCCGCTGACCCGGTACAGAGTCTGCTTGATAGCCAGAACCTGAGGGTCCTTTGCCGCAGTCTTCACAAACTCCACCACCGGGTCAAAGGACTCGTAGGGATGATGGAGAAGAATATCTCCTTTGCGGATATTGGTGAAAATATCATCCTCATTCATAAAAGCCGGGTTGGGCTGAGGCGTATATCTGGGGGCCTTCAAATGTTCAAACCCATCCATGCCGTACATCTTCATGAGAAAGGTGAGATCCAGAGGGCCGTTGATGCTGAAAATATCCCCCGAATGAATTGCCAGTTCCTTTTTCAGCCTTTTCAGAAGGCGTTTGTCTGCGTTTTCTTCAATCTCCAGACGGATGGCCTCTCCCCAGCGCCTTTTCTTTAACTGTTTCTCAATCTCCTTTAAGAGATCCTCCGCCTCATCCTCATCGATGGACAGATCCGCATTCCTCATAATACGGAAGGGATGAGCCGCCAAAATCTCATGCTTTACAAAGAGGGAGGGCATATTTCTCTCAATAATCTGTTCAAGAAGAATCACCACCCGCTCCCCGCTGCCGGGAATCTCCACGATTCTGGGCAGAACGCTGGGAACCTGGACCATGGCAAAATCCAGCTCAGCATTCTTATCCTTTTCTTTCACCAAAGCCGCAATATTCAAGGACTTATTGTAGATTAAAGGAAAGGGTCTGGAGGAATCCACGGCCATAGGGGTCAGCACCGGGTAGACATTGGTTCTGAAATACTGATCCACATACTGCCCTTCCTCCTGAGTCAGCTCCTCATGGCTGGTCACAATGCGCAGGCCGTTCTGGCGCAGGGCAGGCAGAAGAGACCGGTTGTAGGTGGAGTACTGAAGGCCTACCAGATCATGGGTCTTCTCCTCAATTCTTGCAAGCTGCTCCTCCGGCTTTAACCCGGCCAGATCTGGCTTGGTGTACCCGGCATGAACCATATCCTTTAACGATGCCACCCGGACCATGAAAAACTCGTCTAAATTGGAGGCGGTAATGCTTAAGAATTTCAGTCGTTCAAACAGAGGAAGGGTCTTGTCTCTCGCCTCCTCCAGAATCCGGTAATCAAATTCCAGCCAGCTCAGCTCCCGATTTACATAATTTTCATATTTTGTGTATTGTGAATCTATCTCTGCCACAGCTTAACCCCTCCTCTTTCTTTTCAACACCGGCCTGATGCCGAAAATCTCTTCAAAGAAATCAGCCTCCTGGCTGATAGCAAGAAGTTCCAGGCTCATATCCCCATCATAGCCGGCTGCAATCACCAGTTCCCCGTCCCGCACCGTCATACGGCAGTCCACCGTCTTCTGCTTATGACTGCTGTCAAGGTCATTGGCTACCCGCAGCAGAGCGGTAAGCTTGGCCACCCTGGTATCATCCCCTACATAATCAAACTCTTCTCCCCTGCTTCTCACCACATTGGCCACCAACTCCCTCTCCTGATGGGACAGTCCGATGATCTCTGTGGCCATAATAATATTGTAGGCGCTGACACTTGTATTTCTGGTGCTGATAAACTTTCCGCATCCGTGGATAATGGCGGCAATTTGGAGAAGAAGCCGGTCCCTTCCTCCCATGCCGTGGTACTTTTTCATCACATCAAACACCTGAAGGGCCATCTTCTCCACACACTGGGCATGGCTGCCGCCGCAGCGGTATCTTTTTGCCATGTTTCTGGCCGCCGCCAGAATATCATTATCAAACTCGTGGGCAAAATGCAGCTTCTTAATATCCATGGCATATTCGGCGGCGATCCCATCGCACATGCGGATACCCGGAATCCATATCATTTCCGCCCCTGTCAGCTCCACAACCCTGCGGAAAATCACAGCCGCCGGTATGAGAAGAGCCCCGTAGCCGGAGCTGACGCCAAACCGCTCCTCGATCTGGTCTAAGGACATCTTGAGAAGATGGTCGGAATACTCCATAAAATCAGCGGCGCTGATGCGGTCGGTTCTTGTGTGATTGATCTCATCTCTGGCAAGATAGAGCACCAATTCCCCGATGGCAATCAGGTTCTTAATATCCCGGTTTTTCATATCCCTGTCTTTTAGGTACATCTTCCGGTAATTGGACAGCTCCTTATCTACCACCTCTTCAACCAGGGTCTGCTGCATCCAGGTGTTGGTGGGAATCCTTGAGAGAATCTCTCCGATCCGCATAACCCCCAAAGGCAGATTGTGGGTACTGACCAAGCTGTCTTTGTCAAAAAGGGAAATCTGCATACTGCCGAAACTTACGTCTGCAATGGCTGTTCCCTTCTGGATAATCTTCTGAAACTCCGCCTCCTTCATGGCAATGGCCTTGTAGGTGAGAAGACGCTGCTCGGAGTTGCTGACGATTCTTACGGAGATACCTGTCCGCACCCGAATCTGCTCCAGAATAATGTGGTTGTTTTTTGCCCCCCGCATGGCTGTTGTGGCGTATGCCCGGTAATCTCTCACCTGGTAGCTTTTCATGATACCGGCAAATTCCTCCAGAATCCGGCACATCTCATCCACCAGTTCATAGCTGATCTTTCCTGTGCTGTAGGTGTTCTTGCCTAAGGCAATGACATGCCTTAAGTGCTCCACCTGACGCAGGCCGTTCTTGGGGGTGATCTCGTAGATTCCCAGCTCCAATTTGAAAGAGCCTACGTCAATGGCTGCAAATAGCTGCGCGGCCATATAAAACCCTCCCTTCTTTATATGCTTCCTAACAGATAGGTAATGAATTGCATGGCGGTGCGGCCGGAAAGGCCCCCGTGGTAGAGTTCCCATTTGTTGGCTTCTTCGTATAACTGGTCTTCGGCCATGGTGATAGCATATTTCTGGGCCAGGGCTTTTACGATATGTTGGAACTCTCGTTTGTCCGGGGAGCCAAAATAGATGGTGACCCCGAATCTGGCTACCAAAGACAGTTTTTCCTGGACCGTGTCGTTGATATGAAGCTCGTCGTCCAGTTCCCGCTTGTCGCTGAATTTCTCACGGATTAGATGGCGGCGGTTAGAGGTGGCATAGATCAAAGCATTTTGGGGTTTTCTTCCCAGGCCGCCTTCGATAATGGCTTTTAGGTATTTATATTCCAGCTCGCTCTCCTCAAATGACAGATCATCCATGAAGATAATAAATTTGTAGTTTCTGTCCTGGATCTGTTCCAGTATGGAGGATAATGCGTGGAACTGATGCTTGTAGACTTCAATAATCCGTAATCCCTGGTCATAGTACTTGTTTAAAATAGCTTTGATGCTGGAGGATTTGCCTGTTCCCGCATCTCCGTAGAGCAGCACGTTGTTGGCTGCCCTTCCCTGAATAAAACATTCGGTATTTTCAATCAGTTTTTTCTTCTGAAGCTCATAGCCGATAAGATCCTCCAGATAGACATGTTCCACGTTGACCACAGGCTCAATGAAGGCGGTGTGCCTGTCTTCTTTTATGCGGAATGCCTTGTTGAGACCGTACTTACCTACGCCGAATTCCCGATAAAACTCCGATACGGCCTTGGCAAACCCTTCCACGTCCTCTGCCTCTGCCAGAGTGACGGAAAGCTTTATGATTCTGTCCCGGATCCTTCGGTTGAAGATACGACTGAAACCCACAGATGGCTCAAAGGATGCCAGCTCCGACCAGACAGAGCTCTCCGGCACCAGCTTGTCCAGGACCTGAATGTCCTTTTTAAACAGCTGCTGAATCATGGTAAAATCCTGCCTGGCAAGGCGGGATAAGGTCCCTCCCTGGTCTCCCCTGATCTCACAGGAAATACTGTAGGCATTCTCGTGGTTGGCAAGACAGAATGCCAAAAAGCAATGCCACAGGTTTCCTTCAAATCCGTAATCCGCCGCCAGCTCAATAAGCTGATTGGCCAGGGAGCAGGGATCCGGCAGAATCTCGCCCTCCCTTGTTCCCAGAAGCAGCTGGGCCATTTCGTCAAATAACTGCTGATACTTGAAATTCCGATATAGAATCAACTGGTTTGTGTTCATATGTTTTCTCTCCGTTATCAATAATTTCCAAGAATTTTCATATTAGCCGCTTCCTCGGCAACACACTTTAAAGCGTTCTGAATAGAAGGTTCGCTTAAATTGCCTTCGATATCCACAAAGAAACGGTACTCCCACTTCTTTCCAGGAATCGGGCGGGATTCGATCATCCGCATATTCACCCCGTTATAGATCAGATTTCCCAGCATGTTGTACAGAGTCCCGCTCTTGTGAGGAAGCTCAAAACACAGACTTATCTTTGATGCATCTCTACAGTATATAGGATCTTTCGCAAGAATCAGGAATCTGGTAGTATTGTTCTTATTATGGTTGATTCCCTGTGCCAGGGGCACAAGGCCATAGAGTTTTCCTGCTGCCTGGCTGGCCACCGCCGCCTGGCTCCTTTCCTGATCCTCAAGAACCTTTTTGGCTGCCACCGCCGTATTTACCACGCTGAACTGCTGCCACTGGGGGCGGGCGTTAAGATACTGGCTGGACTGCATAAGGGCCTGGGGGTGGGAATAGACCGTCTGAATATCTTCTAAAGAAGCCCCCGGAAGCCCCAAAAGCATGTGGTTTACAGGAATGCAGATCTCGGCCACAATCACATTGTCATGGCGCAGCAGAAGGTCATAGTTGTCACTGACCGCCCCTGCCGAAGAGTTCTCAATGGGAATTACCCCGTAATCCGCCCTTCCTGACTCTACCTCCTCCATAGCGTCCTCCCATGTCTTTACATGGCGCACATCCGCGCCCTCACCGAAATAGGTAAGAGCCGCTTCATGGCTGTAGGCTCCCTCCACTCCCTGATATACTACCCGTGCATTTTTAAGAGGCAGGCAGTCCACCTGCTTAAATCCCAGCTCCATCTTCTGCCCGTGTTCCTCCAAAAGCCGGTACTGAAACCGACGGCTAATGGTCATGAGCTGGGTAAACACTTCCTCCGCCGCCTGCTGGTTGAAGGCTCCGTGAGCCAGACTTCGGACAGAAGCGATCTTTGCCTGCTCCCTCTCCTTGTCAAAGACCTGCTTTCCCGTGGCGATCTTAAATTCCGCCACCTCTCCTACAAGTCTCATTCTCTCCTCAAACAGCCGGACGATCTCCCCGTCGATTACATCCAGCTGGTCTCTGATCTTCCGTAAATCCATCTATCTTCCCTCTCTCAGTCTTTTTTCTTCCTGAAGCATATCAATAATCAGCTGCCTGGTGTGGGCCCCCGCAAACTTTTTCTTCTCCGGCTCCAGCCCCTTGATAATAAAAGGCGTCCCAAACTCGATGGTTACCTGGGACGACCGGATTCTCGGAAAATGATTCTCATATGCCTCCGCCGTGCCCGTAATGGCCACAGGAACCACCGGACAGCCGCTCTTCTCCGCGATCTTTAGACTCCCCTCCTTAAAAGGCATCAAATCCAGATAATCTTCGGCGTCATTCCTGGTTCCCTCAGGGAAAATCCAGATGGATACCCCGTTTTTTACCTTGTCCACCCCTTCCAGAATGGCTTTTAACCCCTCTCTGATATTCTGCCGATCCAGAAAAAGGCAGTTTACATTCTTCATCCAGCTGGACAAAAGGGGAATCTGCTCCATCTCCTTCTTGGCCATAAAGCCTAACCGCGTGGGGACTGTGGTATATCCCACCAGAATATCAAAATAGCTTCTGTGGTTTCCCACATAGAGCACCGGGGTATTCTCGGGAATATTCTCCATTCCTTTTACCGTAATATGTATCCCCGCCGCTTTCAGAATCAGCCGGAACATAAACTGCACAATAGCCAGGCACTGTCTGTCCCTTTTTTCAGGATCAGCCTTCCCTATATGCTTCTCAACCACAAGAATCGGAATACTAAAGATTAAAAACAGAATTACCATAGATGCTACCAGAATAAATTTCAGCATAATTTATCACCTGTTGTCCCCTTTGTTTTCATCCCTTTATTATATAAAAAGAAAGGCGCAGATGCAAGTCTAGGCGCCTTTCTTTTTTGTGATTTGTTCAAATAAAAGTCCTGTCATAAACCATAAAGGTGCAAAATCCAGACGGATCAGACCATCTACATTGGAATGACGCCCGGTGTAGTCCCACGGACAGATTCCCCTTGCCCTTAACCAGGAGCCGCATACATACTCTGCCACAAAGATCAGCACCATATACAGAGTTCCGTGGCGCATGACTCGGTCCCTGACCGCCAGTATTTTCCCGGGGTCCACTTCCAGCCATCGGTCCACCAGCTTTCCAATAGGCGCCAGCAGAGCCCCCATGCCGTATATGGGAAACATGAGAAGAGATGTCTTACCCATAAGCCGCCAGTCGTGAAGGACAAATGACTCTGCAGATGTAAAGAGCACCTCAAGACACCATCCCGCAATCCCGCATTTAAAAAAATTTCTGCCTGCTTCTTTTACTTTATATACTGTACTCATGGTGGGAAGTATGCGCAGGGTAAATAATTTTATTCTTGATATCCTGTGATTTTTTGAGTAAACTGATACTGCCAGGATCAAACTATCTATGAAAAGGAGGCGCTCCTATGAATATTCCAAAAGATCCGGTTATGCTTTTAAGTTACTTAAATACTCAGCTGCGGGACTTCTACCCTTCTTTAAAAGAGTGCTGCAGCGCCCTGGCTTTAGACCAGGAGACCATAGAACAATCTTTAGGCCGTATTGATTACCAGTATGACCCGGAGAAAAATCAGTTTGTATAAAATAATAAGGACCTACTATTTATGGAATTGGTTATGGAAGTCTTGACAGAGATACCCGTTCAGATGATTAAAATCTGGCAATGGATGATGGATCATCTGCTCTACATCAATCTGTTTCTGTCTGTTGTAATTGTATTTTTTCAGAGACGTGATCCCAAAGCCGTGTGGACCTGGCTTCTGGCCCTGTACTTTGTACCGATTTTCGGTTTTCTGCTTTATCTTCTCCTGTGCCAGGATTACAGGAAAAATAAGATGTTTCGGGTAAAGGAGGTGGAGGACCGTCTGCGCTATTCCGTAAGGACTCTGGAATCTGCCGTGGTGAACCGAAAAATATGGCTTAAAGATCCCGGATATCAGGAATACGAAAAACTGGTTCTGTACAATATGGAGACCTCCGGGGCTGTCCTCACCGGTGACAACCAAGTGGACATTTTCACAGATGGTGAGGAAAAATTCCGCGATCTGGCTCAGGAGCTGGAGCAGGCCAAGGATTATATTCATATTCAGTACTACATCATTAAAAACGACGAGCTATTCCAGGGCCTAATTCCTATCCTAAAAGCCAAAGCTGCCCAAGGTGTAAACGTGCGGATTCTCTACGATGGTATGGGAGGCCGCTTTATGCCGAACCGGGTGTGGAACGACTTAAGAGCCACAGGGATTCTTGTAGGTGAATTCTTTCCTGCATTTTTAGGAAGGCTTCAGCTCCGCGTCAACTATCGCAATCACAGGAAGATCGTAGTCATCGATGGGAAGGTGGGGTATGTAGGAGGCTTTAATATCGGTAGGGAGTATATCTCTAAGGATCCCAAATTCGGCTACTGGCGGGATACCCACTTAAAGATCAGAGGAAGCGCCGTCTACAGCCTGCAGATCCGGTTCGCCCTGGACTGGAACTATGCAGTAAAAGAAAATCTGTTTAAACAGGGCCGGTATTTCGGATTGGATGCGGTTCCCTCCCATGACCCTTCCGTTCAAGGCTCTGGCTCACAGCCAAATGCTCTGTCACACATCCTGCCTAATGACGCTCACAAAAAAATGGCTCAGGTCCAGATCATCAGCAGCGGCCCTGATGCCAGCAACCGGCAGATCCGCAACAACTACCTCCAGCTGTTTCACAAAGCCAAAAAACATATTTACATCCAGACCCCCTATTTTGTTCCTGATGACGCCGTTCTCTCGGCTCTCAAAATGGCGGCGGAATCAGGGGTGGATGTAAGGCTTATGATTCCCTGCAAGCCGGATCATCCCTTTGTATACTGGGCCTCCTACTCCTATGTAGGCGACCTTCTGGCAGTGGGAGCCAAGTGCTACACCTATGAAAACGGCTTTCTTCACGCCAAGGGTGTTATGGCAGACGGCCTTGTGAGCTGCTACGGCACAGCCAACATGGATATCCGCAGCTTTGAGCTGAATTTTGAGGTCAACGCCACCATCTTTGACCGGGAGATCACCGGCCGTCTGGAACATGCATTCTTAGAGGACTTAAAGAATTGTCAGGAAATAACAAAAGAGCGGTATGAAAACAGAAGCCTTTGGGTTCGCATGAAGGAGCAGTGCAGCCGGCTTCTGTCACCGCTTCTGTAAAGGAGTTTATTATGAAACGTATTTTACTCATCGCCACAGGAGGCACCATTGCCTGCAAACGCAGCGACGCCGGCTTAAAGCCCTTGATTTCCTCTGAAGAGCTTCTCGCCTATGTGCCCTCTGCAAGGGAATTCTGCAAGACAGACGCCCTGCAGCTGTTTAACCTTGACAGCACCAATATCCAACCGGGGCACTGGCTGGCCATGGCCTCCGCCATAGAGGAGCATTATGAACACTATGACGGATTTGTCATCTGCCATGGTACCGACACCATGGCCTACACTGCCGCCGCCCTGTCCTACCTGATTCAGAACTCGCAAAAGCCCATTGTTATCACCGGAGCCCAAAAGCCCATCGACATGGAGATCACCGATGCCAAGACCAATCTGTCCGACAGCCTGCGCTTTGCCTCCTGTGACCGCTCCCACGGTGTGGTTATTGTCTTTGATGGCAAGGTCATCGCCGGGACCAGGGGAAAGAAAGAGCGCACCAAAAGCTATGATGCATTTTCCAGCATTAATTTCCCTTACATCGCCACCATCCAGGAAAGCCAGATTCTCTTCTATATTGATGACAAAGAGTCTGTGAAGGCTCCGGCAGTCTTTTTCCATGAGCTGGATTGCCGTGTAGGGCTTTTAAAGCTAATTCCCTCCATGGACGCTACGGTTCTCGAGTATATGGCCGGACATTACGATGCGGTGATTATCGAGTCCTTCGGCGTGGGAGGGCTGCCAAGCTATGAGACCGGCGATTATTACCCTGTCATAGAGAAGTGGATCTCCCTTGGAAAGGTGGTAGTCATGACCACCCAGGTTACCAATGAGGGCAGCAACATGTCCATCTATGAGGTGGGACGGAATATTAAGAACGCCTTCGGCCTTTTAGAGTCCTATGACATGACTCTGGAGGCTACCGTAACCAAGCTCATGTGGATTCTGGGACAGACCAAGGACAGAGGGAGGGCGAGAGAACTGTTCTATCGGACCATTAACCGGGACATTCTATGGAAGGTATCAGGATAATTCGGGCCTTGTGACTTTGTCACAGAATAAAATCATTTTTCCGAATATACTGGTAAAAAACATAAAGGAGTCTTTTATTATGGCAAAAAGAAAAGCGCTGGTCAGCACCCGGCTGTGTGTGGCCTGCGGATGCTGCATGAAGGTCTGTCCCAAAAATGCCATCTCCATACCAAAAGGAATCTTCGCCCAGGTTGACCGGGAATTATGTGTGGGGTGCGGAAAATGTATGAAGGAATGTCCGGCAAGCGTAATTACATTGGAGGTGCTGGAATCATGAACAAGAAAAAGAAATGGTATGATTACCTTTGGGTCGTTTCTCTCACCTACCTGATTCTGGGATTTTTCAATATCCTTTTTGCCTGGCTTGGGCTTTTCTGCTTTTTTATACCGCTGATTATCTCCATTGCAAAGGGCAACAAATCCTACTGCAATCGGTATTGCGGCCGAGGACAGCTGTTCGCCTTGGCAGGCGGCAGATTCGGCCTCTCCCGGAAAAAGGATATTCCGGGGTGGATGAAGTCAGGCGTTTTCCGATACGGATTTTTGACCTTCTTCTTTGTGATGTTCTTTCTCATGCTGTGGAATACATATCTGGTATTTGCGGGAGCAAAGGATCTGAGCATGGCTGTGACCCTTTTGTGGACCTTTAAGGTTCCCTGGCACTGGGCTTACCATGGCACGTTTTTCTCCCATGGCGTGGCGCAGTTTGCCTTTGGATTCTACAGCGTTATGCTTACCTCCACTGTCCTGGGGTTTTTCACCATGATTCTGTTTAAACCCCGCTCCTGGTGCGTATACTGCCCTATGGGGACCATGACCCAGTTGATCTGTAAGCTGAAAAATAAGAGCTGAGACAAATAAGAAACGGGTTCAGGAATCTCTTCCTAAACCCGTTTCTGCCTAACTATACTTCTGAAAACTGGTCCTTACCTACAGAGCAGAGAGGACACTCAAAATCTTCCGGCACATCCTCCCACTTTGTTCCCGGAGCGATCCCGCCTTCCGGATATCCCTTTTCCTCATCATACTCCCAGCCGCATACATCGCATACATACTTCATATTGATCTCTCCTTTTGTACAGAATCTATAGTACTGCACACCCATTATAGAGCTGCCGGACAGATTCGTCAATTTTTATTTTGCATTGACAATCTTCATCAGGACATTTATAATATAGATGAACTTGTTCATTTAAAATTCAAAAAAGGAGAAGCCATAATGACAAAGCGTTATGCCAACTTGGCCCTGACCTATGCAGTCATTGCCATGATAGCCGGAGTTTTTTACAGGGAATTTACAAAGTTCAGCCATTTCACGGGAAAGACCAATCTTTCCGTCATGCACACCCACTATTTTCTGCTGGGCATGTTTTTCTTTCTCATGCTGATGCTGTGTGAGAAGGTCCTTTCTTTTTCCGGACAGGGCACCAAAAAGGTTCTCATAGCCTACCAGACAGGGCTGAATATAACAGGCCTTGGCCTTCTTGCAAGAGGCTTAACTCAGGTATGGGGAACCGAGCTAAGCAGGGGTATGGATGCCTCCATCTCCGGTGTTGCCGGTATCGG
Source organism: Hungatella sp. (assembly GCA_022796015.1). Classification (GTDB taxonomy): domain Bacteria; phylum Bacillota; class Clostridia; order Lachnospirales; family Lachnospiraceae; genus UBA3402. The sequence continues at coordinate 18,243 of JAAWHU010000007.1, read as the reverse complement.
CCACATCATAACAGGTGTTTCCATGGTGCTCTTTCTTCTGAGTATTAAAAAGAAAGCTTCATGACAATGTGAATCTACAATTCATATTTCTCGTAAGCCGTCTCACAGGGATTGCCCCAGGCAATCAGGGCATACCCCCGATTAACACAGTACAGCATAGAGGCAATGGTCTGCAGGTTTTCATCTGCCGCATGGTTGCACACGGAAGCCGGATATCCGTAATGGTCTTTCAGACATTCCTGAATGTATTCTGCAGTAATGTCTCCGCTCTTCTTTCTCAGAAGATATCCCAGCCTCTGTCCGCGGAAATGATGGTGATGGGCCTTGTCTGCCGGCATAAAACGGTCGATGGTGGGATCCACCTGAATATCATTTCCCTGAGTGATCACGCCTGCAGATGGAACCAGCCTGAAATTTTCTACAGGCGTTGTCTCATAGACCACCGCATCTCCCTTGGCAGACGCCATGACATAATTAATCGATACACAAGGCTTTAACCGTTCCACCAGCGTCTTTGCCTCCTCTAAATCTCTGCACTGCATAATTCTTCTTCTCATAAAGTTGGTGGGAACGGCGATCCCCCTCACATCCTTTACAGACAGCAGCGTACTGCAGTTTACCGAAATGCCGTGACTGTTCATACCGCTCCGAAGAAGCTGGGCCGGTTCTGTCAGACCTACGATCCGGGTACCGTTGTCTTCATCAATGTGGAGCACATACAGGTTCTCCCCTATAAAGGGGGCATTGTCCCAGTTCTGACCGCCTATGGTTTCTCCATCCTTCGTTGCTTCGGAGGTCACTGCATAGCAGGTACATTCGCTGTTCTCATAGCTGTTCACATTCTTCTTAAATTTCAGGAGTTCATAACGGGTATTGAGAACCATGATCACCGCCAGTTCCACCCCTGCCCCGGCAGCAATCCCCTTTGCCTCCTCCATTAATTCCGGCATCTCTTTTTCCAGATACGGCACATACTCCATAGCCATGTCCTGTGCCTCTTCCCATGTATACCCTTTACGCTCAAAGGATTTTCTGTATCCTTCACATACCCGGGCAATCTCTTCCTGTACCTGAGCGCCATGCTGACGTCCCCGTTCAAAGGGGTCAGAAGATTTCACATATATTTCCCGCAGCCGTCTGTTCTTCATCATTATCTCTCCTCCAATTTTAGTTTCTCACAGTTTAAGTTCCCTGCCGGTGTGCTGAAACATGTGCCAGACACATGTTAGAAAAACGGAAACACCAGGGGAAGAATCAGCATACAGCATACAAAATTAATAATCAGCAGGGGCCAGCCGTATTTGGCAAAATCCTGGAATTTCAGGTTTGTAAAGGGCATAATCAGCTGGTTGGTTCCCGATGCCATAGGGGTCAGATAGGAACTGGTTGCCGCCATGGCAATGGCCATAACCATAGCTCTCGGATCTGCGCCCAGATGTCCTGCCAGCTCAATGGCCACAGGCGCCAGCACACCGGCGCAGGCCATGTTGTTCATGAACTGAGTCATCACCACGGTTCCCACCCAGAGAATAGCCGTGATCACATACAAGTTATTGCTCTCTCCGATAGCGCGGATGAAGAACGCACTGAATACATCCCCCAGAGGTGTTACCTTGATAATGGCAATAGCCAGATTAATACCTGCACAGAACAGAACCAGCTGGGCACTGATACTGGTAAAAAACTGCTTTGATTTTGCTACCTTTAAAAAATACAGCACCGCGATGATTCCATAGCCGAAGAAGTAAGGACTGAATCCCGGGATCTCCATGACACTGTCTGCTACCAGACCAACCAGAAATGCTCCGAAGCCTGCCAGCACAATCCTCTGTTTCTTCTTCATCTCCGGCGTAGCTGTATCCTTTGCCTCCATAAGAACTGCCGCGTCGCCCGGTACCGTCTCCTCATAGGAGGGGCACATCTTGTGAAAGGCGATTAAGTAAAGTCCGCCGACGATCATGACCGGAACACCTACCCAGGCAAAGTCAAACATGCCCAGCCCTTTCAGTCCCATATCCAGAAGAGCCGTGTTGGCATATACATTGGATGTGGTGCCGATGAGAGTACATGCTCCACCAATGGTTGTAGAAAAGATCACAAAGAGACACATTTTTGAGTAACTCAGTTTCGTTCTTTTGGCAATGCCGTAGATCACAGGAACCAAAGCCATGGCCACATGGTTGTTGGCCAGGAAAAACGAAAATACGTTGCCGAATACAAAGAGCACCAAAAGAAGCATTTTTTCCGTTTTCGCCGGGTCGCCGTGGGCTACCTTATTGGCCTGGGTCACTACGGTATTGCCGATCATACTGTCCAGGCCCGTAGCTGTCATCAACCCCATAAAGATACAGATAATATACATTAACTGCAGGCCGGAGCTGGAAAATACAGCGTAGACCTCTTTTGTTGTCATAGCCCCGGAAAAGACAACAATAGGCGCCACTGCCACATAAGTCATCCAGTTGGGAAGCCGGAACATCAAAACAGCGATAAATACCACAATTCCTAATATTGCTCCAAAAAGCTGTAATGTCATAACCATTCTCCTTTTCTTCTGTTTTGTTCTCCGGCCGGGAAAACGTCTGATTTGTTATGTCTCTATTATAAAAAAAATGTGCCTCCCTGACAAATAGTTACTTGATTAATTATCTATAATCATCTTCTTATAGACAGCCCTATGAACTCCTGCCGCCTCTCCTATACCAGGCTAAGAGCACCATCGTAAGCATCAGACACAGCCCTTCCGCGGCTGCCCCGCACAGCCAGATCCACTGGCCCTTTTGCAGTGCCGATACCATAAAGACCGCCGCTGCCGGCAGCACCAAGCCTCTCCCCATGGAAATGGGAAAGGAATAGCCGGCCCGCTCCACGGAGGTGAAGAAAGCAGCCGTCACCACATTGACCCCCATAAACAGAAATCCCCAGGCATAGGTCTTAAGAGCCGTAACGCTGACTGCAAACAGCCGGCTGGAAGGGGCAATAAATAAGGCCACAATCTGATTCCCCAATACCTGACAAGCGCCCCAGCCTAAGATCCCAAAGATCAGTCCCATGCTGATTCCCAGTTTCATGAGAAACTTGTACTGCTCCTTTTCTCCTCTGCCATAGTGATAGCTGGAGATGGGCTGCAGCCCCTGTGCAGTCCCGGACATCATCATAAGCACCAATGTATTCACATACCCTACTACGGTGTAGCTCACCACACCGTCCTCCCCCAGAAGCCGCAAAATAGCCTGATTAAACAGAAAAATTACGATTCCATTAGAAAATTCCGTAATCCCATCTGCCAGGCCCAGCGGAAGAGTCCTGCCGTAGATCCGCAGATTCCATCGAAATCTGGTAAAGCCAAGAATCTTAGCGTATTTTCCAAAATAAATCAGATAGATAACAACAGACAAAACCTGGGCCAGACCCGTGGCAAATGCCGCCCCTTTTACCCCCCAGCCGAACTTCATCACAAACAGCCAGTCCAGCGCCACATTGGCCAGACCTGCCGAGGATACGCCGATCACAGACAGCTGAGGGGTACCGTCGGTCTTGACCAGCACCTCCATGTTGTAGGCACAGATAAAGAACACGGCAAAGGGAGCAATGATCCCCACATATTCCATGACATATCCCAGGGTATCCTCCGTCGCCCCCAGAAACCGGGCCACACCCTCCAGATTCATCAGGGTAACTGCCGATATGATCAGGGCCACCGCCGCCGATACCAGCAGGTTTTGGGTAAAGAGACGTCTGGCCAGCTCTCTCTCCCCCTTGCCCAGTTCTATGGAAATTACCGTTGACATTCCCACTGCAATCAGGAGGCCGCAGGCAAACATAGCGGAATTATAAGGGGCGGACAGGTTCACTGCCGCAAGGGCCTTTTCCCCTATCCCCTTAGCCACAAACATGCCGTCTACCATGGTATAGAGAGAAAATGCCAGCATAGACAGAATGGAGGGAATTACAAACCGGAAGAATTTTTTCATTAGATTTTTTTTCATTTTAACACCTTTTTTCACCTTTCTGGATATCTCTATTATAATGGCGTCCCCCGGCAGGCTGTCAAATAAGTATTCACTTATAGGTTCTTAAGCAGTTTCAAATAAAGAGCTGTTTCTTTTTTTAAAGGAATATGTTATATTCATGATACCATTAGATAAACGGGGAGGTTTCTTATGATAAGTGAACGGAAAATGAGCTATTTACTGAAAATTGCCGAATTACAATCCATCTCTAATGCCGCCAAAGAGCTGTATGTCTCCCAGCCGGCCTTAAGCCAGCTGATTAACTCCTTGGAAAAGACCTACAACACGAAAATCTTTGAATACAAAGGAGGAAAACTGGTACCCACCTTTACAGGTGAACTGATTCTGGAAACCTTTCAAAAACAAAAGCTGCTGGAAAATACCCTCTTAAATGCCCTGGATGATGCCAGACAGTCCAAATCCGGAAGAATGTCCATAGGAATCTCCAGCGGACGGGCTCCTATGTTTCTGTCCATTGTCCTGCCAAGCTTTCAGAAGGCCTATCCCAATATCCAGCTTACCATCAACACCAACTCCTTAGATGGCTTTGAGAGCATGGTGGTCTCCGGTCATCTGGATCTGGCATTTGTCATGAACAAAGCCGATGTTCCCTCGGAAGTCATTCAGAATCTGGTTTATGAACCGCTGTTTGATTATGAATGCCTCCTGGCCGCCCCGCCCAATCATCCGGCCGCCAAGGCAGCAGAGACCCAGCCTGACTGGAGGCTGCGCCCCCCGGTAAACCTGCAGGATTTTCAGAATGAAACCTTTATTCAGACCGCCTCATCTGACCGTCACAAAAACTGGGAAAATTCCATCTACGCCCCCTACAACTTCCATCCAAAGTATACTATACTTTTGTCGGAGGAGGCAGCCTTATTTGACCTGATCCAGGCAGGCCTGGGTTTTGGCCTGATTCAGGATTATGTGGCCTTTTCCCGCAAAAAGGGGGCGTTTTTCCGCCTGGATCGAGAGGACTCTAAGGCCACTCTCTGTGTCATCCATCGGAAAGACGCCGCCCTTACAGAAGCGATGCAGTATTTTATTCAGTTGGTGAAGAAGCACGCACAGGAGGGTTCCTTCTTCAGGCTTGATTACTAGCTACACCAATTTAGACGCATTCACATAGGCCGTCAGGCTTTGGCTGTCCTGGGAGGTGTCGATGACAATGGTGTCCCCGGCCCCCACTTGGTCGCCCAGAATGATCCTGGCAGCCAGAGTCTCCACGTATTTCTGGAGATAACGCTTCAGAGGCCTTGCTCCGTAAACCGGATCATATCCATGCTCCACAACAAAGGACTGGGCCCGGCCGGTTAAATCCACCTTGATCTCCCGGTCCATAAGGCGCTTATTGGTATCCTCCAGCATCAGGCTCACAATGCTGCCGATATGCTCCTTCGTCAAAGGCTTAAACAGGATAATCTCATCCAGACGGTTGAGAAATTCGGGCCTGAAGTGGGCGCGCAGATCCCCCATGGCCATATCCTCCGCCGCCTTGGTAATATTTCCTGACTGGTCAATGCCCTCCAGCAGATACTGGGAGCCGATGTTGGAGGTCATAATGATAATGGTATTCTTAAAATCCACGGTCTTCCCGGTGGAATCCGTGATCCGGCCATCGTCCAGCACCTGTAAAAGTACGTTGAACACATCAGGATGGGCCTTCTCCACCTCGTCGAAGAGTACAACGCAGTAAGGCTTTCTTCTGACAGCCTCCGTCAGCTGGCCTCCCTCGTCATAGCCCACATATCCTGGAGGCGCTCCGATGAGACGGGCCACGGAATGCTTCTCCATATACTCGCTCATGTCGATGCGGACCATATTGGCCTCATCGTCAAAAAGGCTTTCCGCCAGGGCCTTGGCAAGCTCCGTCTTACCTACGCCTGTGGGCCCTAGGAACAGGAAGGAACCAATGGGCTTTGTGGGGTCCTTGATCCCGGCCTTGGAACGGATAATGGCCTCCGTAACCTTCTCCACGCCCTCGTCCTGCCCCACCACCCGCCGGTGCAGTACTTCATCTAAGTGAAGGGTCTTGCTTCTCTCGCTCTCCGTCAGCTTGGCCACGGGAATCCCCGTCCATCGGGAGATGATTCTTGCGATCTCGTCATCAGTGACGCTCTCATGTACCAGACTTAAATCCTGGTTCTTCACCTTCTCCTCTTCATCAGCCAGCTGCTTCTGAAGCTCCGGCAGCTTCCCGTACTGGAGCTGGGCCGCTTTATTTAAGTCATACTCCTGCTGGGCCTGGGCGATCTCCCGGTTGGTAGCCTCAATCTCCTCTCTTAAAGAAGAGAGCCTTTCCACAGATGTCTTCTCGTTCTCCCACTGGGCCTTCTTACCTGCAAATTCCTCATGAAGGTCTGCCAGCTCCTTCTGGAGGTCCGCCAGACGGTCCTGGCTCAAACGGTCAGTCTCCTTCTTAAGAGCCGCCTCCTCAATCTCCATCTGCATGATTCTCCTGGAAAGCTCATCCAGCTCAGCCGGCATGGAGTCCAGCTCTGTCTTAATCATGGCGCAGGCCTCGTCCACTAAGTCAATGGCCTTATCCGGCAGGAACCGGTCAGAAATATATCGGTCTGACAAGAGAGCGGCCGACACAAGGGCGGAGTCTGTAATCTTCACTCCGTGGAATACCTCGTAGCGCTCCTTAAGGCCGCGGAGGATGGAGATAGTGTCCTCCACCGTAGGCTCCGCTACCATAACCGGCTGGAAACGCCGCTCTAAGGCTGCATCCTTCTCAATATACTTTCTGTACTCATCCAGGGTCGTGGCTCCGATGCAGTGCAGCTCTCCTCTGGCAAGCATGGGTTTTAACATGTTGCCCGCATCCATGGAGCCCTCGGTTTTTCCCGCTCCTACAATGGTGTGCAGCTCATCGATGAAAAGAATAATCTGGCCATCGCTTTTCTTCACTTCCTCCAGCACGGCCTTGAGACGCTCCTCAAATTCCCCCCGGTACTTGGCGCCTGCCACCAAGGCCCCCATATCAAGGGCAAAAAGCTTCTTATCCTTTAACCCCTCTGGCACGTCTCCCCTGACAATTCTCTGGGCAAGCCCCTCCACCACGGCAGTCTTGCCTACGCCGGGTTCCCCGATGAGCACCGGGTTGTTCTTGGTCTTTCTGGACAATATCCGGACTACATTACGGATCTCCCCATCCCTGCCGATTACCGGATCCAGCTTCTGATTTCTGGCGCGTTCCACCAGATCATAGCCGTATTTCTCCAGAGTGTCATAGGTGGCTTCCGGGTTGTCGCTTACCACTCTCTGATTGCCTCTCACGGTTGTCAGGGCCTGAAGGAATGTCTCCCTGTTGATACCGTACTGGCCAAACAGCTCCTTCATGGTCTTATCCGGCCGCTTTATAAGGGATAAGAAAAGATGCTCCACAGACACATACTCATCACCCATGGCCTTTGCTTCATCTTCGGCACTGATCAGTACCTTATTCAAATCGCTGCTGACGTAGAGCTGTCCGCTTCCGCTAACCTTAGTCAGGCGGTTCACTGCCTGTTCCGCCTCTTTCACAAACACCTCCGGAGAAATGTTCATCTTGGTAATCAGCTTTAAGATCAGGCTGTCATCCAAGGTTAAAAGGCTGTAAAGCAGATGCTCCTGCTCCAGCTGCTGGTTGCCGTGTTCGTAGGCAAGTTTCTCGCAGTTCTGCACTGCCTCCATAGATTTTTGAGTAAATTTATTGATATTCATAGTCACTCCTCCTTATTTCACAAAGTAACGACCCTTACTGCCGAATGTAATTGTTTTATTTGTTCTAGGTGAACTATAACACATATTGTTAGCACTGTCAATAGATGAGTGCTAAAAAATCAAGATTCCCAGGCAATCCCTAAGAACCTTGATTTTCAGTCCAACATTAGCAATAAAAAACGCGGAAGGGTATCACTGGAAAATGCTGTATTTATAAATTTCCTCATAAACCTTCGTATATACCTGCACCTCAGGGGGGAACTCCACGCCCCTGGCTGCATCTTCATCTGCACACACGGCTTCCAGCCTCCTGCACTCCAGAACAGGGCTTAAATCCTCAATCCGATTCCGCTTTAAGCTGCATCCCCTCAGATCCTCCATCTTCTTAACAAAGGAAACATCCTTCACTCCGCAGTCGTCCAGATACAGCCATTTTACCCCCGGATAATGCTCCAAGAACTCAAATTCTAATTCCTCTCCCCCATCCTTCGTCTCCGGATGGCAGGCCGTAAACCCTAATTCCTCAATGGAAGGATTATCGGACAAAGCCTCCGGATCCAGCAGAAGCTTTACGGGTGAGGACGCAATTCGTCCCAGGCGGAAGGTCTTAAGGCCCGGCAGATTCAGGATCGGCTCCACGCCCGTAATCTCCTGTCCATAGAAATTATCCAGCTGAATCCGCTCTGCATTGGCCAGGCCGGCAAGAACCGACACGTCTGTGGGCACCTGATACTTAAAAATCGCCATGTGCAGATCCAGGGCCTTCAGGCTTTTAAGCTTTGCAAGCTCCTCCAGACATGCCTGGTCGTCCACGGCAATCATGAGCTCCTCCAGGCCCGGCATATCCTGCAAAATCCGAATCTGCTCCAGCGGAATATATTTCTGGTCAATAAAATACACCCGTTTCAAGCCTGTCAGAGAATTTAAGGGTGACAGATCCGGCTCCTCCCCTGCACAGATGGAAAGCTCCTCAAGTCCGGCCAATTCCTTCAAAAAAACACATTCCCCCAGAGGGATATGATCTATATACAGAGAAACCAGGCCCGGCAGCTCCTTTAGCTTATCAAGGCCCTTATAACCTTCCCCGCAGCTTAAGCGCAGGCGTTTCAGCTTCCGGCACGCCTCAATACCACTTACATCCACAACCTGACTGGCAAGGGTGGTCTCCACCTCCAGCTCCTCAAGGCTGGTAAACTGTTCCACACCCTCCAGGGAGATACCCATGACCCCGATATGCAGAATCTTAATCTTCTCCGGATTCAGCACCTGGGCCACCATATCCAAGCCATCCTCTGTATCCACGCAGCTGATCTGATTGTCCGGCGAAAAATGAAGCATGGAAAGCCATGCCGAGCCTGTGGTATCGACGCGGGTAAGCCCCGTAAACATGGAATAATCCGAAGGCCAGCTGACCATCCTGGTGCGGTAGGTCCACTTCTTTACCGTCCTCTGAAATTCTCTCTCATTCTCACAGTCCTCATAATCTGTAAAGCTGTAAGAGATCACATTAAAATCCGTGTTCCCCTCCCGCTCATAGGAACAGCGCAGATACCGGATGCTCTCCAGCTCTTCCGCTGTAATCTGGTCATAAGCTTTCCCGAAAATATCCTTGCAGAAAATCACAAAAAGCTCTCCGTTGGCATCCGCCGGCAGATCCTCATCGGAGGTGGAAAACACCGATTTTCTGGCCGCAATATTAAACCCAAATAGAATCAGAACCACAACCGATGCAATAGACAGAAATCCAATAAGCACGTTTTTGGTTCGATTTACCTTCTTTCTCAGTTCCTCATTGCCGCTGTAATCCACCTGAATATGAATGAGGGTCCCTTTCGCCTCGTCAATCAGATATTTCCGTCCGCAATAAGGACACACGGCATGAGTCCTGTCCATCAGCTTCAGCACTCCGCCGCAGCCTGTACACTCCAGCTTCATGGTATCATCTCATCTCCAACTTCTTTTAATTCTAACCGCCCTTGCCCTGTCACAGCACTACTTTCTCAAAATCCGAAGCCGGATGCTTGCACAGCGGGCAGATATAATCAGCTGGGAGTTCTTCTCCCTCATAAGTATATCCGCAGACCTTACAGCGCCATATGGTCTTTCCTGTTTCCTTTGGTTCTTGGGGCTTCGGCTTAATATGGGACTGATAATACCCATAGTCGGCTGAAGGCGTATGGGACAGCACATCCATATCTTTTACTGCCGCGATGAAAAGAGTATGGCTTCCCAAGTCAATCTCCTGCTCCACCTCTGCGCTGATATAAGCATTGGTTCCCTCGGTCACATAGTAAAGTCCGTTATGGCTGCGCTTTACGTAGGCATAATCGGCAAATTTGTCTGCCGTGCGCCCGGACCGGAACCCGAACCGGCGGAATGTGTCAAAGACCGCATCCCTGCTTAGGACAGAGATATTGAAGACTCTGCTCTTCTTAATTAAATCATGGGTAAAATTTGCCTTATTTACTGCAATGCTGATTCGGTTGGGCTCAGAGGTAACCTGTCCCGCCGTATTGATAATGCACCCGCTGTCTTTTCCATCGCAGCAGGACGTAAGAACAAATAATCCGTAAGTTAAATGGTACATGGCTTTCTTATTCATTGTGCAGCCCTCCTCCCTTAATTCATGGCAGCGCCGTCTACGCGCAGAACAATCCCGGTAACATAGCTGGCAAGATCACTGGCAAGATACAGATACGCATTGGCAATATCCACAGGCTCGCCTACGCGCCCCAAAGGAATTCCCGCAGAGATTCGTTCCACCATCTCCTGGGGCAGGGCGGCAACCATATCCGTCTTTGTGACACCGGGCGCCACTGCATTGACGCGGATCTGATCCCTGGCAAGCTCTCTCGCCAGAGACTTGGTAAGGCCATTTACAGCAAACTTGGTGGCCGGATAGCCGCAGCCCGAGGGCTGCCCGTATTCTCCCACCATGGAACTGGTGTTGATGATGGCCCCGCCTCCCTCTTCCTTCATAATCCTGGCTGCTGCCTGGGAACAGACAAATACTGCCTTCAGATTAATGTCCATAATCTTGGTAAATTCTTCCACCGTATAGTCATAGAGGCTGGTCCGCGAAGAGATTCCCGCATTGTTGGCCAGTATGTCCACACTTCCAAACCGTTCCTTTACAGACAGAAAGGCCTCCTTCACTGCCTCCTGGTCACACAGGTCAGGCCAGATTCCCATAACATTCCCCTCATAATCCTTAAGCTGCGCCAGGGCCTTCTCCACAGATTCCTGCCTGGAACCAGCCACAGCCACATTGGCCCCATTCTCCAGATACTTCCTGACAATCGCAAACCCAATCCCTCTTGTCCCGCCAGTTACGATTGCCGTCTTGTTTTTTAGCATATACATTCTCCTCTCGTCTCGTCTTTTCCAGGTAATTGCGAAACTCGAAACTTGGCTGAATATTCTGACCATATAGGACAGGAAAAGACATCTGCACCATGGAAATGAGACCACAGAACACAGGAGGGCCTAATCCCGACTGGGTTCTTCTTTCCTGGGCTCATTGGAATGCCTGGTGCAGCAGGCTTTGGATGTTATATATGGTCAGAATATTCTCCTGGCTTTGACCTTCGCAATCACCTACCTCTTTTTCTTTAATCTTTCCCTGCAAAGAGCACAAATATAAAAAACCTTTAAATCATAAGATAAAAATGCTTCTCCCAACTGTTTCTCCAGGGAAAGGGTCAGATCCTCCAACTGGATGTCCGTCAAACTGCCGCAGAACCGGCATACAAGATGATCATGCTTCTCCATCCGGTCATACCGATCCGGCATGCCCTCAACGGACACTTTGTGAATGAGCTGGTCCTCCCACAATTTGTTGAGATTATTATAGACGGTTGCCAGAACCACGCCGGGATACGTTTCCTTCAGCCTCTCGAAAATCTGATCCACAGTCAAATGCCCGTAAGAATTGTTGACAATGTTGTAGATTTCCTTTTCGTATTTTGTCATTTGGTATCCTTTCTATTGTTTTAGAATGATTCTAATTTTATTATAATGATTCTATTTATCTTTGTCAAGTAAAGAAAAGTCACTTGTCACTTTTTCCTAAAAGTGATATAATCAGGCCATATGCGTCTGCATACTAAAAAATTATTTTAAAGTAAAGGAAGGTGTAAATTTAAGAGTATGAAAGAACATGAAAGTGCAAAATTTGAACGGTTCGGAAGTTTCTTTTTTCTGCTTCTTCTGGGCATTGGCTTTGGACTGCCATTTGGCGCAGCCCTCATTCTATGCATCGTCAAGGGGGTCTTTGAACTTAGTATATTCCTGACACTCAGCCTTGTATTTATGTTCATGGTATGGTTCATCCTGCTTATGATGATCAGTTATGGAAGCTTTACCTCGTTTTTTGTGAAAAAAACTGCCAAAGAAGTGAAAAATCTCCCCTACAACTTTAACAGTTCTTTTAAAGGAAGAGGCGGTATTCTGTACATAGATGTGGAGAATGGCATGATTGGCTTTATCTCCGCTTACAATCCTCTGAAGATTCAGGTATTCAACGCCGCCCGCATCGGCGGTGCTCAGACCATCGCATCGGCCATGACCGGAATCCGTTTTGTCTTCTATCTGGATGGCAAAAAGATCTCCATGCCCACCCTGCTTACCAATAAAGTAGTCAGCACCAAGTCCGGCATCGGCGCCGAAGCTGTATCCAAGGCAGATACCTTTGTGGAGCTTCTTATGGCGGCCAAGAGCCAGGCCCAGGCAGGTAACAGGAGATGACTGCCCTGACTTACTATCTGCCCCAGATCATTTTTGGGATTCTGGCGGCAGTGGTGTTGGTGTGGCTGGTGTTTTTTATCCGGGAGCTGATTCTTCGCTCTCACGGCAAGGCTGTCTGCATCCACTGCAAAAAAGCGGCCGAAAAGGTATCACCTGAACCATACCTCTTTCTTCTTCCGGTATCCTTCGGAGATAAATACGAAGATGCCGAACAATATCTGCCTTCTCATATGAGGCCTATTGCATCTGAACAGATGATCCCCTCAGGAAGACGTGCCTGCCGGCTGGAGGTCTACAGCTGCGGCCACTGCGGCAAACGATATGTTATCATTACGGATTTTCTCCCTGTAAGAGGAGAGGAATACATCAAAGGAATCTATGAACTGCCTTATGAGCCTTTCCAACCTCTCATTGAGCGCTGGGTGGCCTTAAGGCAGCATCAGAAACCATCTCAATACTAATCTAAAGGGGTTATAAGTTATGAAAAAGAAAATTGCAAAAGTCCTTGAATTTGCTGCCGTTATTGTTGGCATTCTTGTAGGTGTTTTTGTGGCCAAAGGCATAGGAGTGGAATCCATGCTTCGGGGCAAGGAAGAGCCTGTATCCCTGGCCATGACGGAAAGCGGAATGCCCGAGGAGATCATCGGAATGCCGGCAGGCAGCGATATCCCCAGAATTGAGGACGCCCAGACCTGGGAGGACACCTGGGCCACCTCCTATATTACTATAGAACCTGAGAGCATAATTTCTACCGGAATCGGAGCCCGCTATTCCTGGGTTTCCGCTTATACAAGCGGCAGCCGGCGGGGCGGCCCCAGAAAACGTCCTGAGGTCACCAAGATGGCTTTAGATATTTTCGGAGAATACGGAGAATATTTTCTCTTAGAACTTCCTGACCACTCCTACATTCTGGCCCAGCTTCCCCAGGACGCCGCCAAAAAGGTAAAGGCAGGAAAAGAGACCGTCCTGCCCATTGGCCGAAAAACCGGTGTCCACCGCCAGATTCTGGCCAATATTCAGGATCTGTGCGATAAGTATGATGTAGATACGGAAGGCGTGTTCTACTGTATCAACGACGACTGGAACCAGAGCCACAGCATGATGGTTCAGCTTATCAGAATCGGTATCTTATTGGGTGTGACCATCGTCTTTGGCGCCATACTTATTACAATCATTGACAAAGTACTTAAAGTTAAAGATTAACCGGAACCTTCTGGTCTATGACAAATCCGTTTTCCTCCACACGGCAGTCATAGGCCAGAATTTTTACGCCTGCCTTTTTGGCTGCCCCTAAGGCCTGGGCAAATTCTTTGTGCATCTCTTCATTGGGCAGGAACCGTTCCACGCCCTTCATCTGAATCACAAACAGCACATAGGCGGCCACCCCCTCCTGCGCCGCCCGGGCCAGCTCCTGTAAATGTTTCACTCCCCGTTGTGTCGGGGCATCCGGAAACAGGGCGGTTCCATCCCTTTCCAAGGTTACCCCCTTTATCTCCATGAAAGCCTGCCTCTCTCCCACGGTAAATGCCAGATCAAACCGGGACTGCCCATAGGTTACTTCCCTGTGAATCCCTTCCGGCTTCAGACCTGTTGCCCTCTCAAAGCCGCCGCCTGTAAGCCACTCCTCTGCTGCCTCATTGGGAGCCTGAGAGTCCATATTGATCAGAAGCCCTCCTTTATAGACTGCCACCAGGGAATACTGCGTTTTTCTCCCTTTTTTCGCTGCATCTGGGTCATATTCCAGAAAAACCGTGGCCCCCGGGACCAGAAGCTCTCTGCATCTCCCTGTATTTTTCACATGTACCGTGTATTCCTTTCCTTCGATCTCCACCCGAGCCACGAACCGGTTGGGCCTCTCTCGAAATATTCCTTTTTTTATGTGCCGGTATTTCATCCTCTCACATCTTGTTCCTTTCCTGCATATTCTGATTATAAGTACATTCTTTTCCGGTGAAACTTTCTATGGTGCTTCCATTAAGTCAGATAGAACTGGGGGAAACCGCAAAGGTAGTCTGGATTGCCAGTGAAAAACACATGGCAGAACGTCTGACAGACCTTGGTTTTGTCCCTGATGAGGATATCTCCTGTGTCCTGAAAGGGCGTCCCGGCGGTATGCGGGCTTACTTAGTGCGCAATGCCGTCATAGGCCTGAGGGAAGAAAATATCAACGAAATCTTTGTTCAGACCAGTCCTTCTCAATAGCAAAGGGCAGCCGCAGGCGGCTGCCCTTTATCGCTATATTATTCTCCATCTACATCCATATTCACTGCAACGCTTATGGCGCCTGACACCGTAGCCATAGCGGAGATCACGGCAAACAGAATAATCAACAGCGCTCCTCCCATAAGAATCAGCAGAAATGCGCTTTCCTCCGAATCACCGGTCTCTGCAGTCTGCTCTGCCTGTACTGCCTGAGTTTCTGTCTGGACTTCTGCCCCATGGGTCTCTGCCGCCGGAGCTCCTGCAAGTGACATACACAGACACATCATAAACACAACCAGAGTCTTCTTCAAAATCTTTATCATCTCTTTTGGTACTCCTTCCTGACTAACACTAAAAGGAATTATATCATATTCGTTTAAAAAAGGAAATACCCTTGCACCTTTGTTTTTTAATTTCATAGGGTAATTGTAAGGCTGATTTATAAAATTTATGGAGGGATTCCATGAATAATTATCAAATGGTGGCAGCACTGGCCGGCAACCCCAATGTGGGCAAGAGCACCATTTTCAACGGGCTGACAGGTTTAAGGCAGCATACCGGAAACTTTGTTTATAGGGGTAAGTTTGCTTTTGTGATTTATAGCAAAGTGCTTTCTGTTGTATATCTTTTATTTATCATATCATATTTTGCAATAATTAATTCTCCTTGATTATTTGTCACCATGCACTTCCCTTCGTGAATACCTGATTCGGGACACAAGAAATATCTCTTTCCATCTGGTGCTGTTTGGTATCCGGTCAGCATATATCCATCCTTATCAAAAAGATACCAGCCATAAGTTCCCCCTGTCTTTTCTTTTAGGTAAGCCCATCCTGTAGGATAGGTACCATCTTTATATTGATACCACCAGCGCTTTCCATCTGCAGCTCTCATGAATCCTTCTTGATATTCTTCATTGTAATCAATATAACAGAATCCTTTCACCGAACAATCATTCCATGGCCTGGTCTTCACCTTCACTTGGCCTCCATTCCGGTCAGACAGATTGCTTGACGTATTGCCTTCCAAACAATCCCACCACTTCTGGCCATTCTCTGAATAAATATTGACTACACGGCCGGCATGGGAGAAGTCAAAGATCACCACGGCCCCAAGCCTTGGTGTCATGCCGACTTTCCCGGCCTTCTTAAAAGTATTATATGTAGCAAAGCAGTTATACCCGACATAACTACTCCTGGACATGTTCCACTGCTCCAGAGCTTTTCCCACACCAAACTCCTGCATTTGAAGCCAAAACTGGAATGTACAGCACCATGGCTGGCCCTGACAGCCCATGAGGCCGGCGGCATTTACATCTCTGGCATATTTGGTATAGTTTTTATCTCCTCTATTGGCTGTCTTGGAATCCAGATCCTTGTTGCTCTGCTTTTCGATATAGCCCTTCTCTGACAGGGCTCTCTTTATTAAATTCTCTAATGTTCCCATAATTTTCTCCATAAAAAAAGTCCTTCTTTAAAGGACATAATTTATAACTTTTTCTTGACTTCCACGTTGTAACGTGTTATAATAAAAGCATAGAAAGGAGGTGAAACAGAGGTGGAGAGAAAAATAAAGGAGCTGAAAAAAGTGGTGTCAGCACTTACTCAGCTCACTTTAGAAATCGGGACTCTCCTGGCAGTCATCAAAATGATTGTCGAAAGTCTCACATAATCAACCGGGGAGGGAAACCTCCCCACTCAGACTATAACATATCTCCATTTCTCATGCAAGGTGAAAAACACTGTAAAGGCATTTATCAGGCTTGTTGGTTCCGTCATCTGGCTTATTGTCATCATTGTTGGTCTTGTACTGCTGTTTACCTGATCCAGGAGGTGCTGCTATGCGTTTAAAAGAAATCCGTAACCGTAAATCCCTGAGCCTTCGTGCCCTGTCTGAACTCTCAGGAGTCTCCCAGAGAACCATTGAAGACATAGAACGCTTTGATCGGTGCAAGGTAGATACTGCTATCAAACTGGCCGATGCTTTGGAGGTCACCCTGGACGAGTTATGCCGGGACCTGCCTCCAACTGATTAACCTCTTATCAGCAGACAGACTCAAGAGACCTTTCCTGGGTCTGTCTGTTTTCATGCCCGGCTTGCACCGGTGCAATTACTCTAACTTGGCTTTATCCTCTATCTGCCCTTTAATCATTTTGGCCAATGGCATCAAAAATGGCGGAATTTTTACATCCATGTCAATCAGATTCTCCATTATGGATATGATCTCATTGCAGATTAGCCACACTGCCACTACTGTAGCCACAATAAACGGCAGCGATATGCTGAGACCGACATACTGCACAGTATACTTGATCAGCATATCCATCATCCAACCGATAAAGATCAGGATCCACATACCCACTTTTTTATAGATACCTTTAATCCCCTTGTAGCTGCTCACCTGCTCCTCCCGATACTTGGATGCCATAATGCCGGTTATGTAATCCGTAATATTGCCGGCTATTAATAACAAAACAGGTAAGGCAAGTATCCCTAACCAGCTAAATAATACGCTCCATACTGTAATAAATAATGCTTTTGCTTTTTGCATAATAGTCCTCCTCAAATGATTGTATAATGTGGTCTCTCCTCACTAAATAACCAATACCGCAGCCAGTCATCCAGTATAATCCCGGCCACAGATATCGGTATCCACAGTGCAAAAAACTGAGGGCAAATCTGTCCCTGGATATTCCCTGGCATCCGACTGTAGTTCCAGACCTCCCACCCCAGCCATAAATTTACGATGCAGCCAGTAATAAACTCCAATGCGGTGATTATGCCGGCGCCAAGAAGTGCCTGCTGCCATAGGGGCATCTCCCATGGGATGATCTTATTAATGAGCCCCAGGCAGATAAAACATATCCCTCCCAGGACAAACATTGTCCAGTGGCTCCAGCCACGGAAGCCAATCTCCAAAAGATTATACAGTAGGCCTCCGGTTACAAACAAAAACAGATACTTAAGATACAGTCTCATTCTCATCCCCCGCCATAGCAGCTATTTGTAATAGATATGCATCCAGGACCTCTGATCTGTACTCCTCTGGCACGTCTGCCCCATAAAAGATCTGGTGCACCTCCTCTGCATCCTGGCATCCGGCAATCCACATATTGAGAGCATTGCAGTATGTAGTATGGTAGGACACATGCCACATGGCTGCCTGGATGATAGCCTGCATATCGGCAGCACTATAGTATCGGCAGGGCCGGCCGTCTGCGTGATATTCCAGCTGCTCTGCTCCTGCAGCAAGCTGGGCCTGCTTACCAAAGAGGTTGAGCTGGTCATGCTCCGTTAGGCTGTAATGCTCCACGGCGCCGCCCTCGAGGGTAACGCTTACGCCTTTATAGATGATCTGTTCACAGTCTTTGGATACCTCCGTCCTTTTTGTTGCTTTGGCTGCTGATAGCAGCTCCTCAGCGCTGGGTATAAAAGGATCTGGAGGCAATTCTCCCCCGCCTTCCACCGTGGGCTGGTACACACTGCCATCATCCGAGAGATATACTGTCTGACCCTCATCCCGGTACACAGTCTCATATCCCTTGAGAGTGGCACACTGGATGCCTCCCTGGGT
>JAAWHU010000067.1 GCA_022796015.1 Hungatella sp. | reverse complement strand
TCTTTCATCCAAAGCCTGCTGCACCAGGCATTCCAATGAGCCCAGGAAAGCAGAACCCAGTCGGGGTTCATCCCTCCTGTGTTCTATGGTCTCATTTTCATGATGCAAATGTCTTTTCCTGTAAGATATAGTCAGAATATTCAGCTAAGTTTTGAATTTCGCAATCACCTATTATTTTTTGATAACGATATTGTATCATCCCCATAGTATTCTGTCAATTTCAATAAATATTTTATACAATTTTCACATAAAAAAGTTGCCGCACAAAGGTTCCAAGTCCCTCTGTGCGGCAGCCCCTTTCATCTATGTAAGGAAATTCTACTCCTCTGCCGGTTTCTGATGATTTGCTACAAGCACAAACGGCGTATATACAACTGCCGATAAAAGAACACATAAAAGCTGTGTAATGGCTGCGCCAAAAGAACCGCCGGAGGACAAAAATGCCATAAGTACCGGTGGTGTCGTCCACGGAGAGTTCACTACCATGCGCCCGCAGAATCCGATGGATGTCATAAAGTAAGCAAAGGTCGCGGATACCGCCGGGGCTATCATAAAGGGAATCGCCAGAATCGGGTTTAACACAATGGGAAGACCGAAGGTAACCGGCTCATTGATGTTAAAAATCGCACACGGAATGGCAATTCGGGCAATGGCCCTGTAATCGTCTCTCTTGGAGAACAGCAAAATAGCAATCAACAGTCCTCCTGTAATACCTGCACCTGTAATAATGGAGAAACAGGACAGGAACGGGGAACAGATAATGTTGGGAATGGCTGTGCCGGCCGCATAAGCCGCCTCATTCTCTGCATAGGCTGACAGAAGAATGGGAGAATATACTGCAGACAGAGTCTGAGTTCCATGGATACCGAACACCCACAGCACTGTGGTCATGAAGATTAAGAACAGATATCCCGGAAGGCCCGTAAGTATATGCATCAAAGGTCGCTGAATAAAGGTGGTAATGGCAACAAACACGGTCATGCCTGTAATCTTCTGGAAAACAAATCCAACAACAGAAATACTCAGTATGGTCAGACATGCAGGGAATAAAATAGTAAAGGAACGGGCCACATTGGAAGGCACACTCTCAGGAAGCTTAATCTCCAGCTTTCCGCTCTGAATCAGCTTGCAATAAATCTCCGTAGCGCACAGAGATGTAATCAGGCCTACAAACAATCCCTTGGCGTCCGTGAAATTCACTGCAAGAACGTTAGCAACCTCATGAATCACATCCTTTGAAACGTCACAGGCCACGGTTGAGGTAGTCAGACACAGGGAAATATATGCTCCCAAGGCCACAGGCGCCACGGTAAAGTCCTTCATTCCATAACTCTCCGACAATCCCAAAGCAATCAATATAATAATTCCGATACTGATAAAGTTCATGGTACCATAGTTGGCGGCAGTAAAAATGGGAGCCAGATTTCCTAACCAGCTCATGCCGGGCAGATTTGCAACACTTACAAATCCGGGCCTTACGCTGCATACAACGTTGGAAATCAATGTACAGAATGAACCCGTAACAACCACGGGAAGCAACGCTGTAAAAGCATTCCTGATTGCTCCCAAATGTCTCTGGCTTGACAGCTTCGCCGCAAAGACCAGCATTCCGTTCATTAATTTTTCTACCATCTTACCCCACCTCCATTTCTCTTGCTGATACTCATAGCCTCTTTACATAATCGCTTTTTCATTGTGCATCCTCCTGACTTTCTGTTAGGTATTGAGTGTCTTAATTATAAAATTTTTATATCTTTTTGACAATATCTCTCACCTATTACGGTATTATTTACCTAATTCTCCAAAAAATCAAGGTGAAGTCCCGGCACATTTTACCAGCTTGACCCCTCACGTTTCTGAGAACACTTGCGCATATTATTTACATTTTCCTCATAATCCTTCATAAATAAAATCATGTAAAGAATGTCCAGCACATAAGAAAATTCCGTTCTGGAAGCGAAATTTCCGATTTTTCCCGATACGGCCTCCACATTCTCAATGAGAATCGTATGATGAACCCGGTTGATATTGGGACTCTCACTGTTGGCTGTAATGAGACAGATCTCACTTTTCAATTCCTTTAAAGCCTCAATCCATCGATCCACCCTGCTGCTGTCTGCATATTGAGAAATAATGAGAGCCGCCGTTTTTTTACACCTTCTCCGCTTGTACAGATTATTATTGAATCCATTCATGGATGGAGTGAAAAACGGAAGCCCCAGCTTGGCCGTCTTGCACAGAAAATCCATAGCCAGTATCTGTGACTGCTGATACCCCAGGATATATACGGAATCTGCCTGGTAGAGCACGTCTGCCACTGTCTTCACCGCCTTGATATCGATTGCATGATAGACGTCAGACAAGGCCTGATAGTGAAGATTAAAAAATATCCTTGGAAAATCCTCTATCCTGTCGCCGGGCCCTACGGGAATGGTCACATCTACGGTATTGGCCCCTGCCGCTACCCTGTCCAGCTCGGTAGCCAGCTTGATCTTCAATTCCGTAAACCCCTCTGCTCCCACTTTTTTACAGATCCGTCCGATGGTGGAGGGAGAGGAATAGGTGGCCTCCGCCAGCTCCCTGATGGTAGCCTTCACCGTAGTCTTAGGGTGGGACAGAATATAATTGACAACCTCCATCTCTGAATTCGTAAAAAGCTTCTCTTTTTTTAGTTGATTTAAAATCGACATCTTATCCCTCCTCTGTCCATAAATACGGGAAACCTAAGAAAGATTTTTAAGATACTCCTCAATGCGGCAGTATTTGCCGCCTAAACCGCCGGCTGCCTGAAGCTCCGGATCCCGGCATAAAATAATCCGTTCTGTAATAGGCCCGAACCTTCTTTCGATCTGGCGGTATTTTTCTGCATCAGGCACCCTTCGGAACCTGTTCTTGGCTGTCTGGCTGCTGCCCTTTACCTCACAAAGCGTGCAGCTGTTCTCCTCTGTGTCGTAAACAACCATATCAAATTCCCCTGTGGCCATCTGCATTTTAAAGACCTGGTAGCGGTCGGAAAGAGATTTTTCCGTCTCCATAAGGACCATCTCCTCCAGCATCCTTCCCCGCACCTCCATAAGAATCCGCTCGCCAAATTCCTTTTTATCCATCTGACTCAGCTGCCCGAACCGCTCTCCGTTCAGGAGATCCTGCACCTGCATCTGTACCTGGCTGTAGCGCATACCAGGCTGAGTGAAAATAACCTTTTCAACGGTCTCCCCTCCAGACCTGGCAGTTTCCGCAGGGCATTCTACAATAAGGTCTAAGGCGATGAGGGCTTCCTTGATCTGGGACAGATGAGCCTTGGTAATTCCCGACGCCTGCTCCGTGCGGCTGCGGTCATTGCGCAGGTTCCACACCGCAATTCTAAAATCGTGAAAGAGAGGGTTCTCAGAAGCTGCCAGCAGAAGAAAGTTTAAGTTCATGTCCTCCATGATCTGGTTTACCGCACTTATGAGCTCCCCCCTTTCCAAAAGAGGGCGAAGAGAGGCAAACTGGCTTTTATCCTTGCTTGCCACAAGAGTCCTTTGGATATTACGGCAGACTGCACTCTCAATATATTCCTTTGTAGAGTCCCGATCCCGAAACAGGGCAAAGGTCTCCCTGGCTCTCAAGGTGCCGCCATAGCGAATGTATTCGTCAATATTATCCACCCCGAGAAGCCTGCTGTACTCTCTGAAAGGAATGAATGTAGTGCGCACCAAGACGGCACGGTCAAACAGCTCCTGGCGGAGGGTAAGGGCGAAAGCCAAGGAATCCGTTCCTGTCAATACAATCCTCATTCCCTGGGCCCCGTAGATATCCGAGAGAAGGGCCGCCGAATCAATGAAGTCGTCCATAAGGGTAACCTCGTCGATAAACACATACCGGTATCCAAGCTGATTCAGACGCTTCAGGTCACGGCTCATGATCTCCATGTTGTCTGCCGCAGTGGCTTTTATGTAAGCCGCCTTGTCCGCCTCCTCTTCTTCCATATCCAAAATAGCCTGACGGATCATAGTGGTCTTGCCGGTTCTTCTAAGTCCAGCCACAATACAGACCCGCTCCCCTCCCTGGCCGTGAAGGTAGTCTGAAAGCTGTCTGTAGCAGTCTCTCTTTTCGCGGCTCTGAATATTCTCCGCCATGGCTAAAAGCTCGTCCCCCACCAGGATATTGGTTTCAAAATCCGCCTTGGCGGCTCCCTGCCTGGCCTTTGGCTTTTTCCTCTCTCCCGCGGCTCCCCTCCTAGTCTCTTTCTCCTCCTGCCCCAGCTCTTTTAATCTCTGCTGCAGCTCCTTGCGTCTGGCGATCTGTTCCTGTATCCCCTCCAGTTCCTCTTCCTTAATATACTGACTCTTTATCTTTCCGTTTTCCGTCCACTGACGGTAATATCTGATCTTTCCGTGAATATTCTTCTTTGAAATATAACCTATGGGAAGCTGCGCGATCTCCTCCTCCAGCTCCTCCCTTTCTATTGCCGTACCTTCTCGTTCCTCCATCTTTCGGACACCTCCATTTCTCCTGTCTGAATTGTAACCTATTCCTGCCATCCTTGTCAATAAGGTTACTATAAAATGGCCCCTCCCCCTCCCGCCCAGAATCTGCCACCAGATTTTTTTTCTTTCATGCAATAAAAATCTGATCTCCCGCATTATTCTATTGAACGGATGAAAAACACTTTTGCTTTACGGCTTTCCCCAAGACCAACGCAGTCAAATAATTAAAAAAAAACAAAATAACAAGACGATCAATACCGAAATTCCATTGCATTACACATTACGACCTCAATCACAACAAGGGCTTCGGGAGAAACGTATCTGCAAAAGAAAACCAGGGAGGCAGACCGCAGTGTGCGGCCTGCCTCCCTGGTTTTCTTTTGCAGAGGTACCCCTCTCCGGACAAGAGAACACTGGCATCTCTCTCCGTTTTCTGTTATACTACAACAGATAAGTAATTGCAAAACACAGCCCCCAAGGAGGATTCTATGCGTATATTCCATCTGCACATTCAGAATTTCAAATCTAACAATGACCTGGAATTTGTATTCCTTCTCATAAACCAGGTCTCCCCGGTTTGCACGCAGTTCCAAGTCCATGGCGGCCGCAAAGCCTGAATGCCATTGTACTTTTATTTCCTTCATCCATTGCTCCCTTTTCTGACTTTATTATATCAATAACCTGCCTTTTTTACAACCTGTGGAAATACCGGTGCTAATCACCGCTGACGGCAAGGGCAAACCCCTGCCTGAGATTATAAGACAGCGCACGCTTTGCGCTGCACAGAAGAGTATCTGTTATAGAAACATTAGCACATTTCTTTAGGAATTTCAACCTTTTTTACAGACAGAAAAGGAGCCCTTCCTCCCTCGGCGCCTACAGGCGTCTGGTTTGCAAAAGCTCCTTTTTCTTTTAAAACAGTTAGAACAAGGGTTCCTCCTCGTCTCTTCTCTTAAGCATCATCATAAAGATTCCTACTGCCAGGAAAGCGAATCCTGCCATATGGAAGGGCATGGTTCCGCAGCCTCCGGTGGTGGGAAGATGAACCGGCATAGACAGTTCTGACGGATCATATTTTATCAGAACCTTTGTGTTATAGCCACTGTGGGTTTTTACGACCTCATTGTTATTTCCAATTCTCTGGTAAACAACGCAGGTATTTTCAAGCACATACCCTTCATCCGGCATATCGTATACAGAGCATCCGGGCTTTCCGCCGTAGATCGAAGACATAAGAATCTCCACACTGACATCACTATAATGTGATATCCCGCCTTCTATGCCAAAGGAATACTCTCCAAAGTCAAAGGCGACAGCTGTGACATATTTCCAGTCGGGATAGCCGTCTGGATCTTCCACTAGAATCCAGTTACCACCCTCTTCTTGCAGAGCCTGAGGTAATTCTTCCTCGGGAGTAGGCAACACCCCTTTGGATGTTTGAACATACACCTTTGTCGGAATATTCTTGGCATTGACCTCCGTAAGATCCACTCCTCTTACAACACCGGCAAAACAGGAATCGTCCCCATTCTCAATATAATCCACCATGCATACATCCCTTGTTCCGGATGCTACTGACTGATATGTCAGCTTATAGCGGTAATCGGTCTCGTTCTCATCAATGATGATTTCAGTCAACCAGTCAACCGGATTTCCGTTTTCCGGCTCAAAGCCTACTTTCGGTGCTGTCTGGACACTGCTTTTGATCAGGTCGATGAGGATATCTACACCATCCTTCAATACATGGATTTCCTGATCAATGGTGGCAATATCTGCCTCAGTACCGCCCCAATTTTCCTTTTTTGTTTCCAGTTCCCTGATACGGCCGCTCATATCGGAATAGATTCTGTCAAACCAATCTGTTAATATATCAGGCCTATGATGGATGTTTCCCTCTTCGTCTGTAATATCCGTAAACTGATTGCCGATGAGAGGTCCAACATTCAGAGTGATCTCGCACAGTTCGACAATATGCTCGCTGACATTCTGCCATGCACCGAGAACAGAACGATTTACGCTTACCTTGTTTATGGCTTTATAAATGTTCTCAAGGGTAATATTCCCGTCAAGTCCAAGACCCTCTGCTGTCATATTATCAATGGAAATATCTATGGTATGGCATGTATACCAGCCTGTAGGTACGATCAGATGACTTTCCCCTTCTATAGCCATGCCATGCCAATCTTCATAATTAACATACTCCGCTATGAAAGTAAGCCCTTCGGACAGCGCCTTCAGCTGGGCCTCAATAGAAAACCGGTCAATCTCATCGAGTTTATCCTGGCTATTTTCTATCCTGATCTCAAGCTCCCCCATATACTGCAGGATATTATGGCTTTCAGTGAGGGCTCCCTCAAAAGTCTGAATATTATTTATGAGCTTTTCTGTATTGTCAAGGCTGGAACCTATCACCTTATCCTGGGGGATCTCTGAATAACGTTTTGTATTTTCAACATCAGGTATTCCTACCTTCTGGGCACTGGCACTTGTGTCATTCTGCAGCCAGTTTTCCATAACATTAACGATATGCTCTGAAAGATTCTGACGAGCCTTCAGCTCGGAATAATAGGAGGCGGTCTTTTCTATAGCAGCTTCCAACCTTTCAATCGCTTCGTCTCCGTCAATATCCAAATCCTTCAGCCCCAAAGCCTCCGCAGTCATAGCCTCAAGCTCAATCCTCATGGGATTGTAAATAGCCCCTTTTATACTGCCATTGTCATCCTCATCCGGGCTCCAGGCTGTCTGGGCATAAGCTTTGCCGCCCATAAGCCCGTACCAGTTGTCATACTCTGTCGTCCTGGAAATCCTGTCAATCTCCTGAATAAGCTGATTAATCTCCTGTTGAATGGCTTTGACATCTTCAGTTGTGCCTGGGATTGCCGGCTTGGAATCATCATCTGATCCCACATTGCCTGAGTTTGTCACGTTGTATGCCAATTCCTTCATTCTCTGGCAAATACTAAGAATCTCAGCCAGGCCGCCTTCCATATTCTGTGTCAGGCTGAGGAACTCCTTGGCATTGTTCATGGTTATCTGAGGAACAGAAATCTCAGCGCCTTCAGGAAAAGAGTCTCCTACGATGTAGAGGCCTCCGGTCGCGTTCGTCAAGCTATTTTTCATAGCTTCTATCTCGTCCTTTAAGCTCTTTAAGTATTCATCCTCACTATGGAACCTGTTTCTTAACTCCTCGGGAACATTGGAATTCTCACTCAGAAGTTCCTTTAACATTTCGCACTGCTCTACACATTCCTCATAAGCCAGTATCAGGTTCACAGGGTTCTCTTCCCAAAGCTTTTTCTGATCATAAAATTTTCTAAAATCATCCATGGTCTCCAGGAAGTCGTAAATCTGATTCACAAGGTCTGCCTCTATCATGTGATCTCTGCAGACTGCATCCCAAAGCTCTTTCAGATTCTCATATGCCATTGTTACAGCTCTCTGATCCTTATCTTCCTCAGGCAATGACCGATACATCTCCCTCAAAAGCTCATAGCTTGAAGTAAGCACGGACAGCACATCATCCTTAATCTTGCCATTTTCATCCAGGTTTTCTTTATTATTTACTTCTTTTTCAAATGCCCTGACAGCTTCCAAAAATTCTTTGGCCTCTTCTGACAGATCACTTCCCATGATCTCGGCTTTTTCAAGGAACCAATCCAGCTTCTCTGCCAGTTCTTCCCGTCTGCCAAAAACATAGTCCAGCACTTCCTTGCCATACTTAACCTGCCTGCGGATCTCGGCTTCATCCTCACAGTCCTCAAGCTGCTTGATTACTGCATCAATTTCCTTCTCCGCTTCCTCGGAAAGGATTTCCGACAATTTCTGGCGCTGCTCGCCTGTTTTGTCATAAAATACCCCAGGCAGTTTGCTGGCCAGCTTCTGAAGATCGGTCACTCGTAAGAGAATCTCTTTCCATTGCCATGAAGGCGGATTTTCCGGATCCTCATATTCCGCGATTAATGCTTCATACTCCCTTTTGAATTTCTCCCAGGTCTTTCTCGCCTCAGGGCTGGTGGTAATACCGGATAAAAATTCTTCCAGTTTTTCCAGCTCCTCCTTGGCCTTCCTCACCTGTTCCAGCAATTCTTCAGGCAGCTGTTCAAGCTCATCATCAAGAAGTTTTTTTGCATTTTCCGTATCAGCTAAAAACTTATAGTATCCCTCATAGCTCTGATACTCGGAACCTTCAGCTTCAGCCTTAGCTTTTAACCTCTCAACCTCTGACAGAAATGCACGAGCTCTGACTTCAATGATTTCGGTCTCAAGGGCTTTGACTCTCTCCTCCTGGCTGCTGTCTAACTGTTCAAGATAAAAGAAACGAATTTCCTTTGTTACTTCAACCTTGGCCAAAAGTTCATCCGGAGTCATAGTAAGGTAGTCACTTTTCATTGCCTCTACCTGACGGTTAAATTCTATGAGAGCCGCGCTAATGAGCTTTTCTGCAATACCATGGGAATATCCCTCATACTCAGTATCCGAGAAAATATAGTAATCCGACTTCAGCCGATCCAGCTCATACATAAGCTCTTCCAGCTCTTTTGAGATATTTTCCCAATTAAAGTCCTCTGGCCTTGACGCATTATTATCAGTGGCGATATTGTTGTACTTCGTAAGGAACTCATCCCTCTTTATCACCATTTCCTGGATCTGAGCTTCAATATTCTTCAGATGTTCTTTGGCATCTTCATCGCTAATGCTTATTGAATCTGCAAATTCTTTGACACTCTCAATTTCCTCCTCAAGAGCCTGAAGACCGTCATAGGCATTTAAGCTAAGCTTTTCATAGATGCTGT
Organism: Hungatella sp.; assembly: GCA_022796015.1. Classification (GTDB taxonomy): domain Bacteria; phylum Bacillota; class Clostridia; order Lachnospirales; family Lachnospiraceae; genus UBA3402. The sequence continues at coordinate 10,909 of JAAWHU010000067.1, read as the reverse complement.
TTATTCGCCTATAAAGCTCGTTGAGCTCTCCAGATGCTATGATATCATTTAAAATATTCTCATATTGGAAGACTATTCCTTGGGCCTGATCAAGATTGTTCTGAAGCAAGGCCAGCTCATTCATTCCTGTTTCCAGGACAGCCAAGACCTCTCTTTGATTCTCGATCTCAGTGCTAAAGTCCTCTAAGCTATAGCCGTCAGCAGTATTTTGGAGAATACATATGCGGAAAAGCAAGTCTTTTTGTTCGGCAAAAAAGCCGGCGAACTCTGTAAGATCTGATCGCTCTTCCTCCGTATATTCTAGGTTATCGACTGCATTCCATACATTCTCTAAGGCATTGTCAACTGCCGCCGACAGTTCTTCCTCTGATGAGTAGAGGCCTTTCGACAGATTGTCTGTAATCGTCTCCATTTCTCTTAAAAAGTCCTCAACCATCTTCTTAAGCTCTGCCTCATGATCCGTATAAAACAGCTTTACCCCAAATCCCTGCATCTCATCCAGCACATTTCCCAATATGCCCGCTATCTGCAAAGCAGTATTGGCTACCCTCTGGCTGTGGGACAATACCTCCTTCAGTTCTGTCTCGGATAACTGGCTTTCTCCATCATACAGTACCATCACCGTATCCGAGATCAGCCTGTTCACATCCTTGACATATCTGGACACTGCAGCGTCAGACAGCAGTTCATTCTTAAGCTCTTCCTCCGGATCCGTCTCTTCCTGGAATTCCTCCTCATCCATCAAGGGCGCCGCCATACTGTCCTTTGAGGGATCGGTTTCATTCTCTGACTCGTCATCTGCAAAAATATCATCTTCCGAATGGCTGTTTATTTCCCCCAGCAGTTCATCCACAATACGGACAAATTCTTCTGAAGAGCTGCCGGAAATTACATCCTTAATTTCCTCGTCAGTAGGACCCTCTTCCTCATCTTCTGTCCCCATCAGTTCCCTGAGAAGCTCTACCGTGAGCCGGACAAATTCTTTCGCTGCTTCGTCAGTGAAAATTTCTTTTATCTCTGCCCTGCAGCCCTGCACCTCATCGTCATCCAGATCCCTTGATAGATCCAGGAGCTTTACAATGGCGTCTTTTATTTCCTTCCAGGTCTTATAATTCGCAGGCTCTTCATCCTGGCTGATGGCATCCTGATCTTCCTGGTACCTTTCCATAAATGCATCATATTTCTTCTGGAATCTATCCACAGCCGACTGATCCGTAACCTTCTCCGGAACCTTCACCGGGGCGCTTGGCGCTGTAGCCGGTTTTTCACTGGGAGTGACCGGGGGAGTTGCCGGTTTTCCACTTAGATCATCCTTGGTCTCGCCAGGGTTCTCTACCGGCTTCTCAGTCCCTGGATTCTCTTCCTTTTCGGAAGGATCCGCTGACGGATTATTCCCTTGGTCAGAAGGAGCTGCCGAGGGAGACTCTTCCTGATCAGAAGGAGACTCCGAGGGAGTATCCACGTTGTCGGAAGGAGTCTCTGAAGGTTCATCCTCCTTGCCGGCGGAATCCTCTGAGGGATTTTCTTCCTGATCAGATGAATCTTCTGAAGGATTCTCCTCTTTGCCGGAAGGGTTCTCTGAAGATTCCCCTTCATTTTCCGAAGGAGACGGTTCTGTCCCGGAATCGTCATCCTTATGGGAAGGAGCCTCGGTGTCTTCTCCGGGAACCTCGGCGCCATCTGTCTCCGATCCGGCACCGTTATCAGAAGGCGCTTCCGGATCCTGATGGGACTGACCGTCGTTCTCCCCGCCTTCTGAGCCTTGGCCGCCGTCTGAATCCTGACCTTCGTTGTCGTTCACTTCGGTCTGACCGCCATCCTCTCCCATATCTTTCTGGGCTTCATCAGCCCCATCCTCACCAGCTCCGACATCCTCCAATACGGTGTCAGTCTGATCTGTGCTGTATGTGACTGCCGTATCCACGGCCTCCGCCGGACTGTTTTCGGGTTCTGCGGCATAGCCCGTTGTGCACATTGACGTCAACATAGCCACGGACAAAATAACTGCCTGTATTCGTCTAAATAATATCCTGTGCTTCATTGCGATGCCTCCTTATTTAAGTTACACTGGACCACGACACGGTACTGTCCGCCCAGCGTACATGTGAATAACACCAAATCGTGCTGGTTTTCTACAACCTTTTGACTGTCTTCCGCCTCGTACTGCTCCACTGCATCCACCTGATATTCAAACCTGTTGCCATCATTATCTGTAAAAATAACGGCGTCGCCTGCAATCAGATTCTTGATCTTCCCAAAATGGGATTCATAATTATGAGCGGCAATGGTCAGACTGTTCAGGTACGGAGAGCCGCTGTACCGGCAGGGCGAGATCTTTAATCCCGGGTAAGACCACTGGGCCATCACAGGAAGCTCCAGTTCCAAAACAGGCACCTCCAGAGTTCCCACATACCCCCAGCCCTCAATCTCCACCACAGGCATATCCATATGAGGATTCAGCTTGTAGTCAGGAATAAAGTTCTCATCATTCTGCAGCTCCTTCAGCCATTCATCGGGGCCTGTAGCTTCCAGAAGGCTAACGGTGTCCGCCGCCGCTGCTCTGGCAGTGTCTGACTCCCGAATATTATGACTGATGATAAATCCTGCTGTCATCAGCAGTGACAGACCAAAGGCCATAAAGAAAATACTCAGCTTAGTTTTCATGTTCTTTCCGCCTCATAAGCCATCCTGCGGCAAATATCAGCATTCCCGCGCCTGACAGAATGGGTACCGGCCACCAGAGCTGTCCGGTCTGGGGAAGCAGGGGCCAGTTGGCTCTCGGTATATCTTCGTCAGAAATCATTGCTCCCGGTACAAAGCCAAGAGGTGTGGCTTCATCAAAGATATCCTCCAGGGGCGGTATCACTCCCGGGCCTCCCTCAGAGCCAGGACTATTGCCGCCGGGCCTTGGACCCGGACTTGGTGTATAGTCGTCGTCGGAACCGGAGTCTGAGTCGGAACCCCCATAACGGTAACGATTGGTAACCACATAGGTGATTCCCTGCAGGGACGCGGAAACCGTGTAGTGTTCCGGTGTGTGTTCCACGATCTGCCAGGTATACCGGTTATCCAGTCCATCCCACTGGTATCTCCAGTTGTTGTCCGCCGTCAGCTCCACCGTCTCCTGCACTTCCCCGTTTCTCAGCAGGTCAAAGGTAAGCTTCTCGGGTCTGCGTCTCTCATATCCCGCATCGTCCCACACTTTAAGGACACGGCGGGAAGTTTCTCCTTCCGGGCTGGGTACGGACTTGGGACTGACTGTCAGGTCATACTGCCATTTATCATCCACCAGGCTGGGAAGAGCGATCAAAAAGGGGGCAGGCTTGTAATAAATCCTGGTTCTGTATCCGTCCAGGACCATTTCCCTCTCAAATGCCTCCCCTGTAACCAGATACAGCCCTGTCTCCAGTTCCTCCCATTTGAGACAGCCGCTTTCATCAGTAAGGGAAGTCCGGTTGGCCTGTACCTGATCCCGCTGTACAAATCCGGCGAGAACGTCGGCCATGCTGACCCAGTCGGCATTGGTCATATCATCTTTAATAGGAACAAACCCTTCATAGGATTTAAATTGTTCGCTGAAGCTGAACCGTACAAGGTCGTTCATGTCAGCGACCTTGTAGGCCTTGAATGTCACATTGCCGAATGCAATGTCTCCCTTGTGACAGTAAATCTCAAGGGATGCTTTTCTTGCAATATCGGGCCGTTCATAGGCCATGGCCTTGGGCGCCCATGCCGAGAGCATAACTGCCGTCGACACTGCCAGCACCGCAAGACGCCGAATCTGCTGTTTCAAGCCTCTCAAGCTCACATGATTCACCTCTTCTTCTTTTTCTTCTTTTTTATCCGAAACATTTTAATCACAAGGGCCAAAAGCAGGATCAGGGCCGCAACGGCACATGCTGCAAGGAGCGGAAGATTCTTCTCTTTGGGAGTGGTAATGGCCGTAACCACTGGCTTGATCTCCTCCACTTCCTCTACAGGAAGATTGGGAATCCTGTGTCCCCGGATCAGCAGCCTGTGGGAGTTGACCCCATAGGGAGTGCAGGTAACCAAGGTACAGTAATCCTTGCCAGGCACAATCTCAAGCTCCTCTGTCTCCTCAGGCAGAACCACCTTGATCTGGTCGATCTCATAGGTCAGTGTCTCATTGAGAACCGACAGCATAAAAATGTCTTTCTCCTTAAGCTCCGTCAGATTGGTGAACAGAACCGCTTTGGGAAGACCGGTATGGCCCGACAGTACCGTGTGGTTGGTCTCGCCTCCTGTAGGAAGGCTGGTTCCCTCCAGATGCCCCACGGCCACCTGCAGCACCGCATCGCTTGTTCCGTGGTAAATGGGAAGCTCCACCTTGATCTTGGGGATATCCACATATCCCATAATCCCGTTGCCTGCCACATTCAGAAGGGATTCATACCATTCCAGCTCTTCCTCCTCAACGAAGAGGGGGACGTCCTTGCCGGTGAGATACTCATTGTATTCCCGGGCCGCCTGCCAGAGGGCCTCATAATCCGTATCATCCAGTTTTCCCACACTGGCCACATAGTTGGTGATGGCTCTGGACTGGTGCATGGAATTGTACCAGTCACTGACTGTTGGGTATGCCAGAAGGCATGCTCCTATGATCATGACCAGTCCAAGGAACATCCCTGACCAGTGCCTTTTGAAAAAGCGTATCACATTCGTTTCTTCCTCTCTGTCTTACTTCTATCCAGCTTCCTCATATACGGCCGTTTGGGCCCTGCCGAATCCGCCGACCCGTTTTTTCTGGAAAAGGGCGGAGTCTTGCTCCGCCCTCACCTTAGTCCTGTTGGTAAAAGCGTCCCTGTAGCCAATTCGGATGCTCTTATGGAAATCTTTGATTAAACTGCGTCCTCTTCCTTTTTCCCCTTCAGAATGAAGGTTGCGCCGGCTCCGGCGAGGAGAAGGATGCCTGCAATGTACAGCAGTGTGGTACCGATGCCGCCGGTTTCGGGAAGAAGGGTACCAACACCCTGATTCAGGTTGATATAGAACCAGTTATGATCTACAATTACAAGGTCACTGCTTTCAGCAGTTTTTCCAAAGGTCTTGTCTGCAAATGTTACTTCAAATGTAATATCGTCGTGAACGTTGTAACCTGCAGGAGCACTGTCCTGATGCAGTGTGTATGAACCTGTACTTAAACCTGTAATTGTCAAAGCACCTACTTCATTAATCGTTGCATGAACTTTTTGAACCTCTTCACCAGTATTTTCTGTAATTGCAGTAAGCTGTACTTTGTATCTGGGATATCCTGCTTCCTCACTGCCTTCATACTGATCCTTTGTGGTCTCCTCAGGCGCCTGGGTGGTATATGTTCCATTTTTCAGCTTATAATACAGACCGTTTTCGTCCTCTACAAATTCGGTTGCTACTGTCAGCTTCTTGTTAATACCCTGGCCGCTGAGCGTAAACTCTGCACCTTCCATTGGTTTTCCATTTGCAAAGTCTGTTACAGTCAAGCCAGTCACATAAATTGCTGTCTTAGGCTCTTCACCCGTTACAGTTTTTCCATCTGTTTCAGGATCCGGCTCCGGTTTGTTATCAGGATCATTGAGAACACCGTCTGCAGTCTTGTTCGGATCATTGGGATAATGCAGGATTACATCATTGGTATTAGGATCCATACCGACTTTTGCGTCTTCTGTCAGTGTAGCGCTGTACCTTACAACAATCTTGTCGGTAGATACTAAATCACTAACAACTGCTTTCAAGTTCTGAGTGCCGATGGTCAGAATCGTTGACTCACCATCTGCAGAGGTCTCAGAACCAACATAGAACTGGTCAACAAGCTCTGTTTCAACTTCGTCTCTCACCAGATATACCTTCGCATCATCGTTATACGCTAAGCCTTTGCTCATGGTATCCTCAAAAGTATAGAAATAGCTCTTGTAGTACTCCAGATTCTCAGGCAAGGTACCAGTAATTTCAAAGTTCAAAGTGTCGCCAATGGACGCAGCCGTAGTGCTCTCACTATTTACTTTTTTGTCAACGGTTGGAACACCGCTCTTCTCTGAAAAATTCAGCTGGCCTCCGATTGCTTTGATCACATATGCCGTGGCCGCTTCCCCATCTCCTAAAGTACCTTTTCGGGATACCAGATAATATCCATCTGCCAGGTTATCAAAAGGAGGTGTCCCGCTTGCTATAGGTGTTGATTCAAAATTCACATATGCCTTCACAGCATCAATGGCATCTGTTGTATTATCCCCTTTGCCTGCAAGTGCCTCAAGGACATCAGCGCCCACTGCAGCCTGCTCAGCTTGATCTGCTGCATACCCGGTACTATTCTGACCCCAATGAATATTACCTAATATTTTATCCGTAATATCCGTATCCCCTCCATCGGTTTCAGCATAAGTGCCGGTAAACACCTGCCAAACATTGTATTCGGGCCCTGTTTTTTCCTCACTGCCCTCCACCGCGAACGCCGGCGCACACATAGCCAGCGTCATCACTGCCGCCAGCGCCATGCTGGCAAACTTCTTAAATTTACGCATATCCATACCCCTTTCGTTTGATAAACTTTTTCAGGCTCTGCGAAGCTTGAACCCTGTCGAACATTCCCACAGCGCCGCCCTTTGCAATCACCCAAACAACCTCTTTGTTACCGCTCAGAATATTGCAGCCTCAAGCCTTGGCCGAATATCCTGACAATATCCCCCGTAGCTGCCACCTGCACCGCATCGACTGCCCCCGGTGGGAAACGGACGATATTGTCAGAATACCCTCACAACCTCAGTCTCCCGCAATCTTCCTCCTGTGCCATGTCTGCCCCTTTGCTTTCATGCGTCCTTCTCCCCGGCGTCTTCCCCTGCCTCCTCCATAGCCCCGTCCATGAGCTTAAGAAGTTCCAGCGCGCTCCTGAAATGACAGCTCTCCCCGGTCTCCGCCCACAGTACCTTTCCCTGCCATGTGGCATTTTGACGATACTGGACATTTACCAAAAAGGTCGCCCTCTTCCCCGTCTCATTTAGGATCTCGTCTGTCGTCTTCACTTCTGCATCCCTCCTGTCGTTTCTAACACACCGTCTGTCTCTTCTGCCCTGTCCCGGCTGCAGGCTCCCGGATCTGCTGCTGGTGGGAAGGGAACCCTTTGATTTAGCTGCAAACCTCCTGTCTCTCATGGCAGCCTGGGGAAAATCAATCCGATCCATGAGCCGGTCCATCTGTATCAGCAGATCATTCACATCATCAAAAAATACCGGTTCCCTTGAATACCTGTTGTAAAATCTGCCTGTCAGTTCCCCGCTGTGATTCTTGTCAATACAGATGTTAACCAGATTAGGAGCTCCGGCATTGACTGCCCTTTTATTGATCAACATAGATGATCCTCCCTTCTCTTTCCTCTAAAATAACAAAAAGGCTGGCACGCCAACTGGCACGCCAAACCTTTTTTTCTATATTTTTCAACTATTTATGTTTTTTTAGAAATGCAATTTCTTAAATTTCCCCGCCAGCTCGATGATCTCCACGATCTCATATTCAATGCGGCAGGACAAATGGGGATAGAGAATCTGGAATCTCCTGCGGATTCTCCCGAAGATAAGCTCACAATCCTCGCTGTGAGTGCCTGACAGGAGTATCAGGCACTGGCTGCTGCTGTACTTTGTAAATACATCTCCCCGTCTCAAAGTCTCCTCGATAACCTTTAAAAGCCGGTCCATGTCTTCCTTCTCATTCTTTTCTGAGAGCCCCTCATATCGAAGGCCGCAGAGCATGAGAAACAGGGACTGGCCGCTGCGCTCCAAGATGCGGCACACAAACCGGTAGGTATCAATAAAACTGGGATAGGGACAATAGTAAGCCCCTGGGCTTTCTGCTTCCTCACTCAGCTGTTCCTTCACCTTTAACAGGCTGTTCTCCCGGTTAATCAGCCTTCCGTTCATCTTCTGAAACTGCTTTACCATCCTGGGGGATGGCGGCACTCCCAGCTCATCGGAATAGGTTTTTACTGTCTTCTGATAGATCTCATAGGCCTTGTCATACTGCCCCATCTCCAGAAGACAGTCAATCTGATATACCTGCCATTCCTCATAGGGATAAAACTCTGCAATCCTGGTATACAGTTCAAGCATCTGCTGATACTCCCCCTGCTTCTCCCAGATCCCGCACAGCTCAAGAACCCCTTTCTCATAAAGGGCTTTCAGCCGTGTATTCTCCACGGCAACCCACATTTCGTTGGCATTCTCCGGCAAAAATTCTCCCTGATAAAGGCCGCAGGCCTTTTTTAAAAGCCTTTCCCTCTCCTCATGGCTGCCCTCCCGGGCCTTTTCTATCAGTTCTTCCATAGCAATAGAGTCCACCCAGGTTGTTATCTCGGTGCACCAGGAACAGATACCGTTTTTCAGGGAAATATAGTCTTCTTTGGGAAGTCCGGCGGCAACCAGCTGTTTTTTCAGCCGGTAGATGAGACTGTTTAAGCTGTTGTTCCTGTCGGTGATAACCTCCCAGTCATATAGATGCTGAAACAGTTCTTCCTTGGATATCCCGGCCTTCATATGAATCAAAAGAATCTGGAGAAGCTGTATGGACTTAAACCTGCCGCCCTTGCTGAAAGATATGGGATGTCCCTTATAATGGATGGTGAATCCGCCCAGCATGCACACCTCCAGCTCTGCACCGCTGCTTTCCATAACCTGTGACACCCCCCATCTGCCAAAAGGCCCTCTGTTATTCACTGTTGATATCCAATTCCTTTAAAATCAGGTTCCGTGTCTTAATGCTGCGGTTCTTTCCTGATATTACCTCACATACTGTAGCCTCAGACTTATGTATCCGCTTTGCCAGCTCTCTTACCGTAATATTCTGACGGAAAAGAGCCATCTTAATCTCCAGTCCTAAAGGTGTTGGCTGTCTGGTCCGTTTCATTCCCAATCTCTCCGTTTCAGCTTGAAGTATGATTTCAAGTACTATATAATTCTTATGGTGGCAGACATGATTTCGATTTCATTATATTCACATATTTTCTCAATGTCAATATTTTAATCGCAAATTTACTCCTGCACTCCTAACTTAGGAATCCTGTAGATAGAGAGGCGTAACCTTTTATAACGTAACCTATTTTTAATATAAAGGAGGCATTTATGCAGTTAGTAGATCGCATCAAAATGATTGCTGCAAAACAGGGCTTTTCCCTGGCTCAAGTAGAACAACATTTGGGATTTGGGATACGCACGATTTATAAATGGGATAAGAACTCGCCTTCCATAGAAAAAGTCCTGGCAGTCGCAAATTTTCTCCAGGTCCCTCTTTCCTGGCTTGTCACCGGAAAATATGAAATCAACACGTCCTCTAATTCTTTTCTGGAACAATATGAAATGCTGTCCGACAGGGACAAAGAAAAAATTGATCATTTTATGGAAATCTGTCTTTCCAAAGGCATATCCACTGGCTCCGACTCTTACAGGCAGCTCCCTGTTCTGGGATATGTATCCGAAACGTCGCCTGCGGAGGGTGTTCATTTTCTGGGATACACACAGGCAGAAGCAGACGCAGACTATGCTCTAATTATGGGGGATAGCAGTATGAACCCGCTGCTGCAGCAGGGAGATTATATTTTTCTAAAAAAAGAAGAGCCCTTGTCTCATGGAGATGTTGGCGTATTTTTTCATGAACATCGGCTTCTGTGCCGACAGTTTTTGAATGATAACAAATTAGTTGAATTAAGGCCCCTCAATGCCCGCTTCCCTGCAGGGCAGTATTCCAAGGAGGCCTTTACTTCTGTTGAGATTACAGGAAAAGTAATTCTCTCTCAGAGCCAGAAGGAAATCCTCGCAATTTTTTTTGACCCAAAAATCTAATGCTTTCGATTTTATTCCTTTCAGAAAGGCTGTTACACCTATGAGCACACAAGGTATAACAGCCTTTTCTTCCAGAGGAGCGGATCCATCCCGGCCAGAATATCTATTTTCTGCTGCTGATCCGGAAGTCTTTTGGCCAGTTCCACGGCACGGAGAATCCCTTCCTGCTTATTCCTTTTTCCCTTTATCGACAGCGGAAGAACCATAAGCTGGAGAATTTCCTCACTGGCTGATTCCACATCTGCCATATAGATTATAATAATCTTGATCTCTGTCAGATCTTTTAATTTTCCCTGTTTGGCATAATGCCTGATAACCCCCGGGCTGCATAGTTCAAATAGGACACAAAGTATTCCACCGCGTTATGCGCTATGACAAGCGTTGGTTTATTTAATTGCTGAATGACATTTGCCATCGTAAATGTTTTACCGGAACCAGTGACGCCGAGAAGGGTCTGGAACTGGTTGCCTTCTCGGAAGCCCTTTACCAGATTTGCAATGGCCTGTGGTTGGTCGCCAGTGGGAGCGTATTGCGATACTAATTCAAAATAATCCATGATACTATACCTTTCTATAATTATGGTCTTCCTCTCAGAACTAAGCCTAAACCAATCCTATACAATTTAGGGATTTATTCTAAATCTTTAGTTTTTATAAATTATCTATCTAAATCTATTTCCGACTCGGAATCCACACTTCCAAATTCTAATTTTGACAATAATTCTTTTTTATTTTCGTACATAACAAATCTCCCATTTCTTTCATGATAAACCTACAAGTGTTTTACCACTCTATTCTACACCACCTCTTCTATCCACTGTTGTAACTTGTCTTGTAATAATTTCTTATCCGGTAAATACAACTTATATTCGGAAGCATAAATATTAGTATCTCGCGGCAGTGTAATCTCCACTAATGCATCATTATTTTCTTTACATAGCAGAATACCGATCGTTGGATTTTCATCTTCCAATTTCTCATATCGATCGTAATAATTTACATACATCTGCATTTGTCCAATATCTTGATGTGTTAATTTATCCACTTTTAAGTCAATCAGTACATAACATCGAAGAAGACGATTATAGA
>JAAWHU010000066.1 GCA_022796015.1 Hungatella sp. | reverse complement strand
CGTCTGCGGCCCCAGCCAGGTGGCCAGCGGCATCGGCCTCCAGGTGTTTATGACGGGAAGGGGAACTCCCTATGGACTTGATATCAGCCCTGTCATCAAGGTTTGCAGCCGCAACGAGATGAAGAATCACTGGTTTGACCTCATTGATATCTCAGCAGGGGATGTGGCGACAGGCGAGAAGACCATCGCCGATGTGGGTCAGGAGATTTTCGACATGATTCTGGATGTGGCCAGCGGCCTTAAGGAGCCCTACAGCGACCAGTACGGATTTCACAACGATATGTGCATCTTTAACCCGGCGCCTATTACGTGACGGACATAACGGAATATCTTATGAAAACGCTCTCCTTTGCAGGAGGGCGTTTTTTCTTCCACAATGAAACCATTTGAAACAACATGAAATAATCATTCCGCTCTTCTGAACGTCATTCTTCCCCCAATTCCCGAAAAATCCCTGAAAATGTCGAAAAAAATAATTGGCACATTTTTTGCTATATATAAAATCAGATTCACAGTGAAAGCGCGCATAGGGAATCAGGGCAGTATTAACCACAAAGAAAGAAGAGGTAAAAAAATGGCAGAACAAAAAGAAAAAATTAAACTGAAGGACATATTTAACAGAAATCTCATCCTTATCCTGCTGATTCAGCTTTTTGCGGACATGAGCAACAACATGGCCAACAGCTTTATCAACATGGGGGCCAAGGCAGCAGGAGTCGGTGTGGCGGCAATCGGAATCGCTGCCTCCGCTTACGCCATTGCAGGAATGATTATGCGTATGCCGGCAGGAAGCCTTGCCAGCTCCGACAAAAAGAAAATGGCCCTTATAGGCACCTTGATTTTCAGGGCAGCGGCACATTTTATTCTGGGTACCTTCGGCGTCCGGGGTGATATGAATTTTATCGTGGCCAGGACACTTTACGGAGCCGCTTGGTCCACAGTGGGAATCGTGCTTCCTGCCGTTGTGGCTATGATGATGGACAAAAAAGTTATGGGAACTACCTATGCGATTCTGGCTATTTTTCAGCAGTTCAGCAAGCAGATGGTTCGTGCTCTGGGAGTAAAGCTGTATCAGGACTACGGTATGGTGACGGCGCTTGTTGCCGCAATCTCCTTTGCCGTTGTGGCAGTTGTGCTGGTAATGTTTTTGGATTTCAACGACCCGAGAATCATTGCCGCCACCCCGAAGAAACGTCCTTCCGGTTTAAAGGGAATCAATTTAAAATATGTTCCCATTTGCCTCATCCTCTCCATAGCCGTGTTTACCTGGACCTTGTGCAACCAGTATAACAACGTATTGGCCCAGGACAGGAATATTGATTTGGCCTCCATCCTTGTGATTACCAGTGTGGTAAGCTCTGTCACAGGCTTTTGCTCCTCTGCCCTGTGCGATCTCATTCACCCTAAGTATGTACTTATGGCCCTTTATGTCTGCCTGGGAGTCGGCACGGTGATTCTGGGAGGAGCCGACACCTATAATATGTTCCTTATCGGTGAGATTCTGTGTACTGTGGGTATGAGCTACTCCAAGGCTATCAGCATTTTCCTGTATAAGACCTGTGATGAGACGGAGAAGGCCATGGTTCACGCAACCAACTATCTTATGACCGATATCCTCAATATTTGCGCCGGAACTCTGGTAGGCACCCTTCTTGCAAAGACAGGATATACCATGACCTATACGGTTATGGCTTTCTTTACCTTTGCAACAGCCGTGATCCTTCTTTTGTTCGGCACAAGGCTGATGAATATCAACGGAAGTAAGGCAGAAGCATAACAGGAGGCCTGCCATAAGCTGGAGAATCCGGCAAGGGAGCTGGGTATGGATACATGGCTTCCTCTATAAAGAGAAGGATTGGAGAAGAGAACATGGTGAAAAAAATTCTTTGCCTGGAAAATACGAAGGCTTTGGGGAGATACAGTATAAGAAGCTCATAAAGACTTCTCAGTATGTTCCCGGATTTGACAAGACGAAGCTGGCAGTGGACGTGATCCGGCCGGCAGGAGAGGACGGCAATGGGGCCTTAGGGCGATTCCCTGCGATTATGCTGATCTCCAGAGGGGGAAGATTCACGGAGCCCAGAAGACATAACGGAGTCAATATTATTGAGCATTGTGTGCCCTACGGCTATGTGGGCATAATCTGCGAGATGAGGGGGTGCGGGGCATCCTACGGAACCAACGACAGTTTTTCCAGCATTGAGAACCGGAAAGACGTCAATGCGGTTATGGAGTGGGTGATCTCCCAGGAGTGGAGCGATGGACAGATTGCTACGTTCGGCGGTTCCAACCGGGGATTGATTCAGTTTGCGGCGGCGGTGACAAAGCCAATGCCCTGCAGAGGGCTCAAAGGTATTACACCGGTGGTGGCCAATGCGGATTTTTACTATCAGGATTATCCCAACGGCGTGTCGGCTCTTCCCGGAAAGAAAAGAAATCTGTCGGGAAGCAATGGGGTAAGGGCAAAGAAAACAAAGGAAGAGGTTCTAAAGACCGTGGCGCCCGTAGATGAAGACCCGGATGGCGCCATGGCCTATGAGGCCTATGAGACCGGTCAGTACGGAAAGAACCACAACTTTGCAGACTGGCTCCTTTTGGAGAACATGTGCCGCGATGATGAGAACCCGAACCTGGGAGGGGAGAGAACCAATCTCACCATCCCCCCTGTAACAGACATAGACATATTTAAAAAGACTCAGATTAAGGTTCATCAGTTTGCAGGGCTTCTGGAGTCCGGCACCTTCGGGCAGCTTATGGCGGCCAAAGAGTGGGGCGGAAGCATTGTGGTGGGCCCATGGAATCACAGACAGAGCCGCACCGGCAACCCGGATTTGCCGGAGGGCGAATTTGATTTCCTTGCAGAGCACCACAAATGGTTTGACAACCTGCTGAAGGGCGTGGACAACGGATTTGACAAGCAGCCGCCTTTTGCCTATTACATGCTTCACGGAGAGGAGGGCAGAAGATGGAGGTTCAGCGATACCTGGCCTCTTGAAAATGTAAAGCCCGTTACCTTCTATCTGACAGATGAGAAGTCGGGAACCTGCCGTTCCGTCAATGATGGGACGTTATCCCTTGTAAAGCCGGAAAGGCAGGCAGTGACAGACTATCAGGTGGACACCTCCATCCAGGCCTTTGATGAGGGGGAAGGGGGAACCATGGACCGGATGGCGCTGATTTGGGATGGGGATATGACATCAGGGGTGGACGAAAAGGGACTTACCTTTACCAGCGCCCCTCTTTTCCAGAGATACCGCAACGAGATAGCAGGCAGTGTATCCGTGGACCTGTGGGTGACCTGTACCCAAAATGATGCGGACTTTATCCTGTACCTGGAGGAAGTCCTGGATAACGGGGAGTCCCGCTACATCTCCATTGGCACCATGAGGGCCTCCCATCGCACAAGCGAGCCCAGGCCTGCGTGGAATGAATGCGGGGCAACCTACCACCCCAGTATGCGCAGGGATATGGAGCGATGCCTGAAGGAAGGCATGAAGGAACCGATTCACCTGGAATTTGCTATTGAGCCGGCCATGTACACCTTTGCCCCGGGGAGCCGTTTGAGAATCACAGTGACCTGTGCCAACAAGGGGGTATTTCAGCATCCCATGTATGATGAGGACAACCTGCCTGTTATTTCCCTGTATCAGGGCGGGGATCATGCCTCCTTTGTCCGCATTCCTTTTATGGAGCATGTGGAAAATGTGTACAACGGCAGAGTTCGCCGGGGGGATTACCAGGGGCCGGGAACCTTGTATTTTTTCGGAAGCCATGTGTATCTGTACTATAACGGGACATGGGAAAAATATGACGGGAATTCAGAGGATATTCAGTATGAGATCATAAACGGGGAGGCATTTTTTAAGGCCGGTTTCTCCTTTGTCATGGAAGGGCTGCCCATAGAGGATGGAATTATTCAGGACTATGAGGGAGGCGGCAAGGCGGTGATTCCTCTGCCCTACCGAAGGCGCTGTGTTGTGGACACGGTTCCGGTGTCAATTCATGAGTCCAAGCTTTTTGTGCCCCTGGAAAAGACCTTGTATGTGGAGGAATATGTTATGGATTCCCGAAATGAGAAGAATCCGGCCATTCTCTACATGCACGGCTACAGCAGCACTCCCTCAAAGCTGGATGTGCAGCAGAAGGAGTTCTTAAAGCAGGGCTACAGCGTCATCGGAATCGACATGCGCAACTATCCGCCTAACTGCTTCCCGGACTATGTCTATGATATGAAGGGATGTATCCGCTACGTCCGGGCCCATGCCGGCTTCTTTCGGATTCACCCGGAAAAGATAGGATGCAGCGGACAGTCCCTGGGCGGCAATGCAACTCTGGTGGCTGGGGTATCCTCCTGGAATCCTGAGCTGGAGGGCTATGTAGGCGGCAATGAAGGGGTGTCCAGCCGCCTCCAGGCCATTGATGTGGGATATGGTTGGTCAGAGCTTCTGTATCTGGGAGCCGACCTTCTCAAGGAGTACAAGGATGCCCCCGATGATGTGAAGGAAATGAAGTTCCAGAACACCGACGGCCCTACGGCCCCGGCTGCAGAGGCCATCGGATTCACAGGGCCGGGAAAGGGACTGAAGGTGCTGAGGGAGTATATGGAGAGCGGAAAAAAAGGGCAGGATCCCTACATGGACGAGATGCTGGACAGGGCTTTCAAGGCCAGCCCGGTGACTTACTTAAGGCCGGATTGTCCGCCGGCAGCTCTTTACTCCGGCCTCGGCATGGTGAGAGTGGATATACCGGATCATCAGACATACAGAACCTTTGAGCTTTGCAATAAGTATCTGGTGGACTGCTTCCAGTTTAACTGCACCAACGGAGAGTACGGCAAGAAATATCCGGTGGTGCAGGGGATCGTAGGTTTTTTTGACCAGTATTTAAAGGGTGAGCCTTCCTATAAAAAATGTGTGGCAGTTCCCGGCTGCAGAACCGTGGTAGAGAATTCCTGCGACAGAGTGAAGGAGTATCCGCCGGTGGTGAAGATGGAGGGAGAGGTCTATGCCGCAGTGCCCTATATCCAGGAGTTTTTTGGAGAAACGGTGAAGGGCCTCTCTGTCCGGGATATGGACGGACGGGCCTATGTGAAGGGAACACAGCTGAAGGAAGCCGGTGTGGGATTTAAGTATTTTGAGGACTGCGATATGGCGGTTATGGTTCCCGCCGGAGTGTGGGCAGGCAATGAGGCTAAGAAGAGAAACTGAGAGAGGACGATGGAAATGATTCCCGGTTCGGCAGAGGATGTAATACTTTCGTAACAAGTAATATTAATGATATAATGAAAGGAAAACAGGCGGTTGGGGCAGAACCGCCTCTGCCGGAGGGAATCATATGACAAAGATTGTATACATTGTTACAACCCCATATATTGAGGAGGAGATTCAGGAGGTTGCCGAGAAAGCGGGAGTGACCGTAGCGGTGAAACAGGTCTCCCGGGAGATTCCGGAGGAGGAATTGAGGGCCTTAGTGGCGGAGTGGGAGGAGATGGGAACCGACATTCTTCTGTGCCGGGGAGGGATGGAGGGAAGGATCAAAAAAATTGCTTCCAGGGCTTATGTTTTAGGCATGAGGTTTTCCTTTGACACGGTGCTGCTCAACCTTAACGGATATAAGAGGCAGAACCCGGAATTTTTTACAGGAAGGATCAAGAGAGTGCTCATGGTTTCCAGGAGAAGGCTGCCCTTGAATCCAGAGCTGCTGCGGGATCTTTTCCATGTGGAGGTTGTCAATGTATCTGTGGAAGAATTTGATACCCAAGAGGATTTTTTGAAATTTGGGGAGGGCTTTGATCTTGTCATCTCAGGGCAGAACTGGATTCCCTATTGGAAGGAGAGGGGGGTACGATGCTTTTATCAGAGATTTACGGAGAAGCAGAGCTTGGAGGAAAGCTTTATTCAGGCAATTATTTTGGCGGATTCCAGGAGGCAGCTGCAGGAAAAGAATGAGGAGATTCAGAACCTTCTGGACAACAGCTTCCACGCCGTCATTGTGGTGAACCAGGAGGGGCTTATTGCCAGGGGCAACGGGCAGCTGAGAAAATATTTTAAACATGATCTGCCTGGGATTGTGGGAAAAAACATCTATACGTTTCTGCCCGGCCTGAAGAAAGGGATGCTGGAGGAGATCATCCGTATGGGCAAGGAATTTTATGGAGAGCTTATGGAATTTGATGACCGTGTTCTGGTGATGAACGGGTTCCCCATCCGCCAGAAAGGGGAAATTGCAGGTGCGGCCCTGAATTTTGAGGAACTCCACAAGATCGAACAGGTGGAACAGAAGATTAAGACAGAGCTTTATAATAAGGGGCTGGTGGCCAGGTACCGGTTCCAGGATATTGTGGGGCAGTCGGATCAGATGCTGGCAGTGAAGGAGTATGCCAGGGGATTTGCCAGCCACAATTCCAATATTCTTCTCTACGGGGAGAGCGGTACAGGCAAGGAACTGTTTGCCCAGAGCATCCACAACAGCAGCCTGCGAAAAAATGGCCCCTTTGTGGCGGTAAACTGCGGGGCCCTGCCCAGCAATCTTTTGGAAAGCGAGCTTTTCGGCTATGTGGGAGGCGCATTTACGGGGGCCTTTAAGGGAGGGAAAAAGGGACTTTTGGAGCTGGCCCACAAGGGAACCATATTCCTTGACGAGATCTTGGAGATGGAGGCCATGGGACAGGTAAGGCTTCTGAGGGTGCTGGAGGAGAGAGTGATCTCCAGAATCGGCGACGACAAGGTGATTCCCGTGGATATCCGCATCATCACGGCCTCAAACAAGAATCTGAAAAAAATGGTGGAGGAAGGGAAATTCCGGGAGGATCTGTACTACCGTCTCAATGTGCTCATGCTGAAGATTCCTCCTCTCAGAGAGCGCAGAGGGGATATCACCCTTTTGTCAGACCGGTTTCTCCAGCAGTTCGGGGAGGCCAGCAAAAAGCAGGTGGAGCTGAGTCCCCAGGCCAGGAAGGTTATGGAAGGCTATCTGTGGAAAGGCAATGTAAGGCAGCTGCGGAATTTCTGCGAACGCCTTGTGATCATCGCCGATACCAGGGTGCTGGAGGGGGATTTTGTAAGGAGACAGCTGGAGGACAGCTACTTTGAAGCCCTGGGACAGGAGCAGGGGCCTGAAAGAAACCAATATGCAGGAGAAGAACCGGTAAGAGAGGAAATGCAGTACTTTGGAGGCCCGGACAGGGAGAGAAGGAGAATCCTGGAGGCTCTTAACCGGTCCCGGGGCAGGAGGCAGGAGGCGGCAGAGTATTTGGGTATCAGCAAGACCAGTCTGTGGAGAAAGATGAAGAAGTACGGGATTGCAGAGAAGTACTAACTGACAGAAGGAGATAAGGTTCAATGGGTCGTTATATAATAAAGAGAATTTTATGGATGATACCGGTTCTTCTGGGGGTGTCATTCCTGGTGTTTTCCCTGATGTATTTTACGCCGGGGGACCCTGCGGCGATTATTCTGGAAGTGGAGGCTACGCCTGCTCAGATGGAGGCCTGCAGAGAGGAGATGGGGCTTAATAAGCCGTTTTTTGAAAGGTATATAACCTATATTTATCAGGCCTTTGTAAAGTTTGACCTGGGGACCTCCTATATCAACGGAAGGCCGGTAATGACGGAGCTTCTTCAGAGGTTTCCCTATACCTTTCGTGTGGCAGGCATCAGCGTTCTTGTGGCTGTGGCCATAGGGATTCCCCTGGGGGTCATGGCGGCAGTGAACCAGTACACATGGAAGGACCATCTGTCCATGCTGGCGGCCCTGTTTTCCATGTCCATGCCCAATTTCTGGTTCGCTCTTATGCTGGTGCTCTTCTTTTCCCTGAAGCTGGGCTGGCTTCCGGCCACGGGAATCGGCCACTGGACCTGCTACCTTCTGCCCTGCTTTTCCATAGGAGTCCACAGCGCCGCAGGCCTGGCAAGACAGACAAGATCCGGTATGCTGGAGGTAATCCGCCAGGATTATATCGTGACGGCCAGAGCCAAGGGCCAGAGGGAGTCCAAGGTCATCTTCGGACATGCCTTAAAGAATGCCATGATTCCCATTATTACCCAGGTGGGGACCATGCTGGGGCGTCAGATGGGCGGCGCCATCATAGCGGAATCCGTATTCTCCATCCCGGGAATCGGCTCCTACATGTCCACGGCCATCAAAAGCCGGGATTACCCTGTGGTGCAGGGCGGCGTCCTTTTTGTGGCAGTGATCTTTGCCTTGTCCATGCTGTTGGTGGATATCTTGTATACCTATGCGGATCCCAGGATGAAGTCCAGGTATGAGTCTTCTGCAAAGAAACAGGGATAGGAGGAAAAGAGTATGGAGAGAGACAGAAGAAAAAAGAAAAGCCAATTTATTATGGCTATGAACCGTCTGAAGAGGAACAGGATGGCAGTGGCAGGCCTGGTGATCATCACGGTTATGGTTCTGGCTTCTGTGTGCGCCCCTGTGATTGCGCCTTATGGGTATGAGCAGCAGGATCTGTACCATATCTTTGCGCCGCCGGGCAACGGCCATATCTTCGGGACCGACAATCTGGGAAGAGATATTTTCAGCCGTCTTCTCTACGGCGGGAGGCAGTCCTTAAAGATCGGAGTGGTCTCCGTGGCCATGGCCTCTGCCGTGGGAATCCTGGTGGGGTGCGGGGCAGGGTATTACGGAGGCAGGGTGGATAACCTGATTATGAGATTTTTAGATGTGTTCCAGGCCGTGCCTGCCCTCCTAATGTCCATCGCCATCGCCACCACCTTGGGGCCTGGCATCAACAATGCCATGCTGGCCATCGGGATTACCACCATACCAGGCTACGCCCGTATGACAAGGGCGTCC
Source organism: Hungatella sp. (assembly GCA_022796015.1). Classification (GTDB taxonomy): domain Bacteria; phylum Bacillota; class Clostridia; order Lachnospirales; family Lachnospiraceae; genus UBA3402. Next base: position 11,745 of record JAAWHU010000066.1, on the reverse strand, counting down.
TTTATGAGCGTGAGAGGAATGGAATATGTGGAGGCGGCCGCGGCCATCAATGCCACGGACTTAAGGATCATCTTAAAACACATTCTCCCCAATGCCATTTCCCCCATGATTGTCCAGATCACCATGGGGGTGGCGTCCTCCATACTTGCGGCGGCATCCTTAAGCTTCATGGGCCTGGGAGCCCAGCCGCCTTTACCTGAGTGGGGAGCCATGCTGTCGGCAGGAAGGACTTATATCAGAGACTACCCTCATCTGTGCATGATTCCCGGGGCCACGATTATGTTGGCCGTGCTCTCCTTAAATATGCTGGGCGACGGACTCGGGGATGCCCTGGATCCCCGTTTGAAAAATTAGGTCAGGAGGTTGTTGTATGGATCACCAGCCAAGGAAATGGATGGAAGTAAAAGATCTGGCAGTGGAGTACACCGTGGAAGGAGACCGGGTCCATGCAGTAAATCAGGTGTCTTTTTCTCTGGACAGAGGACAGACACTGGGGCTTGTGGGAGAGACCGGAGCGGGAAAGACTACCATAGCCAAATCCATTCTCAGGATTCTTCCGGATCCTCCGGCCAGGATCTGCGGGGGAGAGATTTACTTCGAGGGGGAGGAGCTTCTGACTCTGCCGGAAAAGAAGATGCGCACCATCCGGGGCAACAAGATCTCCATGATCTTTCAGGACCCGATGACGGCCTTAAACCCGGTGTACACTGTGGGAAGCCAGATTGCCGAGGTGGTGGCCCTTCACCAGAAGGTGACTGGAAGGGAGGCGCAGATGGAGGCGGTGCGGATGCTGGAGAAGGTGGGCATCGACGGGGAACGGTTCGGGGAATACCCTCATCAGTTTTCCGGAGGCATGAAGCAGAGAGTGGTCATCGCCATGGCTCTGGCCTGCGGCCCAAAGCTTCTCCTGGCGGACGAGCCTACCACGGCTCTGGATGTGACCATCCAGGCCCAGGTATTGGACATGATGAATCAGCTTAAGGAGGAATTCGGCACTTCCATGATCCTCATTACCCATGATCTGGGAATTGTGGCGGAAATGTGCGATCAGGTGGCTGTGGTTTACGCCGGCCAGATCGTGGAGATGGGGACGGCAGAGGATATTTTTGACAGAACCGCCCATCCATATACGGAAGGACTTTTTAACTCCCTCCCCAGGGTAGAGGGCAGTAAGAAACGGCTGACTCCCATAGGGGGAATGCCCCCCAATCCCATGGAGCTTCCCAAGGGGTGTGCATTTTCCCCCAGATGCCCCTACGCCGCCAAGAAGTGTGCAGAGCAATGTCCCGGACTCCGCCATCTGGAAGGAGGTCATTACAGCCGGTGCATCAAAGAGAATGTGGTCAGGAGAGAGAAGAGATGAGGACAGAACAGGTTCTTGAGGTACAGCATTTGAAAACATATTTTCCCACCCAAAAGGGAATCCTCCATGCAGTGGATGATGTGTCGTTTTCTATGGAAAAAGGAAAAACCCTGGGAGTGGTGGGAGAATCCGGCTGCGGGAAATCCACTTTGGGGAGAACTATCCTTCATCTTCTGGAAAGCACGGATGGAAGGATTTTGTTTCACGGGGAGGACGTGACCCGGGTGGACAGACGGAGGCTGCGAAAGCTGAGGGAGCATATGCAGATCATTTTTCAGGATCCATTTTCCTCCTTAAACCCCAGAATGTCGGTGAGGGAGATTATAAAGGAGCCCCTCATCTTAAAGGGAGGCAGAACCCGACAGGAGATGGAGGAGAAGGTGGAGGAGCTTATGGACGTTGTGGGGCTGGACAGACGGCTGGCTTTTTCTTACCCCCATGAGCTGGACGGAGGCAGGAGACAGAGGATCGGCATTGCCAGAGCCCTGGCCCTTGATCCGGAGTTTCTGGTGTGTGATGAGCCGGTATCTGCCTTAGACGTGTCCATCCAGGCTCAGATCCTTAACTTAATGGAGGATCTTCAGGAGGAGAGAGGGCTGACTTACATGTTTATTACCCATGACCTGTCTGTGGTGCGGTATATTTCCCATGAAATTGCAGTCATGTATCTGGGACAGATTGTGGAGAAGGCGCCGGCAGAGGAATTGTTCTCCCATGCCTTTCATCCCTATACAAAAGCTCTTCTGTCGGCTATCCCGGTTCCTGATATTCATACAAAGAGAAAGCGGATCCTTCTGAAGGGGGAGCTGACTTCCCCAGTGAATCCAAAGCCGGGATGCCGGTTTCGGTCCAGGTGCCCCTATGAATGTGAGGAATGCAGAAAGCCCCAGGAGTTAAGGGAAATCATGCCGGCACATTATGCGGCCTGCCATATATCCCGGGAGCTCGCCGGGATGCCGGATTTTCCCAAAGGCCTGTGAGAATTACCCAGGTCAGGTAAGGAGAAAAGGCGCCACGGAGGTGGCGGAAGGGAGAGATTTATGAAGATCAAATATACAGCGGCATGGCTTGGAGTTCTGGTTCTTGCGGCATCCTTTTTATCCGGGTGCGGCGCCCGGGCCGGGGACAGCCAAGGGAAGGGCCAGACAACAGAGGAGACTTCCGGGACCCGAAAGGAAGCCGGGACTTTGACGGCAGGGGATACAGATGAACTGGCTCAGTCCATGGACATGGCAGTGTCAAGCTCCAGAGATACTCTGAATATCCAGATCTCCTCGGATCCTGGTTCCCTCTGCGCCTTCAACACAGGAGGCAGCCAGGCGGCCAATATAATTATGAGACAGGTCTGCGAGCCGCTCTTTGACTATGGCTATCATTATGAGGTGGACTATGTGCTGGCAGAGAGCTGGGACCATGTGGACGATACCCATTATGTCTTTCATCTGAGGCAGGGGGTGAAATACTCCGACGGCCGGGATTTTACGGCGGAGGATGTACTCTTTTCCATGAAGATGTACGAGGCTGATCCGGCCAAAAAGCAGTTTGTCAAATCCGTGGATCTGGAACAGACAAAGATCATAGATGATCACACCATAGAAATAGTCCTGACAGAGCCGGACGCTTATTTTTTTAGCTGCCTCAGAAGCTGCCTTATTATGAATGAGGACGCCTACAATGAGAGCAGTGATAAATTTACGGAGGCTCCCATAGGAACCGGCCCCTACAAAGTTGCGGAGTACATAGGAGGCAGCAGCGCCAGGCTTGAGGCCAATGAGGCTTACTGGGGAGGGGTTCCTGCCATCAAGAATGTGAATATCAAGGTCATCAACGACGTGTCTCAAAGGTGTATCGAACTGGAGACAGGAGGTGTGGATCTGGTGGTGGAGCTGGGGGAACATGATTTTGCCAGGGTTGATGAGGATGAGCGCTTCCGGGTCTATATCAAACCAGGCTACAAGTCCAACGGCTTCTATTTTAACTGCAGTGAGAATTCTATTTTCAAGGATAAGAGAGTGCGCCAGGCCGTAGCCTACGCCATTGACAACAATGCCATTTTCGCGGCGGTGTATCAGAACCGGTTCGGCTCCGTGTCCAAATCCTTTCCCTCCAACGGTATGATCGACTATGATCCGGCGTGGGAGCAGGGAGGTTACTATGAGACAAATGTGGAGAAGGCCAAGGCTCTTCTTGCCGAGGCAGGGATCCCTGAGGGAACCAAGGTAACCATCATCACCAATGAGGATCGGACCATGCTGTCCAACTGTGAAATCATCCAGGCCATGATAGGCGCTATAGGCCTTGAGGCGGACATCCTTTCCTATGAAAAGGCAGTGTACAATTCTGTTGTGGATGATGAGACAGGCGGATGGGACATGGCCACGGCCGCTTTCACGGCTCCTTCCGGCTATGTGGCAGACATGGGCCACGCATACTTTGCCCAGGAGGGCATCAACCGCTCCTGCTATTACAATGAAGAGCTGGAGAAAATGGTGACTGACTGCGTCAGGATCATGGACGATGGGGAGAGAAAGGCGTTGACGGATAAGATTGTGAACATTCTTCAGGAGGAGATTCCGGCCTACGCCTACACCAGACAGGCTGTGAACTGGGCCTGGGTGAAGGAATTGAAGGGGTTCAATGTGTATGGGCAGAATAATGTGGCTGTGAAGTGTTTGTATTTTGAGGAGTAGAGGGTGAGGGGGCAAAAGCCCTGGAATCAGGGAGGTATCTGCAAACAGGGCAGACGAATTTGGGCGCACTCAATGGCGCAAGATAGAAGGAAAATGCAGCCGGTATCTGCGGGGACGCAGATACCGGCTGCATTTTTAGGTTTGATTGGTGTGAAGTGTGTATGGAGCTATACGGCGGCTTCGTAGGGTTTGAAGTAGTTGATGATGGCATCGCACAGGGCTTTTTCTGCTGGATTCATGATCCAGTTCTGCCTCCATACCAGGAGATTGTAGCGGTAGATACCGGGGATAAGGGAGTAGTAGTGAATCTGATCCTCATGGGCAATACAGGACTGGGCGATAAATGCGACTCCGGCTCCTCGGCTGACCATGCTCTGGGTGGTGGAGACGCTGTTGGTCTCGCAGACTGCCTTGGGGTTAAAGTGATATTGAGCGAATAACTTGTCCGAAAGGTGCCTGAGGGAGGAACTTTTCTTGGACAGAAGGAAATTGTCATTGCTGAATATGGAGATGAAATCATCTACAGAGATGGAGCGGCCGGGGTTGGAGGCGCAGTAGCTGTGGTCGGCAGGAATGGCCACCATAACTTCCTCCCGCCGCAATATGGCGTGGTGATCCTCAAAGGGGCTTAAGCGGCTGGAAGCCACAACGGCCATATCCAACTGTTCTTCCAAAAGAAGCTTGGTAATGTTGGAGAGATTCCCTTCCGTGATCTCAATGTTCACATTGGGATACATGGACTTGAAGGCGGGGATGATCTCCGAGAGCATCTGCAGCGCGAACTGGGAGGTGGCGCCGATCATTAAGTTGGTCTGGCTGTCTAAGGCGGAAATATCCTTATACAGCTGTTTTTTGATCTGCAGTACCTGGCTGGCGGCATGGATGTACATCTGTCCGGCAGGAGTCAGGGCCAGTTCTCCTTTGGCACGGAAGAACAGGGGAGTGCCCACCTCCTGTTCCAGCTTTGACAGATACTGGCTTAAGGAGGACTGTGACACATACAGCTCTTCTGCGGCTTTGGTCATGTTCTTATGTTTGGCGATGGTTAAAATGTAGGTCAGGTATTTGGTATCCATAAATCGGGTTCTCCTTTTGTGAGTTTTGAGTCCTATGGAGGTCCGTCTGCAGAAACCCGGACTTTACAGTTAATATTTCTAAATATAGAGTAAATATAATTAAATTTACTTAAATTATTCGAGGGACTATACTTATTTAGTAGTTATTATACAAAATCGGGGAAAGAAAAGCAAGGAAAAGGAAAGTATTAGCAAAACTGATTGAGAGAATCATTTTTATGAATTGGTAAAATAGAACAAAATGTATTAAGATGATTTCAGAAGGAAATGAAAATATAGACAAGAAAAAACTTGAGAGAGGAGGAGTATATGGAGAGAGGAACCCCGATTATTAAAGAGATGCAGGTGATCCCCGTAGCCGGGAGAGACAGTATGCTCATGACTTTAAGCGGAGCTCACGCCCCGTTTTTTACGAGAAACCTGGTGGTCTTAAGGGACAGCGCAGGGCACACGGGGATCGGCGAGATTCATGGCGGCGACTACACCTGTCAGTCGTTGAAGGCATGTATCCCTCTGGTGGAAGGAAAACCTGTGGGAGCTTACCGCAAGGTCCTTCAGACTATCCACAGGGCGGCTAAAGGAGCGGCGGAGGATGACGGAGAGGGAATCCAGACTCTGGATATCAGCAAGCTGAAATTTGTGGTAAAAGCAGAATGGGCCATTGAATGCGCCATGTTAGACCTTCTGGGACAGTACCTTGACCTTCCTATGTGTGAGCTGTTGGGAGAGGGAAGGCAGAGGGATCAAGTGGAGACCTTGGGATATCTGTTCTATGTAAGCGATAAGAAGAAAGCAGATCTGCCTTACCTTGATGAGTGTTACAGCGATGACCCATGGTTCCGCTTAAGAAGGCAGGAGATGCTGACGCCGGAGCGGCTGGTGGAGCAGGCTTCTGTCCTCCATGATAAATACGGTTTCCGCAACTTTAAGCTGAAGGGCGGAGTCCTTGAGGGGGAGAAGGAGATGGAGACCGTGAGGGCCCTTAAGAAACAGTTTCCCCACGGAAGGATCAACATTGACCCTAACGGTGCATGGAGCTTAAAGGAGGCCGTAAGCTTATGTAAACCTATGGAAGGAATCCTGACCTACATAGAAGACCCCTGCGGGCCGGAAGCCGGTTTCAGCAGCAGGGAAATCATGGCGGAGTTTAAAAATGAAGTAAATCTTCCGGTGGCCACCAACATGATCGCCACTAACTGGAGGCAGTTTTATCACTCAGCGGCCTTAAAGGCTGTGGATATCGTCCTGGCAGATCCTCATTTCTGGGGATTTGAAGGCAGCGTCCGCATGGCACAGGTGCTCAACGACTGGGGCCTTACCTGGGGCAGCCATTCCAACAATCATTTTGATATTACCCTGACTGCCTTTGCTCATGTGGCGGCGGCAGCGCCGGGCAGGCCCACAGCCCTGGATACCCACTGGATCTGGCAGGATGGCCAAAATCTGCTAAAGGATACGCCCCAGATAAGAGACGGTTATTTACAAGTACCGGACAAACCGGGAATGGGTGTGACCATAGACATGGATAAGGTGGAGGAAGCCAACAAACTGTACAATCAGCTTCCAAGCCACGACCGCAATGATGCGGAGGCAATGCAGTATCTGATTCCGGGCTGGAAATACGATTCCAAGAAACCGGCCCTGGTGAGATAAAGGTTCTTAAAAGCGAAAAGGAGAAGAGAAAAATGAGAAAAATGAGAAAGTTATTAGGAGTTGTATTAGCAGGAGCAATGGCAGTATCCATGACGGCATGTTCCGGAGGAGCAAGCTCAGATTCCCTTCCAAAAAATATTGAACTTCAGGTTCCTGCAAAAGCAGGCGGCGGAACCGATGTGACGGCAAGAGCCCTGGCTACTCAGGTGTCTAAGGATTCAGGAAGCAATTTGGCGATTCAGAACAACACCGACGGAAGCGGCGTAGTCGCCATGGAGAAAGTAAGATCCGCCAAGAATGACGGAAGTTCTCTCCTGTTTTTCCACACCACCATGTTGATTAAGACTGCCACAGGCGTATACGATCACACGGCGGCAGACGACTTTACCGTAATTGCAGTAGGCGAAAGCCTGGAGAAGACCGGTTGCGTGCTGGTAGTGCCCGGCGATTCCCCCTACAACACAACCGATGATGTAGTGGAAGCAGCAAAGGCAGCTCCAGGAACCCTTCTCTTCGGTGTTGAGACAGGCGGAAGCTCCCACATTATGTGCGGTCTTTTTGCTCAGGCAGCAGGCATTGATATCAAATATGTGGAGGCAGGTTCTGATACAGAGAAGCTGACTGCCCTGGTAGGCGGCAGCATCAATGCAGCTTTCGTAAATGCCAACCAGGCAAAACAGTATGTAGAATCCGGCAAGGCAAAGGCTCTGGCATGCTTCTCCGTAGATGAGGAAGGCGGTGAAAGCACGGTGCTTCCAGGTGTTACCAGCCTTGTAGATCAGGGATATAATTGTACCTTCAGCACTCTGATGCTTGTATTAGGGCCCAAGGATATGGATCAGGCAAAGGTGACAAAGATTCATGACTACTTCGCATCGGCAGCATTGAACGCAGAAGTAAAAGCAATTCTGGAGCCCACCGGTATGGCTATGGAGTTCTTTAGTATTGAAGAAGGCGTAGAGAAAGTAAAAGCTCAGCAGGAATCTCTTAACGGTGTTGTTGAGATGTTGGGATTAAAGCAGAAATAAAGAACAGTCGAAAGGAATAAGGGGGCTGCTTTCAGGCCGGCGGCCGAAGGCAGCCCCCAACAAGAAAGAGAAAGGGGTCACAAGTTCTATGAATTTAAAGAGAGACCAGGTTACAGGCGCACTGCTGGTGCTGGTGGGAATCGTGGTATTTGTTATGACCAGCCAGATGAGAGTACCGTTTTCCATGTCTTATCCGGGGCCCAAGGCCCTGCCTATGATCGCCGCCTTTGGTTTTGTGGTGTGCGGAGGGGGGATTTTTCTTGAAGGCATGAAGAAGAAGGAAGCAGATAAGCCCTTTATGTCAAAAGAAGGCTGGATTCGCATGGCCCTTGCCATGGCAGTCCTTGCGGTGTATGTATTTGCATCAAGCCTCATCGGCTATCTGTTCACTACACCCTTTGCTGCATATGCCCTGACTACCCTGTTTGCAAAAGGCAGCAAGAGTACGTTAAAGGGAAGAATCATTTATTCCGTGCTGCTTTCCGTGATTATCTATGTGATCTATATTTATGTCTTTGGGCTCACCTTGCCCTCAGGCTCATTGTTCTAGGAGGTGAGAGACTATGATAGAGAATTTACCCTATATTATATCACAGCTTATACAGCCTTTTAACCTGATCCTGATGATCGTGGGAACTGCTGTGGGTATTGTCTTCGGCGCAATCCCGGGACTTTCCGGAACCCTGGCAGTTATGCTGTTCATGCCCCTTACCTACAGCATGAACGCGGGAACCGCCGTTATCTTCCTGATCGCTCTGTGGATCGGAGGATGCTCCGGTGCATTTATCGGTTCCGTGCTTTTAGGTATTCCGGGTTCTGCATCTGCAGTTTCCACCTGCTGGGACGGATATCCTATGAGCCAGCAGGGCAAATCAGGAAAGGCCCTGGCCATCGGTATGGTGGCATCCTTTACGGGAACGTTTTTCAGTGCCATTATTGCGGCTCTTCTCAGTGAGACCATTGCAGACATCGCCTTCCTTATGGGGCCATGGGAGTATTTCTCCTTGTGCTTTGTGGCCATCACCATGGTGCTTGCCATCTCCAAGGGCAACATGTTTAAAGGTCTTGTATCTGCATGTATCGGCCTGCTGTTTGCATCTGTAGGATTTTCTCCCATTGATGCAGAGCCCAGATTCGTATTTGACAATATGTACCTTATGAGCGGCCTTGGCATGACAGTGGTTCTCATCGGTGTGTTCAGCGTAAGCAGTATTGTTACTTCCTACGGTAAAGGCTTCGGAGCCCTTCCCGTAGTAGACAATAAGAGCGTAAGAGGGCTTGGAATCACCTTTGGGGAGATCAAAGAGCAGCTGGTGAACATTATCCGCTCCTTCCTCATTGGCCTTGGAATCGGATTTCTGCCGGGCATGGGTTCCGGTCTTTCCAACCTGGTGGCTTACTCCTCTGCAAAGAATGCATCCAAGGATCCCGATTCCTTCGGAAAAGGCAATCCAGGCGGAATCTGGGCTCCGGAAGTTGCCAACAATGCTTCCATCGGCGGAGCCATGATTCCTATGGCGGCTCTTGGTATCCCCGGAGACTCCACTACGGCCCTCCTGATCGGCGCCCTCACCATCCACGGCCTGGAGATGGGGCCCATGGTATTTAAGAACAGCGGCAATATCGTGTATCTGATGTTTGGAACCGTTGCAGTAGTTGCCTGCGTGGTACTGGTGATGCAGGCTTTGGGAATGAGACTGTTCCCCCAGATCCTGAAGGTTCCCTATCACTATATGTACCCGGCCCTTCTCATTATCTCCATGGTAAGTGCTTATGTGGATGCGGGAAGTTTATACAAATGCGGCATGATGCTGGTGTTTGCAGTTGTAGGTATCTTCATGGCTTACGGCGGCATTCCCACGGCGCCTTTGATCCTGGCATTCATTCTGGGCCCCACATTGGAGAGCAATATGTTAAAGGCATTCCAGTATACCGGCACAGTATCCACATTCTTTACAAGACCTATTTCCTGTGTCATGATGATAATCGGAATCGGATGTGTGTTCTCACCCATTATCAGAACCGTTATAGGGAAAATGAAAGCAAATAAACAGTAACAGGTAATTCGGTGATTGCAGAAAGGAGCGGTTATTATGGCATTTCGTTGTACTCCAGCTACTAAGGATCCTGTGGCCACCCTGGCCTACAAGCCCTGGACTCTGGCGATTAAACCTTTTCAGGTGGCCCCTCATACCTGGTATGTGGCGGGCCAGACGTGGGTGGGATGTTATCTCATTGATACGGGAGAAGGGCTGATTCTTATTGATGCGGCGATTCCGGAGAGCATGTATATGCTGGTGGATTCCATTTATAAGATCGGATTTAAGCCCACGGATATTAAGAAGATTCTTATCAGCCATGCCCACTTTGATCACATGGGAGCCGCCAGGGCTATGAAGGAGCTGACAGGAGCCCAGCTTTATATGTCCAGAGAGGACACCAAATTCATGGAAGAATGTCCTGAGGAGACTTTGGTTCTGGATAAGGATTCCCATCCTCAGACCTTTGAGGTGGATAAATTTTACTCTGATGATGAACCCATCGTCATGGGCAATGTGACCATAAGAACCATGCTGACCCCAGGCCATACCATTGGCTGTACCAGCTTCTTCTGGGAAGTGAAGAATCCGGCAAACGGCCAGGTCTACACCGTGGGCATGCACGGCGGAGTGGGCGCCAACACCATGAACGACAACTATTATGCAAAGAGCAAGTACCTGACACCGGATCTTCGGCAGAGGTTTTTCGATGATGCCGAGAAGCTGAAGGCCATCCATGTGGATATTGCACTTCCAAGCCATCCCAATCAGATCGAGATCGTGGACCGGGCCGGGCAGTATACGGACGAGAACCAGATTTATCTGGATGATACGGTGTGGGCAGACTTTATTGATGAGAGAGTGCGGCAGGTGAAGGTGCTGATGTGATAGATATGGCAATGCTTGGGATTTGAAACGATTGAGAAGGAGGAGAGATGGATGGTACCGACGATTGTGAAGATGGAAGTGTTCCCGGTGGCAGGGAAGGATTGTATGGAATTGAATCTGAGCGGGGCTCATGCGCCTTATTTTACCAGGAATATTGTGATTCTGACTGACAGCAACGGGGAGACCGGCGTGGGTGAGGTGCCGGGAGGAAAGAAGATCACGGCGGCTCTTGAGGAGTGTATTCCCATTGTGGAAGGAACCAGGATTTCGGAGTATAAGAGTACGCTGCTGAAGGTGAAGAGGCATCTGGACTCCAAGGGCGAGGAGGATGTAAGAGGAAATCAGACGTTCGACCTGCGGACCGGGGTTCATGTGGTGACTGCCATTGAGGCTCCCTGCCTGGATCTTCTGGGCAAGCATCTGGGTGTGCCGGTGTGCGAGCTTTTAGGGGACGGACAGCAGAGAGACAAGGTGCGGATGTTAGGTTATCTGTTCTTTGTAGGGGACAGGAATAAGACGGATCTTCCCTATGATTCTGAGCCGGACAGCAGCTGTGAGTGGTACCGCATCCGCCATGAGGAGGCTCTTACTGCCGAGAAGATCGTGGCGTTTGCGAAGGCTACTCATGAGAAATACGGATTCCAGGATTTTAAGTTAAAGGGCGGCGTGCTGCCGGGCAACGAGGAGATGGATGTAATCCGGGCCTTGAAGAAGGCTTTCCCGGAGGCGAGGATTGACTTGGACCCCAACGGCGGCTGGCTTTTGGAGCAGGCGGTGGAGTATGTAAAGGGGATGCAGGGAATCCTGACCTACTGTGAGGATCCATGCGGTGCCGAAGGCGTGTACTCGGGACGCGAGATTATGAGCGAGTTCCGCCGCCGCACCGGATTCCCTACGGCTACCAACATGATCGCCACGGACTGGAGGGAGGTAAGCCATTCCTTAGAGTCCCAGGCCGTTGATATTATTCTGGCTGACCCTCATTTCTGGACCATGAGCGGTTCCGTG
>JAAWHU010000065.1 GCA_022796015.1 Hungatella sp. | reverse complement strand
AATATTGCAGACGATTATTTTAAGGCTACTAACCGGGCGGCAGTCAGCGAGCGGCAGCGGGATGAGATGGAGAAGGAGAGCTATGGCTTAAAGCATGAGCTGGTCACCACCCAGATGCGGTTAGAAAGCACGGCAAAGGAGCTGGCGGAGAAGAAGACGGAGCTGGATATCCTGAAGAAGGACATGGAGAAAGCCCAGGAGGAGCTTATGAAGCTGAGAGCCCTTCAGGCGGCTGTAAGCCATATGCCGGGGAGCCAGGAAAGTGTAAAACGCTAGAGTATGGCTCGGGACGAGACGCCGCCGGAAGGAAGCCCGGGCGGCAGAGACAAAAAAGGGCGAAGAAGAGACAGAATGGAGGAAGCCATGGAAAAGAAAAGGGCAGAGGTTCTGGCGCCTGCCGGGTCCTTTGAAAGCATGAAGGCGGCAGTTGCCGCAGGGGCGGATGCCGTATACATGGGAGGAAGCCGGTTTGGAGCCAGGGCTTATGCGGACAATCCGGATCAGGAAAAGCTTCTTGAGGCCATTGACTATGCCCATCTCCGCGGGGTTTCCCTGTACATGACCGTGAACACCCTGATGAAAGACGAGGAGATGGATGAGCTCTACGATTATCTGAGACCCTACTACGAGCAGGGCTTGGATGGGGTCATTGTCCAGGATCTGGGGGTATTCTCCTTTCTGCGCAGCTGTTTTCCTCTGCTTCCCATCCATGGAAGCACCCAGATGACCATCACCGGTGTCCATGGGGCCAGGATGTTAGCTGACATGGGAGCAAAACGGGTGGTGACGGCCAGGGAGATGTCTCTGGAGGAGATAAGGAGGATCCATAAGGAGGTTCCCATTGAGATCGAATCCTTTGTCCACGGAGCTTTGTGCTACTGTTATTCGGGGCAGTGCCTTTTAAGCAGCTTTATCGGAGGACGAAGCGGCAACCGGGGAAGGTGCGCCCAGCCCTGCAGGCTGCCCTATGATGTGGCGGAAGGAAAGGATGGAAGCGCCTTTAAGCCTGGTAAACGAGAGAACGGATATATTCTGAGCATGAAGGATCTGTGTACCCTTGATCTGCTTCCCGACCTTCTGGAGGCAGGGGTTGACTCGTTAAAGATCGAAGGACGCATGAAGAGCCCCAGGTATACGGCAGGGGTGGTTCATGTTTACCGCAAGTATGTAGATCTGTATTTGGAAAAGGGCCGAAGGGGCTATCAGGTGGATCCACAGGACCGCCATATGCTGTTGGAGCTCTTTGACAGAGGGGGATTTACGGAGGGGTATTACAGGCAGCACAACGGGCCTGATATGATTGCAAGAAAGGAAAAGCCGGCTTTCCGCCAGGGCAATCAGGAATTATTTGAAGAACTGGACAGGCTCTATATTGAGACAGAGAAAAAGGAGCCTGTAAAAGGGCGTCTGCAGGTAAAGGAAGGGGAGGAGCTTGCCCTAACGCTGTGGATGAAGGGCAGGAAGGAGAAGCCGGTGCAGGTCACAGGGCCTAAGGCCCAGAGCGCCGTGAATCAGCCCATTACCGAGGAAAGGCTGGAGAAACAGCTGAGGAAAACAGGCAATACGCCCTTCTTGTGGGACAGCCTGGAGATCGAGCTAAAGGGCCAAGTCTTTGTGCCTTTACAGACATTGAATGAGCTTAGAAGGCAGGGGTTAGAGCGCCTGGAGGAAGCTGTACTGGCGCCTTACAGGAGAAAAGAAGAGGATTTGCCCTCTCATAGATTCCAGGAAAAAGGGGAAGCCTATAGCCAGGAGGGGATTCCGAAGCTTCGGGTGCTTCTTTCAGGTAAGGAGCCGCTTTCCCAGGTTCTTGCCGTACCCCGGGTGGAGGAGGTAATGATAGAGGCAGATGGCATAGAGCCGGAGCTTTGGAGCAGTTTTGCAGCCAGGTGCCATGAGGCGGAAAAAGGGTGCATCCTTGCCATGCCCATGATTTTCAGAAGCCAGGGGGAGAAGTATTTTGACCGGAGCCTTTCACACCTTTTGGAGGCGGGATTTGACGGGATTTTGGTGAGGAACCTGGAGGAGATTTCCTATCTTCGCCGCAAAGGCATAAAGCTGCCTCTGTACGGCGACTACAGCCTGTATATGTTCAACCGCCTTTCCCGGACCATGCTTTTGGAGATGGGATGTAAAAGGGTTACCCTGCCTTTAGAGCTCAATGCCAGAGAGCTGAGAGCCCTTGGGGGGGAGTGCGGCGATCTGATAGGGTACGGCTACCTTCCGGCTATGGTGTCGGCCCAGTGTGTAAAAAAGACGGTGAGCGGCTGCACCCATGAGCCGGAGTGGATGGCTATGAAAGACAGGACGGGCAAAGAACTTTTTGTAAGGAATCACTGCACCTACTGCTACAATGTGATCTGCAATCCTGTGCCCTTATCTCTCATAGACCAGAGGGAGCAGATCCTAAAGCTTCATCCTCAGGGGGTAAGACTCTGGTTCACCAGGGAGACCCCCCAGGAGACAGGGAGAATTACAAGAGCCTGGGCAGATATGTTGTCAGGGGCAGAGGCGGAAAGCCGTCCGGAAGGAACCTTTACCAGGGGACATTTTAAGAGAGGCGTAGAGTAGGTGAGAATTTGACAAATGTTATTGTTGATCTTTCAAAATACCTTCTGATCCTTCTGATTGCCATGTACACCTACTGGAATTTTCGGTATTTTGGGGTCAGCGAGGAGAAGAAAAAAATTTTGTGCAGAAGGCAGAACCAGATGATGTGTCTCCTTCATATTCTTGCATACGGGGTCATGCTTTTAAAGACAGGAGATTTTAAGCTGGCTGCGTTTTATATGGTTCAGGCAGTATTTTTCCAGTGCTATCGCTTTGCCTACCGGCGGCTTTACAAGAACCGGTCGGAGATTTTGGTGAATAACATGTGCCTTCTGCTCTGCGTAGGATTTATCATTCTTGCAAGATTGTCCTTCAGCAAGGCGCTGCACCAGTTCTTCCTGGTGGTTTTGTCCGGGACGGCGACTCTGGCAATTCCTTTTATCATAGGCCGTGCATGGCAGCTTAGCCGGATTCCCTGGCTTTACGGGATGTTAGGGGCAGGGCTTTTGGCCGCCGTCCTCATGGCCGGGGATAACAGCTACGGAGCCCAGCTTTCTCTGACTGTGAAGGGGATTTCCCTGCAGCCTACAGAGTTTGTGAAGATTATTTTCGTGTTTTTTGTGTCAGCCATGTTTTATCGGTCCACAGATACCAGGCAGATCGGAATTACCACTGTCGGGGCGGCTCTTCATGTGCTGATCCTGGCGGCTTCTAAGGATTTGGGAAGCGCTCTTATCTTTTTTGTCACCTATATCTTTATGCTGTTTATCGCCTCTTCTGACTGGAGATATCTGGGCGCGGGAGGGCTTTTGGGCTGTCTGGCTTCTGGGGCCGGCTGGGTTCTGTTTTCCCATGTGAGGGTGAGAGTCGCCGTGTGGGCCGACCCGTGGGCGGATCTTGACAACAAGGGATATCAGATTACCCAGTCTCTCTTTTCCATAGGCACAGGAGGCTGGTTTGGCATGGGGCTTTACCAGGGGATGCCGGGGAAGATCCCGGTGGTGGAAAAGGACTTTATTCTGGCTGCCATTTCCGAGGAAATGGGGGCTTTGTTTGCCTTCTGCATCCTTTTGATCTGTCTGGGATGCTTTATTCAGTTTATGATGATTGCCTGCAGGATGGAGGCCATGTTCTACAAATTAATTGCCGTGGGACTGGGGACCATGTACATTGTTCAGGTGTTTCTCACGGCAGGAGGGGCCTGCAAGTTTATTCCCTCCACAGGGGTCACGCTTCCCTTTGTCAGCTATGGAGGAAGCTCCGTGTTAAGCACCTTTATTCTGTTTTCCGTCATTCAGGGAATGTATATTCTAAAGCGCAGCGAAGAAGAGGAAGAAGCGTATGAGGCCTATATTTAAAAGGAAAAAAAGAGAGAAGGCAGACAGACAGAAGGCGGATGAGAATATTCTCCGCCTTGTGTACGGTGTGGTGTTCCTTTTTCTTTGGCTCATGGCTTATATAGGATATTTTCTTATGGTTCAGAGGGAAGACGTGATCAACAATGCCTACAATGCCAGGTTGGACAATTTTGCTCAGAGAGTGGAGAGAGGCAGCATCCTAAGCCGTGACGGCCAGGTTCTAGCAGAGACCATCACCGATGAGGAGGGGAGGGAGACCAGAAGATACCCTTACGGCCCTCTGTTTGCCCATGTGGTGGGCTATTCCACCAGAGGGAAGACCGGCCTTGAGGAGCTGGCCAATTATTACCTTCTCACCTCCCATGATAATCCTTTGAATCAGGTTTTTGCGGAGCTTTCAGGGAAAAAGAGCCCGGGGGACAGGGTGGTGACCACTCTGGATGCAGAGCTGCAGCAGCTGGCTATGGACAGTTTGGGGGATTATAACGGGGCTGTGGTGGTCATGGAGCCAGATACAGGAAGGATTCTTGCCATGGTGTCAAAACCAGGCTTTGACCCCGCCTTAGTGGCGGAGGGCTGGGAAGGCCTGGTGGCGGAGGATGGGGGACAGGCCCAGCTTTTGAACCGGGCCGCCCAGGGCCTTTATCCGCCGGGCTCTGTCTTTAAGGTGGTGACGCTTTTAGCGTATATCAGGGAACACCGGGAGGATTACGACCAGTTCCGATTCGACTGCAGCGGAGTCTTTGAGTATGGGGATTACAAGATTCGATGTTATCACGGCAATGCCCACGGGAGCCAGACTCTCGGCCAGGCATTCGCCAATTCCTGCAACGGCGCCTTTGCAAAGATGGGGATTGAGCTGAACCTAAAAAAACTGGCGGATACCACGGAGGAGCTTCTCTTTAACACGAAGCAGCCTGTGGCTATTGCCTATTCCCAGAGCCGCTTTGCCATGAAGGAAGATGCGGATGCCTGGGAGGTTCTCCAGACCTCCATAGGCCAGGGCATGACTCAGATGACCCCCCTTCACAATGCCATGATCACGGCAGCCATTGCCAATGAGGGGATCCTGATGAATCCGTATTTTATTGACCGTGTGGAGAGCAGGGCAGGGGAGACGGTGAAAGATTTTCAGCCCTCAGCCTACGGAGCCCTTATGAGCCGGGAGGAAGCTGTCATATTGAAGGACATGATGATTCAGGTGGTGACAGAAGGGACGGGCTCGGCAGTGCGGTGCGAGGGCTACACGGCGGCAGGAAAGACCGGCTCGGCGCAGTTTGAGACAGGGGAAAAGACCCATGCATGGTTTACAGGGTTTGCCCCGGCAGAGGATCCTGAGATTGTGGTGACTGTGGTGGTGGAAGAAGGGGGATCAGGCGGCCAGACGGCAGCTCCCATTGCCAGAAGTATTTTTGATGCTTGCATATCAGAGCAAAACGAGGTATACTAACCTCAGTCTATGTTGACACACCAGAGGGCGGGGATAGTTACCCGGCCTGTGCAGGAGGAATTGCAATGATAGAGGCAACGAGCTGTGGCGGTGTGGTTATTTTTCGAGGTAAGATTCTTGTATTGTATAAGAATTATAAGAACAAATACGAGGGGTGGGTTTTACCGAAAGGAACTGTGGAGGAAGGAGAGGAATATAAGGAGACGGCTCTGAGGGAAGTGAAGGAGGAGACCGGTGTTACGGCTTCCATAATTAAGTACATCGGCAAGAGCCAGTATTCTTTTAACACGCCTCAGGATATGGTGGAGAAGGACGTCCACTGGTATCTGATGATGGCAGACAGCTACTACAGTAAACCACAACGCGAAGAGTATTTTATGGATTCCGGGTACTATAAGTTTTATGAGGCTTATCATCTGTTGAAGTTCTCCAATGAGAAGCAGATTCTGGAGAAAGCCTATAACGAGTATCTGGATCTGAAAAAGAATAATCTGTGGGGGTCTAAGAAATATTTTTAGGCAGGAGCAGACACAAAAAAGGCTGAGGCATGGCGGTGCCTCGGCTTTTTTGTGGGGAAATTAACTCTTTTTTAATATTTGTGTAATAAATGTAAAAATGTGGACATAATTTATTATAGAGACACAAGATTTAAATGATGCAAAAATGTAAAAAAGAGAGGTTTCCCATATGAAAAAAAATAGAGTTGTGAAAATTATGATGTCCGCTGCAGTTATGGCCACTGTGACAACAGGCACGGTTATGGCAAAGGAGCCGGAGAGCGGAGCAGAAGAAGGGGTGGCGGAGAGCAGAAGGCCCGGACAAGACAAGGAGGAAGAGGCAGTCTATTATGCCATGAATGCCAGGCAGGAGGGAGGGCCCGGTCTGGTAGAGCCGGATCAGGCACAAAAGGAGCCTGAAGAAGAGGAGGAATACGGGCCCCATTGTATCACCTTGAAAAAGGAGGAGGTTCCCGAGACGCCTCTTTTATATACTGATGAGGATCTCTATGTCCTTGCCCATGCCATCTGCGGGGAAGGACAGTGCTGCCCTGACGAGGAACAGCTTTATATCGGGTCGGTGATTCTCAACAGGAGGGCGAGCAGCGCTTATCCGGATACCATAAAAGGCGTGGTGTTTCAAAGGGGCCAGTACGCATGTACCTGGGATGGGAATTATTACCGAGAACCTACGGAAGCCAACTGGAGGAATGCCAGATGGCTTCTGGAAAACGGCAGCGTTCTTCCCGGCAATGTGGTCTATCAGGCCGGGTTCAGGCAGGGGAGCGGATTATATCTGCAGACCAGATATCATAAATACTGTTACAGATAAAGTGATCTTTCTTGTCATTTTTCTGGTGTTATGATAAAATTATGACATTAGAAACAAAAACGGTTTGGGGTGGAATCAAGGTTTTGACTAAAGAAGGTGTTGAGATGCAAAGGATATTGGTGGTGGATGATGCAAAGTTGAATCGGGAACTGCTCTGCGAGATGCTTAAGGACGAGTATATGGTGGAGATCGCAGAGGACGGGAACGAGGCTTTAAAGAAGCTGAACCTCTATGAAGAAGATACTGCGGCCATTCTGCTGGATCTTCAGATGCCCAATAAGGACGGTTTTTCGGTTATTATTGAGATGAAGAGAAAAGGATGGCTCAAAAAGATTCCTATACTTGTCATCAGCAGCGAGTATGCCACGGAAGTAGAGAATCAGTGTTTTGAGCTGGGGGTTTCGGACTTTATCCATAAGCCCTTTGAAATCTCCATTGTAAAAAAGCGGGTGAGAAATACCCTGGAGCTTTTTGCCAGCAGGAACCAGCTGGAACAGAAGGTGGAGGAGCAGGAGAAGACCTTAAGAGAGCAGTATGAGATTATTAGGATTCAGGAGGAGAAGTTAAAGCAGGCAAAGCCTTTCCGGAAATTGATGCTGGAATATCAGGCCGCTATTATGGAGGTGGAGACCAGGCTGAAGGTGCTCTATGAGGAGTTTTCCCAGGAGTACAACAGGAACCCCTTTGAGTCCATTAAGAGCAGGCTTAAGTCTCCGGCCAGCATTTACGAAAAATTGGAGAGAAAGGGATTTGCCGATACGGTGGAAAGCATCCGGGAGAATCTGACAGACGTGGCAGGTGTTCGTGTGATCTGCTCGTTTCCCGACGATATCTACCGTCTGGCATCCCTGCTTATCAAACAGGACGATATCATACAGGTTCAGAAAAAGGATTATATCGAGAACCCAAAGCCCAACGGATACAGAAGCCTTCATCTCATTGTGGAGGTGCCTATCTTTCTGTCCAATGAAAAGAAGCACATGAAGGTGGAGGTGCAATTTCGGACCATTGCCATGGATTTCTGGGCAAGCCTGGAGCATAAATTAAAGTATAAGAAACATGTGTCCGATACCGGCGAGATTGAGTGGCAGTTAAAGGCATGTGCCGATTCCATAGAGGCTTTGGATTACCAGATGCAGGAGATCAGGGATAAGATTGACCGCTCCAGGGGATGAGAATCCATAGAGGGGAACGACCATCATGATTACCAACGAATCCGTAAACCAGGCCATTGACTATATCCTGCAGCATATCGAGGAAGAGATCACTTTGGAGGATGTGGCCGGACACTGTCATTTTTCCAAATATTATTTTTCACGGCTTTTTAAGGCCCAGACCGGGGAGAGCGTCTGCGGGTTTATTAAGAGGGTGCGGATTGAACAGAGCGCATTCCGCTTAAAGACGGAGAGAAAGCGGCCCATAACAGCAATCGGAGCCGACTACGGATACAGCTCCTCCAACTACAGCTCGGCCTTTCGGCTCCGTTATGATATGGCCCCGGTAAGCTTTAGAAAGAACAGTATCTGCAAATCCATGGAACACCCCTTTTTCCACCATGAGAACTGGCAGGCTGAGAGCTTTGAGGAGTGCAGCAGGAAGATTACCATGAAGATGGTGCCGGACTACCATGTGATCTATGAGAGACGCTTCGGAAGTTATGAGAGCCTTAGAAAGGACTGGGAAAGGTTTCTTAGAAGGTATGAGGAATATCTCACAAAGGACACTTTGTTTTTGGAGAGAACCTATGACGACCCGGCCGTGACAAGGGTTCCCAACTGCCTGTATGATATCTGTATGACTGTGAAGGAAGACTGCCCTCTGACCAACAGGGCTGTGATCCGGGGCGGCAAATGTATGGTGTACCATTTTAAGGGCCATGTAAAGCATATCTACGCCGCATACCAGACTTTGTTTTTAGTGTGGCTTCCCGGGACCTCCTATGAGCTTGATACCTCCAGGAGCCTCTTTGACCGGTATTATGAGGCGGACTGCCGTACCATGGAGATGGAGCTGGACATCTGTCTGCCGGTGAGATAGTGTGCCGGCTGCGGGAAAAGAGAGCAATATTTCAGAAGTATATAAAAGAATCCCTCCTTATAATAAAGCAGAAAAGGAGGGATTTTTTATGAATTTAGAAGAGATCAAAGGGAATCCGGCAAAAAAGATTATGGAATTTTCCGTTCCCGCCATTATCTCCATGATGCTGACTGCCTTTATCACCGTGGCGGACGGCTTTTTCATGGGCAATTATGTGGGAAAGGAGGGGATCGCGGCGGTGAACCTGGGCCTTCCCATTGTCTATCTCTACTTAGGGGTGGGCCTTATGGTGTCCATAGGAGGTGTGGCTATGGCAGGCATGTGTCTTGGAGGGGGAGATCGGGAGGGGAGCAATCAGATCTTTCGGCAGACCATTGCCGTTACCGCCCTGCTGTCCCTGATCATAAGCTGTGCCATGGTGTTTGGACTTGGCCCCATGCTCTTGGTATTTAAGGCGGAGAGGGAAGTGGGAAGGTATTTTGAGGAATATTACCGAATCATGCTTTTGGCCCTTCCGGCTATGGTGATCAATTCTTCTCTCGGCATGTTCATAAGAGGGGATGGGAATCCGCAGTTTTATCTGAAGGTCACAGTTTTGAACGTGGTGCTGAATGTGTTCATGGACTATGGGGCGGCCGTGTGTCTGGGGCTGGGAGCGGCGGGGATTGCCCTGTCCTCTTGTTTGTCCGCCTTGGTGTCCATGGGGTGTCTGTTCTGGTATTTCTTGAAAAAGTCGGAGATCTATCATCTTGGGACATTTCAATTTTCATGGAGGCTGTGTGTAAGGGGAATCTTAAACGGAAGTTCGGAATTCATCGGGGAGATGTCTACGGGAATCGCCATGTTTGCCTACAATTTCGTGATTATGAGAATGACAGGGGCAGATGGGGTGGCGGCCTTTACCATTATAGGGTATACGGCCTATCTGTTCGGCATGGTAATCGTGGGCTTTGGTCAGGGCGCCAGTCCTCTAATCAGCTTCTGTTATGGAGCCCGGGAGAAAAGGGCGGCGGCAGAGATCAGGAGCAGAACCAGCAGATACGTGTTTGGGGCAGGGGCGGCCGTGCTTGCGGTTATGACAGCCCTTAGAGGCTGGTACGGAGGCCTTTTCGTGTCCAGCGAGGAGGTGAAGGCCATGGTGGAGGAGGGGATGCTGGTGTTCATGGCGTCTTTCCTTTTCTCAGGGATCAATTCGATCACATCCTTTTATTTTACAGCCACAGGCAGAGCCTTTGAGTCGGCGGTGATCTCCTTTGCCCGGGGGCTGGTGATTCTTTTGGCATGTATCTTTGTGCTTCCCGCGCTCTTTGGGATGAAGGGAGTGTGGATGGCGGCGCCGGTGACGGAGGTTCTCACTCTGGGAATTACGGTGTGGTTTTTGTGTAGGGAGAAGCAGGTGCTGTGAGTGCAGGGGAACAGTTATGGAGCCAAAGCATATGCCCCATTGCCCGCAGGCAATTTAAAATAGGTAAATCTGCCAAACCGGTTGAGTATGCTGTGCGCCTCTGTTATAATTATTCTATGGATAGGAAAGGGGGCCGGTGATTCATGGGGATTTATGTGAATCCGAGAAATACCGCGTTCAGAAAGGCATTGAATGCTGATATTTATATAGATAAGACAGATCTCATCGCCCATACAAATCATAAGATTGACAAGCCTGATGGTTTTCTGTGTGTCAGCCGCCCGCGCCGTTTTGGAAAGTCTATGGCAGCGGATATGCTGGCGGCGTATTACAGTAAGGGATGTGAGTCCGAAAGTCTGTTTGCCGGAAAGAAGGCGGAGCAGGTGGAGAGCTTCAGAACCCATTTGAACCGGCACAATGTGATTCGGCTGGATATCCAGCGCTTTATTGAGACAAACCGTGACTTAGGAACCTTTATTGCTCAGATTGAGCATTCTGTGGTGGAAGAACTGCTGGAAGAATTTCCGGGCCTGAAAGGGGTGGATTGCCATACCAGGCTGAAGACGGCTTTGGAAAAATTATTTAATCATACAGAGGAGGGATTTATTTTCATTCTCGATGAATGGGATTGTGTCTTCCGTATGGCAAAAAACAGATACGATATTCAGAAAGAATATCTGGATTTCTTAAGAGGGCTGTTTAAAGGCGCGGAGTATGTGGAACTGGCCTATATGACAGGGATCCTGCCCATTAAGAAATATGGGGAACACTCGGCTATTAATATTTTCAGCGAGTATTCCATGGTGGATCCTAAAAATCTGGGATCGTACTTTGGCTTTACCAGTAAAGAAGTGCGGGAGCAGTGCCTGGTTCACAAGGTGGATTATGACGAGATGGAAAAATGGTATGATGGATACATTCTGGGAGGCCTTCACATCTATAATCCTAAATCTGTCATTGACGCGCTGATCTGGAAGAAGATGAAAAGCTACTGGACAGGTACGGAGACTTATGAGGCTTTGAAGGTTTATATTGATATGAATTTTGATGGCCTGAAAGAGGCAGTTGTTACAATGCTGGGGAATGGCTGTTGCAAGATTGATCCTACTACCTTCCAGAATGATATGACGACTTTTAAGACAAAAGATGATGTCCTGACGCTTCTGGTGCATTTGGGCTATCTTACCTATGACGAGAAAACAAACAATGTTTCCATCCCAAACCAGGAGATTATAGAAGAATTTGTGCGCGTTGTAAATGTAGGAGGATGGGAAGGCCTGGCCCAAGCCTTAAATCGTTCCGAAGAACTTCTTAAGAGCACCTGGTCTCTTGATGGGAAGGCGGTAGCCGACGGTGTGCAGGCAATTCACAGTGAGACGGCTTCCATGCTCCAATATAATAATGAGACGGCTCTCACATGTACCCTTCTTATAGCCTACTATAGTGCCAAGGCTTATTATATTAACCCTGTCATGGAGCTTCCCTCAGGGAAAGGCTTTGCCGATGTGGTCTATCTTCCCAAGAAACATATGGACAGACCAGCTTTGGTGGTGGAATTAAAGTGGGATCAGTCAGCCAAGGGAGCCTTAAGCCAGATTAAGGAAAAGGGATACGGGGACTGGATCTTAGGTTATACAGGTGATGTTCTTCTGGTGGGAATTAACTATGATAAAGAAAAAAAGAGCCATGAATGCATTATCGAAAAGATGGACATTTCCCCTTCCCTGTGCTAGAATCGTAAGAAAGACAGCCTTACAGGCAGCAGCAAAGCCGGCACCTATTTGGAGAAGGAACCCTGTGTGCAGGCACCTTCCCCTGCCGGACGGGCGGCGAGTCGTTGTCCGGAAAGAATCATTTGCCATGAGTCCGTAATCTGCTCCAAGGTACTTCTGCACATTTCATGTGCTTTGCCGCCTTCGGCAGCCGGGTACCCCTTCGCATCTTACGGTATCAGGATCAAGTGCAGCCGGGCTGTCTTTCCTCTTAACCTAAGACGAATAAAGGCGCCTGGCGTCAGATATAACAGGAGGCGGCATGGGGAATTACCATAGACTGTGGAAATACTGCGGCGAAAAAGAGATTAAAGACATGCTGCTATCTTTTCATCTGCTGGGCTGTACCGATTGGGCGGATGAGAAGATACTGGCATGTCTTTATGCCCTCAGCAATCATCCCCAGGAACATTACCGCCAGGTCAGGATTCCCAAGAGAACAGGGGGATACCGCACCCTTCATGTGCCGGATCCTCTTCTTAAAAAGGTTCAGAGAAATATTCTGCATCATGTTCTGCGTGGATTTTCCCCTTCCCAGGCCTCCAAAGCCTATGAGAAGGGAAGCTCTGCAGTGTCCAACGCAGTCGTCCATACGGGAAAACCCATAGTCTTAAAGCTGGATATCCATGATTTTTTTGGAAATATTACATTTCCCATGGTGCTTCATCATGCCTTTCCAGGACAGTATTTCCCTGTTCCCGTGGGAACCATGCTGACCAGCCTGTGCTGCTTAAGGGAGCGGCTCCCCCAGGGGGCTCCCACATCGCCGGCCATCTCCAATCTGGTGATGAAGTCCTTTGACGAGTACATGGCCCACTGGTGCGGGCAGAGGGGGATCACTTACAGCCGCTACAGCGATGATATGACATTTTCCGGGGATTTTGACACGGATGCGGTTCGGTGCAAGACAGAGAATTTTCTTTCCGCCTATGGGCTGGAGCTGAATCGGGAGAAGACCAGAAGATGCGGGAGAGGAACCAGGCAGTGTGTCACAGGGATTGTGGTCAATGACAAGGTGCAGCTTCCAAAGGATTACAGGAAAAGGCTGCGGCAGGAGATTTATTACTGCAGGGCCTACGGTGTTGACGACCACCTTCGCAGAAAGGATAGGGAACCCCGGGAAGCAGGCGCTTACCTGGAGTCCCTCTTGGGAAAGGTAAGCTATCTTTTGTCTGTCAACCCGGAGGATTTGTGGTTTCAGGAGGCACAGAAGTTTTTGAGAGAAGAAAGGAGAAGGATATGAGGTATCGGGAACTTGGAAGGACCGGGTTAAAGGTCAGTGAGATCGGTCTCGGAGGGGAGTGGCTGGAGCGCCATAACACCCAGGAGGTAAAGGCAGTTATAGACCGCTGCGCCCAGGCGGGGATCAATATTTTAGACTGCTGGATGTCAGAACCCAATGTACGTTCCAATATCGGTGCGGCGCTGAGGGGACAGAGGGAGAAATGGATGATTCAGGGACATATCGGCTCCACCTGGCAGAACGGGCAGTATGTACGCACCCGGGATTTAAAGAAGGTGGACGAGGCGTTCTGGGATCTTCTTACACGGATGGAAACGGATTATATAGACCTGGGCATGATTCATTTTGTAGACGAGAAGGCGGAGTTTGCAAGGATTATGGAAGGGGAGTTTCTCTCCTATGTGAAAGGCTTAAAGGAAAACGGGAAGATCCGTCATATAGGCATGAGCACCCACAATCCGGATGTGGCCAGGCTGGCGGCGGAAAGCGGTGTGGTGGAGATGATTCTCTTCTCTGTGAACCCTGCATTTGACATGCTTCCGGCCAGCGAAAACCTGGATGAATATTTTAAAGATGAATATGCCGAGAATATAGGCGGGATTGCGCCGGAGCGGGCACGGCTGTACCAGCTCTGCGAACAGCAGGGAGTGGGAATCACGGTGATGAAGGGATATGAGGGAGGACGGCTTTTTAAGGCAGAGACCTCTCCCTTCGGAGTAGCCTTAACACCGGTGCAGTGTCTTCACTATGCCCTGACCAGGCCGGCGGTGGCCAGCGTTATGGTAGGGTTTGACACGCCGGAGCATGTAGATGCGGCAGTGGCCTATGAGACGGCTTCGGAGGAAGAAAAAGACTATGCCAGTGTCCTGGCCCATGCGCCAAGGCACGCCTATTCCGGCCAGTGCACCTACTGCGGCCACTGCGCCCCGTGTCCTGCAGGCATCGACATTGCCATGGTGAATAAGCTTTTTGATCTGGCCCAGATGCAGGAGTCTGTCCCGGCCACCCTCCGGGCCCATTATGAAGGATTGTCCAAGCACGGGGACGACTGCATAAAGTGCAGGGGATGTGAGAGCCGCTGTCCCTTCGGAGTTTCCGTGGTGGAGAAGATGGAGGGAGCCGTAAAGGCCTTTGGATAGTGAAAAGGCTTTTATGATACAAGTAATGTCTGGTATTGTAAAGAAAAAGGTAAGAGGCCAGGGAGAGGTACCATGAACGAGCGGCAGCTGCGCTATATCCATGCCATAGCAAAAGAGAGAAGCATTCTGAAGGCTTCTCTTTTTCTTAATAAGAATCCCTCCACCATCACCAGGGTGCTGAAGCATTGTGAAGAAGAGCTTACGGTTTCCCTGTTCAACCGGACGCGGGCCGGGATGGTTCCCACGGCAGAGGGAGAGCGGGTGGTGGAACTATCAGAGAAAATCCTGTCTGAGCTGGACAGGATTGAAGAATGGGCGGGCCAGGCCTCTCACAGCTGGAAGGAGCAGGAGATCCGCTACCTTTTGGCTGTCCGGGAATATAGGAATATCTCCAAGGCGGCCAAAGAGCTTTATATGGCACAGCCATCCCTAAGCCAGACCATAAAGGAACTGGAGGAGACTTTGGGAAGTCTTATATTCATGCGGAAAAAGGATGGCGTGAAGGAGACCCGGTTCGGGCATGAGCTTTTAAACCGTCTGGAATCCGTGGGAGCCTGTTATCGGGAATTGGAGGTGGAGCTGGAGGAATTCCGTCAGATGAGGAAAGGCGCCGTCACCCTTGGGATTCCTCTGAATCTGGGCGCCTATCTCCTCCCGGCAGTGGTTCCCCCTTTCAGACAGCGGTTCCCTGGAATCAAGATTCAGATTCGGGAAAATAATTCCAGTGAACTGGAGAGGCTGATGATTGCAGGAAAGCTTGACTTCTGTGTTCTTCATTTCCATGAGAAGCTGGAACAGGTGGAATATGAAATGTTTTTTGAGGAGCCTTTCTGCCTGGTGATACCAAAGTCCGCAAAGTCAAGACTTCATCTTCCCCAGGACAGAGAGCTGACAAAAGAAGATTTCCTTAAGCTGGCTCAGGAGCCCTTTGTCATGGTGTCTGCCCGTCAGAAGCTTCGCCAGGTGGCAGATGGAATCCTTAAAAATGCCGGAATCGTGCCGGATATCTGCTGTACCACCAAGAGCATGGAGACCGCCAAAAGGCTGGCAGCCGCCGGCATGGGAATGACCCTTCTTCCCCGCTCTTACTTAAACCTGTATTCCGGGGTGGAGGGACTGGAGTGCTATCCCCTCTCCCCGGACTTAAAGGGAAGCTGGAAGCTGACTGTAGCATATCCGAAGGAAAAAAAGCTTTCCAGAGGCTCCAGAGAATTTTTAAAGGTGATTAAAGAGACCTTAAGTGAACTATAAATGCATTTTACCTATGAATAGACCTACATAACATGTATTTTACCTATGCCGGAATCCAGTTTATAATGATTCCATAAAGAAGGCTTTGGCCAAAGCCCTGCGAAGAAAACGTATCATTAGGAGGAGAAAGGCATGGACAGTGTTGCACAGGCCCAGGAAAGATTTGGGGAACTTATTAAATCCGAGTTCGAGAGAATCGAGAGGATGAAGCAGGACAATGAGGTAAAGGACTTTTCCGGTCTTGACAAGATCGTGGTGGGGATTCTTCCGGGAGATGGTATCGGCCCCATTATTATGGAACAGGCTCTGCGGGTTATTAGAGCCTTGATTCCGGAGGAGATTGCCGGCGGCAAGGTGGAACTGCGCCTCATCGAGGGTATGACCATCGAGAACCGGGCGGCCACCCTGCAGAGTCTGCCGGATCCGGTTTTTGAGGAAGTGAAGAAATGTGATGTGCTCTTAAAGGGGCCTATGGTGACGCCCAGGGCAGGGGAGCCGTGGCCCAACCTGGTTTCCGCCAACAGCCTTCTGCGCCGGGGCCTGGAGCTGTTTGCGGCAGTCCGTCCCATTAAGATTTTGGACAAGGGTATCGACTGGACCTTCTTCAGAGAGAACATTGAGGGCGAGTATATCTGGGGCAATAAGGGAATTCAGGTTGACCATGATCTGGCAGTAGACTTTAAGGTTCAGACAAAGCAGGGCAGCGAGCGCATCGCCAGGGCCGCCTTTGAGTTTGCCAGAAAGAACGGCAAGAAGAATGTGACCATCGTCACCAAAGCCAACATTGTGAAACTGGCGGACGGAAACTTTATTAAGGCCGTAAGGAAGGTGGGAGAAGAGTACCCTGAGATCGAGATTCAGGAACGCCTGGTGGACGCCATGTGCGCCAAGATGCTGGATCCTGAATTTAACAAAGGCATTGAGGTGGTAGTACTGCCGAACCTTTATGGCGACATTGTGACCGATATCGCCGCAGAGCACCAGGGAGGCCTGGGCACAGCGTCTTCCTCCAACATCGGCAACAAGTATGCCATGTTTGAGGCAATTCACGGAACGGCTCCCTACCTGATGGATCATGGCAGAGGCGAGTACGCAGACCCCAGCTCCCTCATCCGCGCCGCCGGGATGCTTTTAGCCCACATCGGCTTTGTGGAGAAGAAGGAGCTTTTGGAAAAGGCCATGGATATCTGCACGGTTACGGAGCGGAAGGTGGTGCTCACTACCTTTACAGAGGATGCAAGCACAAAGGAGTTTACGGATTACGTGATTGAGACCATCGAAGCATTAAGATAGGAAAATACCCTCCGTGAGCAAGAGAACACACAGAGGGCAGAATCAATCAGTGGAGAACCGGCTTCTCCATGGTGGTGAGAAGCTGGATAAAGCTCTTCATATATTTGGTAAGGTAAAAATCCTTCCGATGGCACAGATAAAACCCCCTTTGGTTCTCGATTCCCTTTATGGGATAAATACAGCAGTAGGGATGAAGTTCAGGAGACATCTCGATATAATTAATAGGGCAGATCATGACCCCATCGCTGGCTATGGTGGTGCGCTTGGCCACCTCGATACTGGAAGTCTCCAAAAGAATGTCAGGCTGGATATCATACATGGCAAACAGCCGGTCCTGGGTGGTGCGG
Organism: Hungatella sp.; assembly: GCA_022796015.1. Classification (GTDB taxonomy): domain Bacteria; phylum Bacillota; class Clostridia; order Lachnospirales; family Lachnospiraceae; genus UBA3402. The sequence goes on along the minus strand of JAAWHU010000065.1, from coordinate 3,498 downwards.
ACACTGTGGCCGGATTTGCTGCTGATAAAGGACTCCCCTTTGGCCTCTGAGATGGAGATCTCAGTGCCGGAGGGGATCCTTTTTGCTATGGCTGTATTCCTGCCGGACAGAAGCACCAGTTCCTCGTTCTCAATGAGAGTATAATGAAGCTCCTCATGCCTGGGGGAGGTGGTGGTGCAGGCAAGATCCAAGGCTCCTTCCAATACCATATTTTCCACTGTGGCGGAGCCGAATTCGTTCAGCTCCAGCTTTACCATGGGAAACAGCTTGCGGAATCTGGGAAATACATAGGGCATCACCTGCATGGCCCGCTGAACCGGAATCCCCAGACGGATGGTGCCCTGTTCCTCATGAGTGATCTCTTCAATCTCCCGGGCCAGGTTGCTGTCAATGGCAAGAACTTGCTTGGCGGCTTCCACATATTTCTGTCCCGCATAAGTCAGAGTGATGGGATCCGTGTTCCGATTAAAAATAGGCGCCCCCAGGTTATTCTCCGCCAGCTTGATCATCTGGCTTAAAGAGGGCTGTGATACGAAAAGCTTCCTGGCGGCATTGGTAATGCTGCCTTCCTGAAGGACGGTTAATACATATTGTGCGTGCTTGGTATTCATGAGATCTCCTGAAAATGCAGGGTGAGTAATGTTCCTGTTTCTTATTATAACTGAGGAGGCCTCTTGCCTGCAAGTTTTTTTCTGGGTGGTTTTACATGCTTTTTTGTTCGGGAGATCGCGGAGGGGGCCGTCCGGGGGATACTTAATCAGCAGAATGCTTTGTGGGAGGCGCTCTTTCTGGGCGCCATTCATTCAGACTTGCCAGGAATGTAGTCCGAGAGGCAGGGGGATTCCCGGTGAGGGACATTTGCCTCGCCGGTCCTTGGCTTGCGTTTTTTGCAAGCTTAGTACCGCTGCAGAGGCAACCAGAGCGGAAGCGTGCCCGAACGGGAATCCCCCTGCCTCCTGGACGGCCCTCCTGTCAACCCCTGAACGAAAAAGCATAGGTTTTCCCTTATAAAGCCCATAACATGTTTTGTATTTGTCTTAAGAAGGGCCCCATGTTACAATAGGAACCAGAGGAAAAGGATAAAAAGATCAGCAAAAACATTTATCTAAAAGGAGGAATTGGTATGGAAATCAAGAAGGCGGCCATGGCGGGTACCCTTGAATCCAGCGATGCCCAGGTGACGGTGGAGCCGGGGACGGATGGAATCCAGCTGACTATTGAGAGCAGTGTGATCCATCAGTTTGGCAGGCAGATTAAGGCTGCGGTTCTGGAGACGTTAGAACGCTTGGAGGTTAAGGATGCCAAGGTGACCGTGGTGGACAAGGGCGCTTTGGACTGTACCCTGAAGGCCAGAGTGGAGTGTGCGGTGTACCGTTCTAACGGCGTGACAGAAAATCTTCCGTGGGGAGGTGTAATCAGATGAGCCATCCCAACAAGAAGCGCTTGAGACGTTCCATGATGTTTTTGAACTGCCAGAAGCCGGGCCTTATTAAAGACCCTTATATCTATAGACCAGACTCCATTATGCTTGATCTGGAGGACGCGGTGGCGGAGAATCAGAAGGATGCGGCCAGGTATTCCCTGTACCACGCTCTTCAGGAGATCGATTACAGGGGAGTGGAGAGAGTAGTCAGAATCAACGGCCTTGATACTCCCCATTGGAAAGAAGACATCCGTGTCTGTGTGGCAGGCGGGGCGGATACCATCCGGATTGCCAAGACGGAGACGGCAGAAGACGTACATAGGGTGGAAGAACAGGTGCTGACGGCAGAGAGGGAGTTTGGAAGACCGGAAGGCTCCACCCTTCTCATGGCGGCGCTGGAGTCCTGCAGGGGCGTACTCCATGCTTTGGAGGTCTGCGAATCCTCAGACCGTCTGATCGGCATCGCCTTAAGCGGCGGGGATTACACCAAGGATCTTCAGACCGTGATTACCGGAACGGGAGTGGAGCTTCAGGGCGCGAGACAGCAGATGATCATTGCAGCCAGGGCGGCAGGGGTGCAGTGCTGGGATACGGTATTCACCAATCTGGATGCCATGGATGTGTTTGAAGAAGAAGTGAAGATGATTAAGATGATGGGATTTGACGGCAAATCCTTAGTGAACCCCAGACAGATCGACATTGTCCACAAGATTTTTACCCCCACCCAGAAGGAGATTATCTTTGCGGAGAAAGTGGTTCGGGAGATCGATGAGAAGAAAGCCCTTGGTATCGGCGTATTCACAGTGGATGGCAAGATGATCGACATTGCATTTTATGACGGAGCAAAGAGAACCATTGATTTGGCCAAGGCATCAGGCGTGTATGAGGGGGATTTGTAAGATGATAAATGCAGTTGGAAGAGAAATTCCTGAAGAAATCCTGAAAATCACCGGTAAAGAAGTTTTTCAGGGGGCGAAGGCAAAAGACAATTATGAATTTACCCGGGGCGCGGCAAGGATTCATGCCATGGTAGATCCGGGAAGAAGTAAGCTGGCGGACAATATTCACGATGTGCTGGTAAAGTGCGGCATTCAGGACGGCATGACCGTATCTTTCCATCACCATTTCCGCGAGGGAGACTATGTGGTGAATATGGTTATGGAGGAGATTCACAAAATGGGAATCAAGGATCTCACCATCTGCGCCACATCCCTGGGAAAAGCCCATGATCCCATTGTTCCCATGATTGAGGACGGCACGGTGACCAGCATCCGCTCCTCAGGAGTGAGAGGAAAGATCGGTGAGGCTATCTCCACAGGCAAATTAAAGAATCTGGCTGTTATGTGTTCCCACGGCGGACGTGTCCGGGCCATTGAGTCCGGAGAGGTGCATATTGACATTGCGTTTATCGGAGCGCCCTCTGCAGACGAGTACGGCAACCTAAAGGCTAACGGCGGCAAATCCAACTGCGGCGTTCTGTCCTACGCCATGGCAGACGCCCAGTATGCGGACAAAGTGGTGGCCATCACCGATACCCTGGTTCCCTTCCCCAACGTACCGGCCAGCATCTCCATGATTAACGTGGATTATGTGGTGGTAGTGGAGGAGATCGGCAATCCGGCCAAGATCGCCACAGGTGCGGCAAAGCCCACAACAGACATGAGAAAGCTGCGCATGGCTGACTACTGTACCCAGTTTGTCATCAACACCCCCTACTTTAAGGATGGATTCTCCTATCAGACCGGCGTAGGAGGAGCATCTATAGCATCTACCATTTCTCTGGCACAGGAGATGGAAAAGAGAGGAATCCGTATGGGCTTCGGCGTAGGAGGCCTTACCACTCCCATGTGCCAGCTTTTGGAGAGGAACCTGGTGGACATTCTGGTGGACACCCAGGATTTTGACTTGGGAGCCGTGGAGTCCATCCAGAAGCATCCGGACCGCCACATCGAGATCTCCGCTTCCGAGTACGCCAACCCCTTTAACAAGGGCGCTTATGTCAATAAGCTGGATTTCGTCATTCTGGCGGCCTTGGAAGTAGACGTGAATTTTAACTGCAATGTGGTGGTAGGTTC
>JAAWHU010000064.1 GCA_022796015.1 Hungatella sp. | reverse complement strand
CCATTTTCTCTCAATCGTCGCTGGACTAGCCATAAAACTCTTCATTGGTCAACCTCCTGTGATATTCCTTGATCTCCATAATCGCTAAACATATATGGTAAAATGCCGACTCCGGGGCTTTGGCTCGGACATTTTCGCCTAACGTCACAGTTATACATTATATAACACATGGCCAGGTGTGTCAACCATTTTTTCCCGAAAAATCAGCCTTTCACTCCGCCTCCCGTAACACCGGCAATAATCTTCTCCGACAAGAAGATATATAAAATAAAGGTTGGCAGGAAGACGATTACTACTGCGGCAAACATGCCCGCCCAGTCTCCCGTGTACTTCATGGAGTTAATCATGGAATACAGGCCTACGGCGATGGGGCGCAGCTTATCCGAGTTGGCGAAAATGAGAGAGATAAAATACTCATTCCAGATATTGATAAAGTTAAAAATCGTAACGGTTATGATTCCCGGCTGGGCCATGGGAAGCATAATCAGCCAGAAGGTCTTGGTCGGCGGGCACCCATCGATGGCAGCTGCCTCCTCGAAGGCCCGAGATAGATTGCTAAAAAAGGTCATGAGGAATATGGTGGTATAGGGAATATTAATGCCGATATACAAAAAGATCAGCAGGATCCCGTTGCTCAGCACATGGTTTAAGATTCCGAGGTTGGCGACAATGCCGAACAGGGGCAGTACAATCATCACCACCGGAACTCCCATAGCTGACACAAAGCCCGTCTGAATCAGTTTGTTTCCCGGAAATACGAATCGTGCCAGGACATAGGCTGCCGGGGCGCAGATCATGATTAAAAGGCTGCATGATATAACGGAATAGATAAGGGAATTCCGGAAAATCCCTGCCACATCAGAATTCACCCACGCCTTTACATAATTCTCAAAATGAAGGCCGGAATCCAGCAGCTTGTTGGAAAAGATCTCTTTTGTAGTGGAAAAGCTGGCTAACAGCACCCACCCTAGAAGAACGAAGGTAAAGGAGATCCAGATTAACAGGATCAAATATCCCGGGGCAAGGCGCAGTTCTTTTTTCCAGTTCACCGGTTCCCGGTATTTTCTTTCTTTTGCCATAATCTACCCCTCCTTCTAAAATTCCAAATCATCATCTTTCAACAGATGGTTGCAGATCCAGAACACAGCCACCACGCAGACACTCAGCAGTACGCCGATGGCCGCACCCAGACCGGAATTCCTCTCTGTAATACTGTTTCCCGCACCGAAGATCTGCATATACATATAAACCATGGGAGTGATGGTCTGAGTATCCGCCGTAACCGTGGAAAACAACTGGGACCACACAAAAAATCCTACGCTGGTCACACTCCACATGGTAATATTCGTCTTAAATACACCTTTCAGCAAAGGCATGGTAATGTATCGGAACTGATTGAACTTGTTGGCTCCATCCAGAGTGGCCGCCTCAAAATAATCAGAGCTGATGCGCTCAATGCCACTGGCAAAGATCAGCATATGATATCCCACCATTCCGAAGCAGTAGGCCAGCAAGAGAGCCGCAAATTTATGATCATTGTCCAGCCACTGAATCTTGGCCAGAGATGTAAGGCCCAGATTGGTAAACACGGTTTTCAGCAGTCCGAACTTAGGACTGTAGACATATTGAAGCCACATGGTAGCCAAAGCCACCGCGCTGACGATGTTAGGCAGATAAATGACTGCCCGGAAAAAACTCTTAAAACGGATTCCGCTGGTGATAATTACGGCAAACAAAAGCGCAAGGGACATGACGATTATACCGCCGATAAGCCAGATGCGCAGAAGGTTCCACATGGAAATCCGAAACAAGCTGGTACCTGCCAGCTTGGTAAAGTTGGCCAAGCCTGTAAACTGCCACCTGGACACTGGGTCCGTGATTCCATCAATCTTAAAAAAGCTCATAATGATGGTACGAACAATGGGATACAGGAAAATAACAGAAAACATCAATACTGCCGGAGTAAGAAACAGTATGATCATGCCTTTATTTCGTTTCATCCCGATTTCCCCCTTTCATTAAGCGAAAACACGGTTTCATATTAACAAAAGGCGGCAGCTTATCCCTGCCGCCTTTTACTGCCTGTTTGTCTTGTCACAGATTTGTTAGTTACCTGCCTTTTTCAATGCATCAACAAATCCCTGGGCATCAATGCTGCCTCCGCAGAGCTTTAAGAAATTCTCTTTAATAATCGGAGTCAAATCTGCATTGGCCTCAGCGCCGGCTGCCCATGGATAACGGGTGGTCATACTGTCCATAACGGGCTTTACGCAGGCAATAAGCTCGGGCCACTGAGAGTTGTTGGAATCTGCCGGAATACCGATGGACAGCTCAGACAGCATCTGGTCAAACTCTCCCTGGGTAATGTAGCAGATCAGCTTGAATGCGTTCTCTGCATTCTTGGAATCCTTGTTGATAGCCAGTACCTGGGCGCCGTAGTTGGCGGCATCCACACCGTCGGTTCCTCCGTCTACTGCCGGATAACTGAAGCATCCCCATACAAAGTCATCCCCTGCCATATCCTTTACTTCGTTAGGCAGCCAGGAGCCGTTCAAATACATCGCTGCCGTTCCCATGGCAAGCTCCTGATTCTGTCCTGCCGGCCATACGTTGGATGCAATGGTCTCGGAGAAATAACCTTTTGCCGCAAAATCCGCATAAGCCTGGGCCGTAGACAGAACAGAAGGATCATCCCACTGTCCGCCCTTAACAATCTCTTCTGTCTTGGGCTCGCCTACCAGCCTGGACATATGGTAGCCGAACATACAGGTAATGTAAGCGTCATCACAGGTAATGGGCGTATAGCCTGCCTCCTTAATCTTTGCACAGGCGGCATCTAACTCTGCCCATGTTGCAGGCACCTGGGTAATTCCCACTTCGTCAAAAATGGACTGGTTGTAGAAAAATGCAAATACATTGGGCTGATAAGGAATGGACTTTAAGGTGCCTCCTCCTACTTCACGGCAGGCTGCAATCAGGCCGGCATTGGCTGTAGCTTCATAGTCCACTGCCTTTGCCAGTTCCTCCAAATCCATAAGGTACTGGCCCCATGTAGTATTGACACGGTCAATATCCTCATCAAACAGATCGATGTTGGTTCCTGCATCCAAGGCGGGCTGCAGGCCTTCCCGGATACCGGTACGGCCCTTGAACTGCAGGTCAACGCTGATGCCTGTATCTGCCGTAAACTTGTCAACGGCTGCCTGAATCGCCTGACCCTGAGGCTCCGTGGCCTCCCACATGGACCAGTATACCAGGCTGCCTCCATCCCCTGACGGCGCCTCTGTCGTACCCTTGCTGTCCCCTGCGGGAGCTGCAGTAGTAGGAGCTGCCGCTGCAGTGGTAGCCGCCGTGGTCTCTGCCGTCTGTCCGCCGCTTCCGCATGCGGTCAGGGAAACCGCCATAGCAGACGCCATAACCAGTGCCATAATCTTTTTCTTCATAAAAATATCCTCCTCTTTTTGCTGTGTTTCTTCTATAACTTATAAAGCTAGTATAGTAAAAATGCACAGAAAAATATTTGCACAATCAGCCCTTATATTTATATATTAGGATATTTGCAGTAATTTTGTATAGATTTCCCCCATTATTCTTCTGATAACTCGCTTTTTTGACCAATATCCTTGGGTCAGCCCCCGGCAGGCTGCTATATCTTTTCCCAAAGGATCTGCCCTCCTTCCAGCCGTACCTCCCTGGCTTTGCCGCCGCCATCATAGATCAGAGTAGTCTGGAGATTTTGAGAGTTGTTTACCACTGCATACTGTCCCGTCTCGGGATAGGCATGGACTTCGCACAGAGGATTGTCTGCATACCAGATCTTCATCCTATCCTCCTGCCCGGCGCTGTAGTATAGGCTGCGTATAAGAAGCCTGGTATTGTCATAGCTGTAGGGAAGGCCTGCAAGATATACGCCTCTTCCTCTTCCATACTTATGGGCGCTGGCATGGATCTCACCCTGAGAAAACTCTACAATCTCCGTGTCCTCCGACAGCGCATAAACATCCCTAACCCCCTCGCCGAAATCAAAGGGCGACATCCTGTCCTCCTTCAGGAAATGGTGTTCTTTAGCGCTGGTAAAATATTTATCCGTGGAAAGGCCAAAGCCCAGCTCCTTATCCACCCCCAGCACATCTGCCATCTGAAAATACCTGCCGCCGAAATTCACGGCCGAGGGCTCTCCGATTCCCACAAAGCCGCCTCCGTTGTAGACGAAACGGCGCACTGCCGCGGCAATCTCCTGATCCTGCCATACCTCCCCGCCGGAGAAAGCCGTGCCTGCCGCCCCGGCATTGATAATCACCTGGACATCTTCAGGGATTCCCTTTTCCCTGATATGGTCAAAGCTCAGAAACACTACCTCCACACTTGCCCCGCTTAAAGATTCCAGCAGTCCGAAGTAGGAATAGGTCTGTTTATACCAGAGGGCATGGGCCACCATAAAAGCCTGCCATGACCGAAGCTTCCCCCAGCAGTTAAGCACCGCCACCTTCAGCCCGCAGTAAGGCCTGGTACCTCCTATCCTGTCATAGATTTCACGAAATTCGTCGGTAACCTTCTCAATATAGTCTACAAACGCTGGAAATTTATAAGCAAGGCTTAAATATCCTCCATAACCGATCCGATCTACGGGCTTGCGCATCAGAGCTCTCCTGGCACAGAGCCAATTCTCCATGGCCTCAGGGCAGGGGTCGTTTCCCTCATAAAAAGTATCCGGGAAAAAGTAGGGCAGAAACCTTCCTTCTGTATACCGCACCCCGGGAATGTCGGAGATCAGCCGCAGAGTAGCCCCTCCGCCTACGCTTCCCACCACTGCATCAAGACCGATTTCCGGAAAATATTTTCCGTAGGGCTCTGTCCCGATCCAGTTGTCTCCCAAAAACATCATGGCCTCCCGGCCTGCCTCATGGACAAGCTCCACCAGCTCTTTTGCCTTCTTTGCCACAAACCGCTGAATAAAATCCATGTAATCCAGATACTGCCTGGTGGGAATCCGAAAGGTAGAATTATAATAGCCATTGTCCACAATGTCCTCGGGCCTGAGCCTGTAGCCATATTCCTGCTCAAACTCTTCCAGGGCCTTTACTGACACCGTGGCCCCGTACCCGAACCAGTCCACGAATTTTTCCTTGGCTTTGTCGTTAAACACCAGAGTAAAATGATAAAAAAACGTAGTAAACCTCACCACATCTGTCCGGGGATTGTCCTTGAGCCATTGAACCAGATAATCCCTGGCATACCGGCCCGACGCATCCTGACGCACGTCAAAGGGTATCTCATGAGGCTTATCCCCCCAGTTATTGGTAATATGGTTGTACATCTGGGTGGGATCCCAGACTGCAAATACCAGAAACGACAGGGTATATTCATGAAACTCTCTGGCATGGGTGACTGTCACTGTATTCCTCTCCATATCCACTATCCAATGGTCAGGGCTCACAGCCTCACCTGCGGTCCGGTCCATGACCTCCCACCATGTTTTGCAGTCATGGACATAGTCCGGCACCACCTGCTGATCAAAATATCCCTCCATAAAAGGAATTTCCACCTTGTCCCCTACCGCCGTCACCCTTCGGCTCATGAGATACAGCTGCTGGCATTCCTCCATGTGCTCCCGGGCAAACTCGTTGTGCCCTCTGGCCACAAAATAGGTGGTGTAGATGGATGCATCCAGCTCTTTGATTTCTTCCGGCAATTTGGTTCCATCACTGTCCCGCAGGGCATCCGCTCCCCAGCGCTCCATCATCTCTTTTGTCTCTTCCAGAAAATTTCCCTCACTTGGAAGAGTAACCCTTCCTTTCATCTTCGCCATCTCCCTCTCCTTTCCCAATTACCTGGTACCCGTTACCTATCTGTTATCCCATGATTGCAGCCGCCTGCAACATGTGATATACTCACTGAGTGACAAAAACAAGGAGGCCTTCCTATGGCATACAAAAGCACCAATTTAAAAACCACCCTGTCTGTCCGCAGTATTATCTCCATTCACTATTTTGATTACATGAGCGATTTTTCCTTCCCCGGCGAGAGCCATGATTTCTGGGAGCTGCTCTGTGTGGACAAAGGCGAGATCGATGCAGTGGCAGGAGATCAGCGCCACACCTTAAAGCGGGGCAGCATCATCTTCCATGAACCCGGCGAGTTCCACAACGTGATTACCAACGGGCGCATCGCTCCCAGCCTTGTGGTCATTGCCTTCCAGTGCAGTTCCCCCTGCATGAATGCTTTCCGCAGTCAGATCCTGTCCATACAGGAGCCGGAAAGTGCCCTTCTTGCACAGATCATCATAGAGGCCCGCCATGCCTTTGTAGGGCGCTTAGACGACCCTTACCAGGAAGAACTCATACGAAACACGGAATCTCCCGGATTCGGGTCGGAACAGCTTATTAAAAATTATCTGGAAGAACTTCTGATTCTGCTTTACCGCCGCTACTTTGCCAACCCTTTTCCCGTACCTGCCAAGAGTCTGGGACGCCCCTTAAAGAGGCATCCCAATGAAACCTATAACCGTATTGTCCGTTATATGGAGGAACATGTCAGTGAACAGCTGACCATTGAAAAGATCTGTAAGAATACTCTCATAAGCCGCTCCCGCCTTCAGAAGCTGTTTCAGGAGTTTCATGGCTGCGGTGTCATAGAGTTTTTTACCTTGATGAAAATTGACACTGCCAAAGAACTGATCCGCAGCAACCAGTTAAACTTCACTCAAATCGCCGACCGCCTAGGCTACACTTCCATCCACTACTTTTCCAGACAGTTTAAGAAGACCACCCACATGACTCCCTCCGAATATGCCTCCTCCATCCGCCTTCTCTCAGAAAAAAGCCTTGACTCTAAAAGCTGTCAGCCTTGACGTCTGACGATCTCCTCCATCTGGGACCATTTCTTTTCCATATCGGCCACCAGGGCCAGCTGAGTGCGGCAGCGGTCCAGATTGTGTCCCTCTCTGCTGGTATGGAAATACACATCCCCCTGAAGATAGTCAGTCAAAAATCTCATGCCGCACTCCAGAGTCATGATCTTGGCCCCATAAGGAAGAAGGCTGATCTCCGTCTCTGTCAGACGGCCCTCGCTGCCCTCCAAAAATCCCCGGGTATAGACCTCAAAAAGCTCCAGAGACAGAGATACCTTCGACAAGTCCCTCTCGTCCTCCTCTGCGGTGTTGGCGCCGAACCGGATGGAATCTCCGTAGTCAAATATGGAAAATCCCGGCATAATGGTATCCAGGTCAATGATACACAGGGCCTGGCCTGTATCATCGTCAATCATAATATTGTTCAGCTTCGTGTCATTGTGGCTCACTCTCACAGGAAGTCTGCCCTCCCTGCAGAGGTCATAGGCAAGACCCATATCCTTCTGCCGCTCTCTTATGAACCGGATCTCCGCTTCCACCTCTTTGGCTCTTCCCATAATATCCTGATCCACGGCTTTTTGAAACGTCTCAAACCGGACGGGAGTATTGTGAAAGTCGGGGATGGTCTCTGTAAGCTCCCCGGCAGGATAATCTGCCAGAAGGCACTGGAACCGTCCGAAGGCCTTTCCGCTCTGGTAAAAATCCTCCGGCTTCTCCACCAGGTTGTAGCAGGTTGCCCCGTGGATAAACAGATACACTCTCCAGAAATTCTCCTGGCTGTCTCTGTAATAATCCTGCCCGTCTTTTGTAGGCACCAGATTCAGAGTTTCCCGGTCAGGATCTCCATGATTGTTAAGAATCTGGCGGCGCAGAAAGGTGGTAACCCCCTTCACATTATTCATAAGGCCTTCAATATCTTTAAAAACATCATGGTTCATCTGCTGGAGAATATAGGAATATTCCTGTCCCCCATCCTCACAGACTAAAAGGAAGGTCTGGTTAATATGTCCGCTTCCATAGGGTTCACAGCTTTTTACCTGCCCTCTTACTGCAAATGCCTCTGCCGCCTCAAGCCATCTCTCACCATCGCACATCATGTCAGTCCTCCCACAATTTTTCCGGATACAGCCCCTGCTCCTTCAGATGCCGAATCGCCTGAACCACTGTCTCCTTATCCTCTTTATAGGTTACGCCGTACCATCTGTCTCTGCTTCGCAGGACTGTCACCTCCGCCCGATTCTCCTTTAATACCTCATCCACCACAAAGGGCAGGAAATATTCGCATTTCAACGGGTTACCCGGAAGCTCTCTCTCTAAAAAAGAAGCAAACCGTTTATCCAGCTCCCCAAGAATACTCTCTGTAAATCCCCACAGATTCATGGACACCACCGTATCGCCGGGAAGTGTTACCCAAGTTGCCCCATCGTCTTCCGTGTATGCTCCGTCCTCTCCCCGCTTCTCGATTCTGGTGCGCTCATGGATATCCGCCAGCTTTCCTCTCTCATCGGTAGTGCAGACGCCCCTTGCCACGTAGCCGTGCTCCGTCATGGTGTTGTTCAGCTGATACCCTATCATGGCGTACTGGTATTTATCATCATCGCCGCAGGTAGTCAGCTGGCGGTACATCTCCTGAAAAGCCTGCTTCCCATAGTAATCGTCTGCGTTGATCACGGCAAAGGGCTCCTTGATTACATCCTTGCAGCATAAAATGGCGTGTCCCGTTCCCCATGGCTTCACCCTGCCTTCCGGCACGGAAAAACCCTCCGGCAGGTTGTCAAGCTCCTGGTATACATACTCGGTTTGAATGCACCGCTCCATGCGTCTGCCTACATTCTCCTTGAACTCCTTCTCGATAGCCTTCTTGATAATAAAGACCACCTTCTCAAATCCGGCCTCTTTGGCATCAAAAATGGAAAAATCCATAATGATATTGCCGTACTCATCTACCGGATCAATCTGCTTGAGCCCTCCATAGCGGCTGCCCATTCCCGCCGCCATGACCACCAGCACCGGCTTTTTTCCTTCTCCCATAAGACTACCTCCTTTTTTCTTTAAGTATACCTGAGATAGCCTTGAAAATGCAATAGTCTGCGGCGGTTTTCATTTGTACGGCTGTGCCTTTTATTTGCACAATGTTCTTATCTAGCCCTCAGTCCCCTCCTCTGCCTCCACAGCGGCCTGAAGCCTTGCGATCTCCTTGGGGTAATAATCGCTGGAGGCAAGGCGGCCTGCTTTTTTCATCCACTCCAGGGCCTCCTTCAGATTCCCCTTTCTCTCCTCCAGTTTTGCCATATCCTCCAGGGCCTCATAGCAAAACGGACAACTGCAGATAAACACTCTCTTTTCCAGAGCCCTGGCATTTTCAACCATCTGAACCGCCTCGTCATACCGTCCCAGATGAATCAGCACATCAGCCGCACCTTCGTAATTACAGCAATCCGTAGGGTCCGCCTCAATGTCGATTCTGTAATTAGCCAGAGATTTCTCATAACACTCCAGGGCTTCCTCTTTTCTGCCCAAGGCCTCATAGACCTCTCCCAGCTTCATCCAGCCATAAGTACTGTCCTGGGCCAGCTCCACGGATTTCTCCAGATACGGGAGAGCCTCCTCATGCTCCTTCTTCACATTGGACAGAAACTTGCCCATAAGTCTCCAGCATCTTGCACTGCCAGGAGACAGATCAATGGCCTTTTGGTAGTACTCTCTGGCCTTATCCAGATCCCCGGCCCGCTCATAGCACTCGGCAATCTCCCGGCAGCCTCTCTCTGCCTGGGCAGGCCTTACCTCTATGTATCGGTTTAAGCACCGAATAACCTGGTCGTATTCCTTTTTTCTAAGGAGAATATCTGACCGGAGAAGGAGAAGGCTCCCATCCTGAGGCCACCGCTTCAGTCCCTCGGTGATAGCGGCTTCTGCCTTGTCGTCCTCATGGAGACGCTTCAGAAGTCTGCACAGATCCCTTGTGGACTGAAGATGCCCGTTCTCAGCCCCTGCCTCATAGGCCTTCAGGGCTTCCTGCCATTTGCCCTGCTTCTGGAGGACATCCCCAAGGCCATCCCATGCTGCTCCATAGTCGGAGCGTTCCTTTACACTTCGGGAAAAATAATCCTCTGCCTCCTCAAAACGGTCCAGCCCCTCCAGGCCACGGCCTATGCGGAAGAAAGTATACCAGTCGTCTGTGCCTTCCTCTTCCATCTCTTTATAGATTTCCAGTTCCTCCTCATACCGTTTCAAGTCATGGAGATAATCTCCTTTCATATATTGACGGCGAATGGTACTCCGTTTGCTTATAGCTTCCTCAACCCAGCGGAGAGCTTCTTCTGTCCGGTCCATATCATAACACAAAAACGCATACTCCTCACATACCAGCTCCGCACCCTCCGTGCGCTCATACAGCTCCTTTAAGATCTCCTCTGCCTGATCATATTCCTCCAGCTCACGAAGAGCCCTGGCATAATCATAGAGCACCTGGGCGGCCCGGTATCCCTTCTTGATGATCTCCCCCGCTTCTTCCCTGACCTGTTCATATTGTTCCATGGAAAGGAGAAGCTCCAGCCGCATATTGAAGGCTTCCCTGTGAAATCCTTCCTTCAGCGCCTTGCCGCACATATCAAGAGCCTCTTCACGGCGTCCGTCTCCCTCCAGAATCCTAGCCTGCCTGTAATAGATCTCCGGTTCTCCCGAGAATCGCAGCGCCGCCTGGCCATAGATCTCCAGGGCATTGCCATAATCCTCCGTTAGCTCGTACTCCTTGGCCAGATCCATATACAGCCCCAAAGGCCGCTGATCCTCCTCATAATCCTCCCAAATCTTTTTTCGGTATTCCAGGGCAGCCTTATAATCCTCCAGATGATGGCAGCTTCCGGCCATGAGCATCAGCCATACCATTTTCCGGTTCTCAGGCGGCTCAAGGCCTGAGAGAATCTCCCGAACCTTGTCATAACGGCAGCCTCTCCAGCAGTAATGAGCCATAGCCCAGACATCCTCACAGCCTTCCTTTTCCAGCTCTTCAGACAGCGCTCTTGCCGTCTCTTCAATCTGCCCATCCAGATAGTCCCACTGCTCCTCACTAAGGTTCTCGGCCCGCTCAAAAGCCTCAAGGGCCGCTTCCAGCCTGTTCTGACTTTTCAGGAAGCTTCCGCATAGCTGCCAATAACCGGGATTCTCCGGTTCCTCCTCCACAAGGCTGGTCAAAACAGACTCCAGCTGCGCCGGCTCCGCGCCGGAGTCCTCCACCTCCATGGCACAGCGCACATACCAGTACTTTGTCGGCCTGTTTTCCTTGTCCCTTTCATAGAGCTGTCTGGCTATCTCCCATGCCTGGCTCTCCATGCCCCTAAGCATGGAGACGTGGCGAATCTTCAGTATGGTGAGATCCGGGTGCTCCATACCCATGGCCTCTGCCGCCTCAAGGGCCTGTTCCACACGCTCCCGGTCCTTCTCGCCCAAAGCCGTCCTCAGCTCAAAATACCGTTCAAAAAACTTGTCGTAATCAAAATCCTCACAGAGGGGAGTTATGTCATAGCGGAATGTGTCCTCCAGCTGGATTCGGTCTGTCAGATAGCGCACAAAGCCTTCGGGGAAACGGCCGTACAGCTCTTCCTCTGCCTCAACCCATCCAAACACCTCATCAAGGACCTTGTAACAGCTGTGGGACAGGTGGATATGATCCATCAAAAATCCCAGCAGCGCCCATCCTGCTTCCTTCTGGGTCTCCAGATCCTGGCATACCGGGCAGGATGCCAGCTCTCTCCACTGCCTGGGATCTCTCCTCTTTTTATAATCCTGGTACACCTCCTGGACTTCCTTTAAAAATGCCTGAATCTCCCGGCTGTCCATGATTCCGGTCTTTTTAAGGCCTTCCTCCGCTCCCTCCCGGGCCTTCCTCTGCTGTGCCCCATACTCCATGGCATCCTCCAGAGCCTGTCTTAAAGCCCTGAAGCCTTCCGGATTCTCCTCCGGATGAAACTGAGGAAGCTTTATCAGATAAGCCTTCCGAATCTCCTCCTCTTTGTCCGTCTGCTGAATCCCTAAAATCTCCCAACAATCCATCTACGCTTCTCCTTCCGGCAGCTGTCCCTCTGCCACATACCATCGGGAGGTCACGGTCTCCTGGGTAAATCCCATATCCTTATACAGACAGTAAGCTGCCGTATTAATACTGGACACTCCCAGAGAAAGAACTTCTAAGTCCTTTTCCATAGCCGCTGTCTCCGCTCGTTCCAACATTTCCTTTGCCAGCCCCCTTCCCCTAAACTCCTTGAGGACACCAAGGCTGTCTATTTCCAGCTCATTCTCCTTCTGAATGAGCATGAGAAATCCCACGATCTGCCCCTGACTCCTGACAAAATACAGGCTCCATTTGCTGTCGGACATCCACTGCCGGATCTCCTCCTCAGTCAAAGTGGCGGAGTTGGGCACCTCATAAAAAATCTCGTTATATAAGCTGCACAGCCGGGCTGTCTGCCATGGCTGCACAATCTCCCACTGTGCCTTCCAGTTCTCGTCCCCGGGGCCCTCCCAGGATGACGGGATTCTCTTCTTAAGCTCCATCATATTGTGGCCATGGCGGAATGAATAATATCCGTAAGCCTTCCCCGGAACAATCCGTCCCTCTTTTTCCCGGTCGCACACATACACCTGCCGGGCCCCGTTGCGAACTGCCTGATGAGTAATCCTGGTGAGAAGCCGGTCAAAATCCTCCTCGCAGCATCGGTTAATAAATATATAAGCCTTTTTCTTTTCTCGAATCTCCGTCTGAATCAGCTGGTAATCCCAGTCTTCATTTTTGGCTGCAATCTTTTTTTTCAGCTCCTTCTCATATTCCAGGCCTATGAGCGTCAGGCCTCTGGCCGGGGCCGTAGGCCCTGCCGCCTGCCGGTTTCTGGCCCTGAGAATCTCCCTTACATGCTCTGGCGGATATACCCCCATGCCTACCTTCATCAGTGTGCCGGCAATGATGCGCACCATGTTGTACAGAAAACCGCTGCCGCTGACCCGTATTGTGATCATATCCTTTTCTTCTATCACATCCAGCCGGTAGATGGTTCTCACCGTATCCTCCGCCTGGCCTCGTACCGTGCAGAAGCTCTTAAAATCATGTTCCCCTGTAAGATAGGAGGCTGCCCTGCGCATTTTATCCACTTTAAGAGGAAAATAGCAGAAATGAGAATACAGCCGCAGAGTGGGCATAGAGATTTTCCGATTGAGAATCCGGTATTCGTAGGTCTTGACACAATTCTGCTTCCTGGGGTGCCAGTCTAAGGCCACCTCCTCCGAGGAAAGAACCCTAATATCTTCCGGAAGCCTTTGGTTAAGGGCAAAACAGATTTTATCCGCCGGCATTCGGTTCCTTGTATCAAACACTGCCACATTCCCTTCTGCATGGACTCCGGAATCGGTTCTGCTGGCTCCCGTCACGGCGATGTCCTCACCTAAGAGTTCCGAAAGCCCTTTATTTAACACAGCCTCAATGGTGATTCCATTGGACTGAAGCTGCCATCCGCAATAATTAGTTCCGTCATAAGCCAGAACCATTTTTACCCGTTTCATAAATCCCCCTTTCTGGCTACAATACCATCCTCACCCCGACCATTGCCGCCAAATAGACAAAACAGACCATGTAGGCCGCCTGGTCCCTTCTGCCGTAACGCAAAGGCTTCATTTTAGTCCTCCCCTGGCCTCCCCGGTAGCACCTGGCCTCCATAGCCATAGCCAAATCCGTGGCCCGGCGGAATGCGGAGATAAACAGAGGCACTAAAAGAGGCACCATACTTTTGGCCTTCTGAAGAAGATTGCCGCTCTCAAAGTCAGCTCCCCTCGCCATCTGAGCCTTCATGATCTTGTCGGTCTCCTCCACAAGAATCGGGATAAACCGGAGGGCAATAGACATCATCATGGAGATCTCGTGAACCGGAACCTTCACGGCCTTTAAAAATCCCAGGCTTTTTTCCAACCCGTCCGTCAGCTCATTGGGCGTGGTGGTCAATGTCATAATGGAAGACCCCACGACAAGATAAATAAGGCGCAGCCCCATAAAGCAGGATATGCGGATTCCTTCCCTGGTAATCTTTAAAAACCAGATTTTCACCAGCACCTGGCCATCCGTAAGGAACAGGTTAAAACTGACGCTGATGAGCAGAAGAAACATAACCGCCTTCAGGCCTCTCACCATAAATCGAAAGGGCACTCTGGAAATCTTAATGGCAGACACCAGAAAGCCTGTGGCAATCACATAGGCTCCTATGCTGTCAGACAGAAACAGGGAAATAATAAATATCATGGTTCCAAACAGTTTGGTGCGGGGATCCATGCGGTGAAGCACCGAATCCACAGGGTAATATTGTCCTAAGGTAATATCTCTAATCATGTTCTCCTCCGCCTAACAAGTTCACAATGGCATCCCTCGCCTCCCGGACCGTGGTAAGCTCCGGATCTATGGGAACTCCGTGGTCCCTCAGCCCATGGACAATATAGGTCACCTGAGGCGCCGCAAGTCCTATGGCTTCCAATTCTTTATAATGTTCAAACACTTCCCTTGGGGGACCGTCAAAAGCTTTCTCTCCATGGTTCATCACCATAAGCCGGTCCGCATACTGGGCAATGTCCTCCATGCTGTGGGACACCAGAATAATGCTGATCCCCCGCTCTTTGTGGAGCTGACTGATCTCATCCAGGATTTCGTCCCGGCCTTTCGGGTCCAATCCCGCCGTAGGCTCGTCTAAGATCAGCACCTGAGGATTCATGGCCAACACGCCTGCTATCGCCACCCGTCTTTTCTGTCCTCCTGACAGCTCAAAAGGAGACTGCTCCCAGTATTTCTTCTCCAGCCCCACCAATTCCAAGGCCTCCTTGGCACGCCTCTCCATCTCCTCCTTGGCAAGGCCCAGATTCCTGGGGCCATAGCATACATCTGCAAATACATCCACTTCAAAAAGCTGGTGCTCCGGGTATTGAAACACCAGCCCAACTTTTGACCGAAGTTCTCTTAAATTGTATCCCTCCCCATGAATGTCCACGCCCTCATAATAGACAGCGCCTTCTGTAGGCTTTATCAGACCGTTGAGATGCTGAATCAAGGTGGATTTGCCGGAGCCGGTATGGCCGATAAGCCCTACAAACTGGCCGTGGGGAATCTCAAAATTCACATTTTTTAAAGCATATTGTTCAAATGCAGTTCCCTGCCCGTAAATATATGTCAAATTTTCTGCTCTGATCGACATGGTTCTCTCCTGTTATCTTATAATCTGCCCCGGAAATTTCTTCTCAAAGGCCGGGAGCAGACAGGACATAAGCTCTTCCTGGGAAAGAATGCCATCGGGAAGGTCTATCCCGGCTTTCTTCAGCTCATAGGCCAGCTCCGTCACCTGAGGCACATCAAGTCGGTATGATTTTAACTGATCTACTCTGGAAAAAATCTCCCTTGGCGTCCCATCCATCACCAGTTTTCCGTCGTCCATAACAATGACCCGGTCAGCCTCGATTACCTCCTCCATATAATGAGTGATTAAAAGCACCGTAATGCCTTCCCTCTGATTTAACTCTCTCACGGTCTTTATGACTTCTTTCCTTCCGTTGGGATCCAGCATGGCCGTAGGTTCGTCCAATATGATGCACTCCGGCCTCATGGCCATAACCCCGGCTATGGCCACCCGCTGCTTCTGGCCTCCTGACAGTTTGTTAGGCGACTTGTACCGGTACGCAGTCATTCCCACGGCCTCCAGGCTCTCATCCACACGTCTCCAGATATCCTCTGTGGGAATCCCCATATTCTCAGGCCCGAATCCTACATCCTCCTCCACCACATTGCCGATAATCTGGTTGTCCGGATTCTGGAACACCATCCCGGCCTTTTTGCGGATCTCCCATATGGCTTCCTCGTCTGCCGTGTTCATGCCGGACACCCATACCGTGCCCTCTGTGGGAGTCAGGATTCCGTTAATCTGCTTGGCAAATGTGGACTTTCCGGAGCCGTTATGGCCCAGGATGGCCACAAAGCTTCCTTTTTCGATATCCACATCCAGGTTGTCAATGGCGCGGTCTATCTCTTCTACATTCTCATCCTCGTCTCTTCTTATATAATCAAAGATCAATCTGCTCGCCTTTATGATTCCCATAATCGCCCTTTCCGTCTCTCTCATATATGCTTCTCAATTTTAGTAGAATTTACCCCAATAGTCAAGCAAAAGAGGGTGCCTTTTGCACCCTCTCTGTCACGGAACCCAAAGCCCTGTCTCGTTCAGGCGGTATCCGTCAACCTCTGTGCCGGAAACCATCTTACCCTGGTCATCCATATAATACCACTGGCCGGGATACACCTGCTTCCATCCCGTAGCCATGGAGCCATCACTGTCCAGAAAATATCTGCTTCCTCCATCCTCCAGCCAGCCAGTCTGCATAATTCCTTCGCTGCTGAAAAAATACCATTTGCCGCTGATCTGCTGCCATCCGGTCAGCACATAGCCTTCCTCATTGAAATAATACCAATTACCCTGAACCAGATACCATTCATTGGCCCCATAGCTTTGGTCTGCTTTCTGGTATTTCTTTCCCTGGCTGTAGGTCCTCCATTTACCCTGGGTATCTCCCAGCCCCTTAGCCTCATACTCGTCAGACTCTACCCACTCGCCGGATGTATAGCTTTTCTGGCCGGACTTGGGAACTGCACGTACCTCAAAGTAGTACCAGTGGCCATCCTGCATATAACTGCTGAGATCTGCTTTTGCACTGCTTACGGTTACCGTCTTCACATGGGTATCTCCGTCCTCAAACAGACGAACCTGATACTCCTTGGCCTTATCCACCGTCTTCCAGCGTGCAATGGCGGCCCCGCCTTTATCCCAGTAGGCTTCCTCCGTCTCTCCCAGCTTTGTAGCCGCCATGGCCGGGACGCACATGAGAATCGCCAGCGCCAGCGCGGCCAAAAAGCCGGCCTTCCATATACCAAATTTTTTCATGACTACTTCCTCCATATCCCGTTAGAATCCACATAGAATGTATCAATGGTAGTGTTAACTGCCATATAACCGTATCCCGGATAGAAGTAGTACCAGTTGCCCTCCACCTGGCCCCATCCTTCTGCCATGGCCCCGTTGGAGTTCAGGTAATAAGTCCTGTTGTTGTTCCGAAGCCAGCCCACATGCATGGCTCCCTCTACGCCATCCGACGCAGTGTTAAGATAATACCAGTAATCCCCGGCCTTAACCCAGCCCGTAACCATGGAACCATCATTCTGAAGGAGATAGGTATTCCCGTTCTTTGTCTGCCAGCCCGTCAGCATCCTGCCCTCCTGGTCAAAAAGATACCACTTATTGTTAAGCTTCAGCCAGGAATCCTTCTGATAAGAGCCATCGGGATACCGATAATACCAGGTACTGCCGGACTGAATCCAGCCCACCTGAATGCCGCCGCCTGCCGGCTGACCGTTGCCATCGGTCTGCCCGCTTCCATCCGACACATGTTCCTCGTCAATGTAGATCTCGTCAGACTCCAGCCAATCACTTTTTTCCCCGTACTTTTTCTGGGATTCCGTGTATGGTACTGTGCGCACCTTATAGCGGTAAGTCCCCTTCTTTGTCATATAAGGGTAAAAATTATAGCTGGTTCCCTTGTAAGCTTCCAGTTTCTTGACTACCGTGCTGCCCCGATACAGATATACATCATAATAGCCGGAGGTTATGCCCTCATCGTCATCGTCGTCCATGGTCCATACGGCTCTTCCATATCCGGAGTCTCTCCAGGTGGCATCGCTGGGAGCACTGTAAGTACCCTTAATCCCGCTTAACTTTATGGTAACCTCCAGATCTCCGTAGGAAGTCTTTTTAGCAGAGACAAAGGTTCCGCCCTTCACCGTAACGTTGCTGGAAGAGTATGTCCCTTTAAAAGCATAATTGCTGTCGTCAATATCCAGATACACTTTCATCTTAGGCTCATCGCCCACCTTCATCTCGCTCCTTGTGGAGGATGTCCACTCCGCATCCCGCACATAATACTTATCGGAGCTGGTGGCGGCATAAGTGCCGCTCTGGGTTGCGGTGGTATCTGTATACAGAGTAATCGTCTCGTTAAGCGTCTCCCCTGCCTGAGTATCGGTTCCCACCCGAATACTCACAGACGGTATGGTCTTGGTGGCTCCGAAAGCGATCGTAGGAGTTCCCGCCGCCATAAGACATATAGCCAATACCAGCCCCCATATTCTCTCCTTTTGAATCTTCATATATATCATCCTTTCTTTTCCCTTTTATCTAACTTTATTATATATCAGGAGCCTCTTTTCCGTCAACTTACGATATCCTTTCGTTCTTTTTAAGGTTTGCTTATTTGTGGGGGGATGGCAGGGGGACCGTCCGGGAGGGAGTGGTATTCCCATTGGGGGACGCTCCCGCTCGTGTTGCCGCTGCAGCGGTACTAAGTTCGCAAAAGACGCGAACTAAGGACCGGCGCGGCAAATGCCCCTCACCGGGAATACCACTCCCTCCCGGACTACATCCATGGCATGCCGCAAAATGGCGCCTGATATGAGGGACAGGCCGGAGGAGATGGCAAGGGGGAGGGGCAGCCTTGTCTGCGGGGATGGAGCTATAGGCATGAAAAAGGGGTTCAGGAATCTCTCCCTGAACCCTTGTTTTTAGACTAACTCCAGCAGAACCTCCATGGCGCCGTCGCCTTTGCGGAGACCGATCTTTACGATTCTGGTGTAACCGCCGTTGCGGCTCACATACTTGGGTGCGATCTCGTCAAAAAGCTTTGCCGGCAGGTCTACCTGCTTTGTGTTTTTCTTTCTTCCTGCTCCGGCAGCCGGAACTTCCTTTACAGGATAGAGAACCTTTAACATCTGTCTTCTTGCGTGAAGTCTGGATGGAAGATCCTTCTTGATCTCCTTCTCCACTTCGTCATAGACAGTGACTTTCTTGCCGTTTACCACTTCCTTTACCCTCTTGCCGTCTTTATCCTTGCGGGGTACTTTTGCGGTAACCTTTACGGTCTCAAAGTTGTCTTTCTCTTTTACTGCCAGGGCAATAAGGCCCTCGGCGATCTTGCGTACTTCCTTTGCTCTTGCCTCTGTGGTAACGATCTTACCGTTGTGAAGCAGTGCGGTAACCTGATTTCTCAGGAGAGCCTTTCTCTGGCTGGAAGTTTTTCCAAGCTTTCTATAACCTGCCATAATTCATTCCTCCATAATTATGTGGAGTGCGCTTTTCGTGCATCATCGGACTTACCGAAAGCGCATCCTTGTCTTATACCTGTCCTTCGCATCATTGGGCTTACAAAGACGGGCATCTAAACTGCTGTCTATTCATCGCTGGGGTTCAACTGGAGACCTAACTCCTTCAGCTTGGCCAAAACCTCTTCCAGAGACTTCCGGCCAAGGTTGCGGACCTTCATCATATCCTCGGAGGTTCTGTTGCACAGCTCCTCCACCGTATTAATTCCTGCCCTCTTTAAGCAATTATAGGAACGGACAGACAGTTCCAGTTCATCAATATTCATCTCAAGGACTTTTTCCTTCTCATTGTCCTCTTTCTCTACCATAATCTCTGCGGTTCTGGCATTCTCTGAAAGGTCAATGAAAAGATTTAAGTGCTCACTGAGAACTTTTGCAGCAAGGCTTACTGCCTCGTCAGGAGCCAGGGTGCCGTTAGTATATACATCCAGGGTCAGCTTATCATAGTCCGTAACCTGTCCCACACGGGTATTCTCCACCGACATATTTACACGCTCAACCGGTGTATAAATCGAGTCGATGGCGATTACACTAATAGGCAGTTCTTCCTTTTTGTTCTTATCGGCACTCACATAACCGCGCCCTTTGGTTATGGTGAGTTCCATATAAAACTTGCTGTCCGCACCGCCGCTTAAGGTGGCGATGACCTGCTCCGGATTTAAAATCTCAATGTCCGGATCTACCTGAATATCAGCTGCCGTAATAACGCCTTCACCTTCAAACTCAATGTAGGCTGTCTTTACTTCATTGCTGTCGCTGTTGTTCTTTATAGCTAGACTTTTGATGTTCATAATGATCTCAGTCACATCTTCCTTTACTCCGGAGATGGAACTGAACTCATGCAAAACGCCGTCGATTTTCACCTGGCTGACTGCAGCGCCTGGCAGAGAAGAAAGCATAATTCTTCTCAGAGAATTGCCCAAGGTTGTGCCATAGCCTCTCTCAAGTGGTTCTACTACAAACTTTCCGTATTTTTTATCTTCGGAGATTTCTGCAATTTCAATGTTTGGTTTTTCAAAATCGAACACTAATATAGCCCCTCCTTTTTATTCTATCTGTCGAGGCTTTTCTACTCAATAACGTTATGCTAAACCACAGCAAAATTATTTGGAGTACAACTCGACGATAAGCATTTCATTAACTGGAACATCAATCTCATCTCTGGTGGGCAGTTCCTTTACAGTACCTTTCAGGTTCTCCTGGTCAACATCCAGCCACGCCGGTACCATTCTGCCTCCAGTTACTTCCAATACATCTTTGTATCTCTGAGAAGATTTGCACTTCTCCTTCACTTCGATCACATCGCCAGCTTTTACCAGGTATGACGGAATGTTAACACATTTGCCGTTTACCAAAATATGCTTATGGTCTACAATCTGTCTGGTCTCTCTTCTGGTACGTCCGAATCCCATACGGAATACAACGTTATCCAGTCTTCTCTCCAGAAGGATCATCAGGTTCTGGCCTACCATGCCTTCCATTCTGGAAGCCTTGGCATAGTAATTTCTGAAAGGCTTCTCCAGTACGCCGTAGATGAATTTGGCTTTCTGCTTCTCTCTCAGCTGAAGGCCATACTCGCTTACCTTTCTGTTTGCTCTCTTTAACTCTCTGTTGGACTTTTTGTCTATTCCTAAATAGATCGGGTCTAAACCAAGTGATCTGCATCTTTTAAGAACAGGAACTCTATCAACTGCCACTTTTCGTACCTCCTAAATTAAACTCTTCTACGTTTTGGCGGGC
>JAAWHU010000063.1 GCA_022796015.1 Hungatella sp. | reverse complement strand
GTGAAGATGCGGGCCGAGGCCCCCTCCATCAACATGATTAAGGCTCACATTGAGACGGAGATTGCCCCCATTGTGGGAAGCCAGCAGCAGGCGGAGGATCTGATCGCCTACATTAAGCAGAACGCCAGGGAGAGCGAGGAGGGGATCTGGAACACCAACATCTTCGGAAAATCCATTGAACAGATTGTGGAGGATGGGATTCAGGCCAAGGTGTCCCAGCTGACGGAGGACTGTCAGATGAAGCTTCAGGACACCCTTCAGAAGATTATCAACGACAGCAAGGGAGGCATGGTCTGCATTATTATCTGACACAATAAAAATCAGGAAAAGGGGCGGCGCCCCGGCATCTGCCGAAAGGGATATTACGGGCAGGTGCCGGGGCGTCTGATTCCTTGGAGCTGTCTTTTCTTAAGCCTTCACGTCATAGAGGGCTTTTTTTCTCACTGCTTCCTTCATCTCCAGCCCTGTGTCATAATCCAGCTGCCGGGCTTCGTATTCCGGGTTCTCCCGCTGTCTCGTGTACCCATCATTGTTCCAGGTAGGAGCTTTGTCTGTTCTCCAGGGCCGTACTGCCCACTGGTAGCCCCGGTACAAATCCCTGGTCTGATTCATATGCTCCAGAAGCTTATCATGCATGTGGTTGCGGACTGTGAGGAAAGCAGGGTCGTGGATCAGATTTTCCACCTCGTCAGGATCGTTTTTAAGGTCATAGAACTCATCGGTGTCCAGAAGATGGATCACCAATTTGTATGATTCATCAGCAATAGACCGCATCATCTGAAGTCCGCCGAATCCATCATGATCCACCTCATATCTTGTAAACTCCGTGTATACATAATCGTTGATTCTTATGGAACTGTCATGAAGCTGAGGAACCATGGAGCGTCCTTCCAAAAGTACGGGAACAGGAAGTCCCATGTAATCCAGGATGGTGGGAGCCAGATCAATGTGGGATGCAGGGGCGGTAACCACCTTTGCGGCCTGGCCGCCTTTGATTATGAGAGGTATGTTGCAGATCTCCTTGTAGGCCGCCGCATTTTTCCCCTGGAGCCTGTGGGCGCCCAGCATATCTCCGTGATCCGAGGTAAAGATCACAAGGGCATCAGGCACCTTATCCTCAATCACCTCCAGAACCCGTCCGATCTCATAGTCCACAAAGGAATTGCAGCCTAAAAACAGGGAGAGCATGGGGGAGGGCTTGTTGATCTCCTCCATGGATTTGTTAAGGTCATTTCCTGCCCAGAGCTGCTGGAACAAAGGCTTTTTACTTAAGTCGTCCTGGAAATTCTTATTGTCGGGAAACTTAAAGCCGTCGTACATGGTGTTGTAAGGAGAAGGGCAGAGGCAGGGGCCGTGGGGCTCGTCATAGGATAAAGTCAGAAAGAAATCCTCATCCTTGTACCGGTTAAGAAAGTCCATGGCCCGGTTGGAGCACCGGTGTGCATAGGTAAATTCTTCTGTCATGGTATCCTCGTAGGCGGTTTCGGACTTTCTTGATTTGACGCGCTCCTCCGGGGTCAATTCCTCCAGATAGCATTTCATATCATACCAGTACTCCGGATCCCAGCCTTCCGGGCAGACACCCAGACCAAAATAATCCCCTCCATCCAGATGCCATTTCCCCACATAGCCGCAGTGGATGCCTGCATCAGTCAGGCGCTGGCCTATGGTCTTTA
This sequence comes from Hungatella sp., assembly GCA_022796015.1. Lineage (GTDB taxonomy): Bacteria > Bacillota > Clostridia > Lachnospirales > Lachnospiraceae > UBA3402. The sequence goes on along the minus strand of JAAWHU010000063.1, from coordinate 19,328 downwards.
CGTTATCCCCCAGGGGGACGCTGTTGGTGACCATGCCGTTGCTGTGAGGAAAGGTTCCCGTAAAGATGGCGGACCGTGCCGGGCCGCAGACAGGCTGGCAGCTGTAGGCGTTGTCATACCGGATGCCCTGGGCCGCAAGACGATCCAGATTAGGCGTGTGCATGAGAGGATTGCCGTAACAGCCAAGCATGTCCCTGCGCGTTGTATCGGTCATGATTAAGATTACTTGTTTTCCCATATAATACCCCTTTCTCATTGGTTTTCCATTAGGTAATTGCGAAAGTCGAACCTTGGCTGAATATTCTGACCGGATCTTGCAGGAAAAGACATTTGCACCATGAAAATGAGACCGTAGAACACAGGAGGGATGAACCCCGACTGGGTTCTGCTTTCCCAATCACCTATGGTTTTCCGTGGATAATTTTAAAATATCATACATGATTTTCCGTGTCAATTCATGTGGGAATATTGTATATACTGATACAAATTGCAGATTTACAGGAGGGAAAGGGTATGGTATGGTGTTGGTAATTCCCGCAGACAGGAGGGAGCCCATGTGTGAAAAGGCCTTATCCTTCTGCCGGCGTAAGGACAAGGAGGAAAGATGCTATGGCAACCAACATTATGCTGGTAGTGACAGACCAGCTCACATGGAGAGCTCTTCCATGTTACGGCAACACCTTTGTGAAGACACCAAACATAGACAGAATCGCCAAAGACAGCGTGCGTTTTACCAACTGCTACACCCCCTGCCCCCTGTGCCAGCCTGCAAGGGCGGCCTTCTGGAGCGGAAGATATCCTCATGAGACCAATGTGCTGTCAAACGGAAGGAAATGGCCGGTGGCCCCTGTTCCGGAGGAGTTTGAGACCCTGGGGGAGACCTTTGCAAAGGCCGGCTACAAGACCGTGCATTTCGGAAAATGCCATGATGCAGGCGCTTTGAGAGGATTTGAGTGCAGTCCCGAGGAGGAGATTCCTGTGGATGATGTAAGTCCGGCCTTTCCCTATAATTTTGATACCTATGAGGACCGGGATACCACAGAGAAGACCGTTGAATTTCTGAAACATTATTCTTCCCAGCAGCCCTTTCTCATGGTGTGCGACCTTGTGAATCCCCACAATATATGCGGATGGGTGGGAGAGAACCAGGGGAGCCATGAGGATGTTCCCACAGGGAAGGAACTGCCGCCCCTTCCCGAGAATTTTGAGTTTGACGATATCACGAACCGTCCCATCGCCGTCCAATATATCTGCTGTTCACACAACCGGCAGGCCCAGACGGAATATTGGACCAAAACCAATTATCAGCACTATCTGGCGGCGTACTATCATTATCTGGAGGTGGTGGATAAGGAGATCGGGAAGGTTCTTGACGCCCTGGAGAAAAGCCCTTACGCCGACAATACCATGATCGTCTTTCTTGCAGATCACGGCGACAGCATGGCGGCCCGTGGGAGAGTGACCAAGCAGGTGGATTTCTATGAGGAGGTGACCCGTGTCCCCTTGATATTCAGCGGAAAGGGAATCCATGGTGAGGGAGAAATCCATGATATCGTGTCTCTTCTGGATCTTTATCCCACCCTCTGCGGCTATGCGGGGATTGACATACCCAAAGGATTAAGGGGCATGGATTTATCCATGGGCCTGAAAGGCAGGGAGATACCCAAAAGAGATTACGTGGCCTCCCAGTGGCATACGGAGTGGGGATACACGGTGTCTCCGGGAAGAATGATCTGCAACGGCCGTCTGAAATATATGTATTATATTGAGGATCAGGGGGAGGAGCTTTATGACCTTGAAAAAGACCCCTATGAAAAGGTGAACCAGGCCCGCAATCCAGAGTACAGCAAGGACCTTGAGGAAATGAGAACCTTGTTCAGGAAGTATCTGGAGGAGACCCATGACAATTTTTTGAGTCTGGAATGGTACGCAGATAAAAAATGGCGTTCCCATGAGGCAGGGTATCACAATCACAGAGGAATCGCGGCGCCCCAGGAAGGGTAAGGCAGATGATGGAGAGAGTGGAAAGGAGATAACGAAATGGCACAGACAAGAGAGTCGATTTTAGAGTATCCGAGAATGGGAGAGAATGAGGCCCGGGAGGCTTTTGAGAGGGCCCTGGGGATTATCGGGGAGGTACTGCCGGAATTTACGGAGAAGTTCCCGGATTCCAACAGCATTCAGGGGTTCTATAAGCCTACGGAGAATGTGGAGTGGACCACAGGATTTTGGACAGGAGTGCTGTGGCTGGCCTATGAATACACAAAGGATGACAAGTACCGGAAAGCGGCTGAGGTTCAGGTGGACTCCTTTTTACACAGAATTAAGGAGAAGATCGATGTAAATCACCATGATATGGGATTTCTCTTCAGCCTTTCCTGTGTGGCTGCCTACAAGCTTACAGGCAGTGAGAACGGCAAAAAGGCGGCGGTTTTGGCGGCGGATCAGCTTGCCTCCCGCTACAGGCAGACCGGGCAGTTTCTTCAGGCATGGGGGGACGTGGACAATCCCAAGGAGTACCGTCTTATTATTGACTGCCTCCTGAATCTTCCCATTCTTTACTGGGCCAGTGAGGTGACAGGAGATCCGACTTACGCCGAAAAGGCGGTAAACCACATTCACACTGCCATGAAATGCGTCCTCAGGGAGGATAACTCTACATACCACACCCATTTTATCGACATGGAGACAGGAGAGCCTACAGTGGGAGTTACCCATCAGGGCAACCGGGACGGCTCCGCCTGGGCCAGAGGGCAGGCGTGGGGCATCTACGGAATCGCACTGAGCTACCGGTACACAAAGGAAGAATCCTATAAAGATTTGTTCTACCGGGTTACCGACTATTTTATTGAACATCTTCCGGAAGACCTTGTTCCCTACTGGGATTTTGACTTTGACACAGGAAGCAGTGAGCCAAGGGATTCCTCGGCCTCAGCCATAGCCATCTGCGGCATGCTGGAGATGATCCCCCATCTGGATAAGGAAAAGGCAGAATTCTACAAAGAGGCCTCAGACCGCATGCTCCACGCCCTGATCAAAGAGTGCGCCAATAAAGATACGTCAGAATCCAACGGACTCCTTCTTCACGGAACCTACGCAAGAGACACCCAGTTCAACACCTGCAAGAACAGAGGCGTGGACGAGTGCAACACCTGGGGAGATTACTTCTATATGGAAGCTCTCATGAGAACCCTAAGAACCTGGAACCCCTACTGGTAAGGATTAGTGTACTGACTACCCAAAAACATCCGCCCAGAAACCTTTTTCCGGCAAAGGTCATTATCTGCCGAAAAAACGACTCTGGGCGTTTTTATTTTTACTTTTCCAAGGACTCAGATTGCTTCCTTTAGGCATGCCAGGAACGTAGTCCGCAAGGGGGCGGGTATTCCCGTGGGGGACATTTGCCTCGCCGGTCCTTAGGGCCTGTTTTTTAGGCCCTTAGTACCGCTGCAGAGGCAACCAGAGCGAAAGCGGTCCCCAACGGGAATACCCGCCCCCTTACGGACGGCCCTCTGCCATCCCCCCTAAAGGAACCCATCTCATCCTCCTACCGATTGCTCTGGATCCGATTCAGATAAGTCCCCGGCGTAACCCCCTCATATTTGCTGAACACCCGGATAAAGCTGTTGGAGGAGTTAAATCCCACCATGGCGCTTAGATCCACGATCTTTATGTCAGGATTATCTCTTAAAATTTCTTTTGCCTTTTCTACCCGGTAGCGGTTTAGAAAATCCTTAAAGTTATTGTCGCTGAGCTGCTTGAACAGGATGCCGCAGTACTTTGGGGAGATATTTAAGTAGTCGGCCAGGTCATTAAGCATGATATCGTCCCAATAATTTTCGTAAATATATCCAAGCATTTTATTTAAGAGCACCTGGTCGCGGCTGTCCTCCTTCTTGCGGATGGTGTCAATGATGTCAAGAAGGATATGCTTTAGCTGCATGAATATGGTAGAGTCGTTCCAGTGGTTGTAGAGGTACTTGTAGTCCACAGGCTTTCCCCAGAGCTCCTCGGGGGTTGTCTTCATCTCCTGGAAAATGCGGGCAATGGTTCCGATGAAGGCGTAGATCAGGGTCTGGGTGGAATCGTTGGACAAGTTTTTCTGGGCAATGTTTTCCCGGATAATCTGTTCAAAGATCTCTATGGCCTCTTCCTTTCCGTCCAGGACAGACTGGATCAGGCGGTTTTCCGTCTGGAAGGGATAGGAGTAGGTCACTGCGTCTATGGAGGAGACCTCCTGCCAGGTAATGAGCCGTGATTTGGAGTGAAGATAACGGAATTCCAAAATCTTTAATGCCTCCTGGTAGCAGGTGTGGAGCTCAGACAGCCCTCTATGGATATCAGAGAGAACAATGCGATGGTCTGATATGGATAGGTCCTGATAGGTCTCCAGCTGGTTTAAAAGGCCCGTTAATTCTGCCTTGGCAGAATCCAGGGAGGAGGTTCTTAAGATTAGGGCGTAGCGGTTGTAATCCAGGTTGATGTAAATGATGTCAGGCCGGAGGGAGGCAGTATCGTAGGCCGTCTGTTTCTGGAAGGAGATGGCCTGGAAGGAATACTCGTCGGCCGGATTCATGGTCTCCCCGATGGCAACGCAGTAGTCTGCATCGGGAGCTTCAAACTGTGTAAGCCGGTCTTTCTCCACTTTTTTTGCAAAGAGAAGTTCCTTGTAGGACTGGATGGACATGAGGGCATCATTTTCCTCCATGGCTTTGCGCAGATCGGTGCCAAGCTCGCTGATCTTGTCCATATTTTTGCGGATCACTTCAAATTCATTTACCGTCTTATTGTCAGAAAAAGACAGAGGCGAGGACTCCATAAGCTGTTTTAAAGGCGTGTACAGATTATCAACCAGGCAGTAGCTTACAGCCAGGCTGACGAGAATCACGGCAAACGCCATAAGGCCGAATTTAAACAGCTGCACGGGAGGGATGGATTCCGGCTCATAGGAAGCCGCTAAAAGCCACTGAAAGGCTCCCAAGCTTGATACCAGGAGATACTGATCCCCCATCTTCTGCGGACGGGTATAATAAGAAGGGCTTTTTGATAATAGAATATTGTCGTAAATCGCCCGGCAGTTCTCTAAAGTTTCCTCAGTATTGTCGGAATATGCCAGAATCCCGTTCTTATTATAAATAAAGAAGGTTTCCGCCATGGAATCCGGGAAAAAGGTCTCCCTGGGTATAAAGGCAAACATGAGAAAAGGATTCCCGGAACCTTTAAACTTCATAATATAAAGGAGCTCCGAAAGATGGCCGGTATTCTTGTCATAGCGGGGCAGGCACAGAGGCTGATCATTTTTCAGAAAATAGTCTCTGATCTCCAGATATTCCTGGGAGGTGATGCCGTGTATGGTGCAAAATTTACCGGAGTCCATGGAAGCGGAAGGTTTTATCACCATGTCCACCATGGCCTCTTTGTAAGCCTTGGGGTTCAGGGGAGTGATGGCACAATCGTATTCCACTACGGCAAGATTGGTCATGGTTTCCTGAAGTCTCTTTGTGGAGCTGATGGCATAATAATAAAATTCCTGAAGCGTGGCAGCGTTTACCCATCGGATAATGTCCTTGTCCGTGGAACACTGCATCATGGACTTAAAGATAAGGCTGGCGGCAACCATGGAATTGCTCTCTAATGATTGAGTGGAAGATTCCAGATAATGTTCGTAGTCAGATCGGAGCTTGCCTTTTATGAACCACCCGGTCAGGGCACATAAAAGCAGAGATACCACCAAAGCGGAGGTAAAGAGAAAGCGTGTCAGTGTCTTTTGATAGGTTCCTTGAAAATGCATAAAATCAATCCTCTTAAATCCTTGTTACTATACAATATCCACAATTATACTCTAAAAACAGGGAAAATTCAACCAGGATTTGCCCATTGGAGATGAAGTTGAAAAATGGTGATTGCCATGAAAGGAAAATGAAAACCCATTGAAAAATGGAGATTTACAGGGGCTGCCTGGGTGGATTATAGTGGGGGCATGAAAACGCGCTGTGTGCACAAAGCAGAACAAGTAAGGTTGTGAAAGGAGGGCTATCCTATGGAGAAGCCAAAATCCGGTATCGGAGAACGCTTTGCCTTTGGAGTAAAAAGTATCTTTAAAAATTATCAGTTATACCTGCTGCTGCTTCCTGGTTTTATATGGTATCTGGCATTTGCCTACAAACCAATGGCAGGACTTCAGATTGCATTTTATGAGTACAACATCTTTCGGGGAATTGACGGCAGCAAATTTGTAGGGTTAAAAAATTTTACAGACTTCTTAATGGGAAAAGATATCGGAAGGGTGTTCGTCAATACGCTGATGATTTCCTTCTGGCAGATTGTCGTATGCTTCCCGGTTCCTATTCTGCTGGCCATTGCCGTCACAGAGATGAAGAACAAATTTGTGAGCAAGATGACACAGACAATCACGCTGCTTCCTCATTTTATATCTGTAGTAGTTGTCTGCGGGATTGTGGTAAACTTTTTATCCCCCAGTACCGGTATTGTCAATATGATTATTGCAAAGCTGGGCTTTGAACCCATATATTTTATGGTTCATCCTCAGTATTTCCGCGGAATCTACACGACTATGACGCTGTGGCAGAATGCAGGCTTTAACGCCCTGGTATATATTGCGGCAATTATGGGTATTGATCCCCAGCTTTACGAGGCGGCTACCGTGGATGGGGCCGGGAGATGGAAGAAGATCCAGCATATTACCATTCCCGCAATTCTTCCTACCATTGTCACCATGTTTGTGTTAAACATCGGCAAAATGGTAAAGGTGGGATATGAAGCCATACTCCTTCTCTATCAGCCCTCCACCTTCTCCACGGCGGACGTCATTGCCACCTATTCCTATCGTCTGGGCTTTGAAAACGGCAATTACGGTCTGGCCACAGCGGTGGGACTGTTTGAGGCATTGATCGCCCTGGTGCTTGTAACCCTGTCGAACCGGATCAGCCGGAAGATAACGGACAATGCACTCTGGTAAAATCTTTTGTGCATGGAATGGAGGAAAATATGGGAAAGAAACATAAACAGCAGGGCCGGGTCATCGGAGTGGGAGAGAGAATCTTTGATGTAGGAATGACGATTTTTGGAATTCTCCTTTCTCTGCTGGTATTTTACCCGGTATATTATGTGGTCATAGCATCCTTGAGCAAGCCTCTGTATGTGGAAAACGGGTCGGTGATGTTTGCAATCAAACACTTTACTCTGGAAAGCTACAGGCAGGCCGTGGCCAAGCCGGGAGTCTGGACTGCATACGGCAACACCATTTTTTATACGACAGCGGGAGTATTGGTGAATATGATCTTCAGCACCACCATGGCTTACGCCCTGTCAAAGAAAAAGCTGGTACTCAGAAAATTCTTTACATTGTTTACGATTTTCACTATGTGGTTTAACGCAGGAATTATTCCTACCTATCTGACGTTCAGGGACTTTAATCTTCTGAACACCAGGACAGCGATTATTCTGGGCTTTGCCATCAATACCTACAACATGATTATTATGAAGAGCTTCTTTGAGCAGGTTCCCTATGAACTGGAGGAAGCGGCCTACATAGACGGGGCGGATCATTTTACCATCTTTTTCAGGATCTTTCTTCCCCTGTCAAAGCCGGCTCTGGCGACGGTAGGCATGTTTTATGGAGTCAACCGCTGGAACAGCTATTTCTGGGCAATGCAGCTGGTCAATGACGACACCAAGGCGCCTCTTCAGGTGCTGTTAAAGAAGATGATGGTGGACCGTGTGGCCAATGCGTCGGAGGCGGCTATCGTGACCCAGAACTCCCTAAGTTCCCCTACTACAGTGATCTACGCCATGATCGTCATTGCTATTTTACCGGTACTTGTCGTATTCCCCTTTGTTCAGAAGTACTTTAAGACCGGACTGACTGTAGGCGGCGTAAAGGGATAAGAGAAATGTAATAAAAATTCATATAAAAGGAGAAATGTTATGAGAAAAAGAATGACAAGAGGGCTGGCTTTGATGATGACGGCAGCAATGGTGGGATCCATGGCTGCAGGATGCGGCGCCAAGAATGAAGGCGGACAGACACAGACCACTGCCAAGGCGGAGAGCAGTACGACGGCGGCAGGCGCCAAAGCTCCTGAGGCAGGCTCTGCTCCGGCGGAGACAGAACCCGCTCTGGAGGGAAGCTTAGTCAGCGCGGAACCAAAGGAATTCACCATCTTTTTGAATTTCAACAACATGCCCTTTGACTCTAACTGGCAGGTGTGGCAGGAGATCGCCAAGAGGACGAATGTAAGTCTTAAGGGAACCACCTCTCTGACCAACTCCAACGAGGAGGAGGCCTTTAACCTGATGTTAAGCTCGGGACAGCTGGCCGATATCATCGGATACGTGAAGTCATCAGACTTAGAGCAGCTAGGACGTGATGGCGGCCTGATCCCCTTAAATGACCTGATTGACCAGTATGCTCCCAACATTAAGCGGGTTATGGAGGAGGACGACAGATTCCGTCAGGCAGCCTATTCCCTGGATGGCAATATCTACTATATACCGAAGAATCAGGAGCTGCTGTCAGCAGAGTACTGGTGGATTCGTCAGGATTGGCTGGATAAGCTGGGGCTTGAGGTTCCCACGACCGTTGACGAGCTTCACGACGTGCTCTACGCATTCCGCAACGAGGATCCCAACGGCAACGGGATAAAAGATGAAGTTCCCCTCTTTGACCGTGCAGGATGGAAGCAGCCGGAAGAGTACCTGTATCTGTGGGATACCAGCACAACCTTCTATCCGAGAGATGGAAAGATGACCTTTGAGCCTTTGGAAGAGAATTTTAAAATAGGTGTTACCAATCTGATCAAGTGGTATGAAGAAGGAATTCTGGATCCCGAGTTCTTTACAAGGGGAGCTTCCGGACGCGATACCCTTTTAAGCGGCGACCTTGGCGGATGTACCCATGACTGGGTAAGTACAGGCAATTACAATAAGACCCTTGCAGATGTGATTCCTGGCTTCAACATGGTTCCCTTTACGCCTCCGGCAGATCACAACGGCGTAGTAAAAGAGCGTGTAAGCCGTTATCCCGGCGTGGGCTGGGGAATTTCCTCCATGTGTGAGGATCCGGTAACCGTAATCAAATTTATGGACTTCTTCTTCAGCGAGGAGGGAGATGCCCTGGTGAACTGGGGAATCGAAGGGGATACCTACACGGTAAATGCCGACGGAACAAAGCAGTTTACCGAAAAGGTCTTAAATTCCGAGCTGACTCCCATCGGATATCTGCGTTCCATCGGCGCTCAGTACCGGATCGGCATGTGCCAGGATGGAGAGTATGAGAGAGCGGTTATGACAGAGGTGGCCCTGGAGGCAAGCAAGATGTATGACAGCCATCCGGAATGGTTCGGTGAGGATATGCCTCCCTATGCAGACGGCGAGCTGGAATTAAAGTATACGGAGGAAGACGATACCGAGTACAAGAATCTTATGGCAAGCATTCAGCCTTATGTGGAGCAGCAGTTCCAGTCCTGGATTCTGGGCGTGGAAGACTTTGAGACCGGATATGATGCCTTTGTGGAAGAGCTGAAGGCAAGAGGAATCGACCGGGCCCTGGAGATCAACCAGAAGGCTTATGATACCTATTTGGGAAAGAATTAATATGAAAAAGAAAAATCTGCTGTATATTTTTGCTGACCAATGGCGGGCCCATGGGGTGGGGGTTATGGGGGAGGATCCTGTCATAACCCCTCATATGGACGCCTTTGCCAGAGAGAGTATGTCCTGTGCCAACGCCATAAGTACCTATCCTCTCTGTTCTCCCCACAGGGCCGCACTCTTTACGGGAAAATATCCGACAAGCTGCGGCATGTGGACAAACTGCAAGATCGGACTGGACGAGGTGGTAATGCTGAAGCCTCAGGAGCTCCTTATTTCCGATGTGCTTCACCAGGAAGGATACGACACGGCCTATATCGGGAAATGGCATCTGGATGGGAGTGAGATGAACTTCTATGACCATCCGGCTTCCGGAGCCAAGAACTGGGACGCCTACACCCCTCCTGGGGAGCGCCGCCATCACTTTGACTACTGGATTTCCTATGGGGCTATGGATGAACATTTAAATCCTCATTACTGGCATGACACGGACCAGAAACTTCTGCCCGGCAGATGGTCTCCCGAGTATGAGACCGATGTGGCTATGGAGTATCTGGAAAACCGGAATCAGGACAAACCTTTCTGCATGTTTATCTCCTGGAATCCTCCTCATCCGCCCTATGACCAGGTGCCCGAACGGTATGTAAAGCTTTACGAGGACAGGGAGATGCCCTTTAGGGAAAATGTTCCCAAGGAGTGGAGAGACAATCCGGAATTTGTAAAGAAACGGAAAGAGTATTTTGCCGCTATCAGCGGTCTGGATGATAATTTCGGCCGGCTTATGGAGTTCTTAAAAGAAAAGGGACTCTGGGAGGACACCGTGATTGTACTCTCGGCGGACCACGGCGACTGCATGGGATCCCATGGATGCTACGGAAAAAATGTATGGTATGAAGAGTCCATAAGAATCCCCCTGTATTTTCACGGACCGGGGATCCCGGCGGGAGAGACGGATGTGATCTTTGCCAGCCCGGACCATATGCCTACCCTTTTGGGACTTTTAGGTGTGGAGGCGCCGGACACGGCGGAGGGGAAGGATCTCCATCTCTTTGTGGAGGGAAGGGGGGAGCTCTGCCAGGAGCCGGCCCACGGATTTCTCTGTATGTTTCCCGGAATGCCGGAGCTTGTAGACCCTTATCGGAAAAAGGGCCTTAACTCCAAATCCTTCGGGTGGCGTGGAATCCGCACGAAGAACGCCACTTTTGTGGTGGACCGCGGAACCAAGCCGGGAGAGGAAGTGAGGCGTCTTCTCTACCACAACGACACGGATCCCTATCAGATGGTTCCCAAAGAACTTGAAGCGGAAGATGAGGAAACACAAAAGTATGAAGGCATACTGAAAGAATATCTGTCAGCCCTGAATGACCCGTTCCTTATGTCCTAGGAAAAAGGTGTAAAATCTTTGCGCAATGCGGAGAATTTACACCTTTTTTATTTCCAAAGACCAGGGTTATTGACAAACCTGCTTTGTCACCCATATAATAGAATTTGGGGAGAGCTGTCTGTTAGCCGGTCAGCTGTAACTAATAAAAAATAGGGGGATGTAAGTTAGAGATGAAAAGCATTCGGACCAAGATTACCCTGTGCCTTATACTGACGGTGCTGGGGGCATTGCTGGTAGTAGGGGGATCCAGTATTGTATTGAATTACAGAAGTACCATAGACACGGTGAACCAGATGATGAGTGAGAGCGCCGTGCTGGCTGCAGAGCGTGTGGAGCAGGAATTGACGGCATATGAGAATGTAGCCATGGATACAGGCTGTATTGCACAGCTGTCCGACGAGAATGTATCGGTGGAGGAGAAGCGCTCTATCATTGACGAGCGTGTCGAGATGCACAATTTCCAGAGGGGCAATATCATCGGTTCCGATGGAATCAGTATATTTGATGGAAAGGATTATTCCGACCGGGAGTATGTAAAGCAGGCTATGACAGGTAAGATCTATGTATCCGAGCCTCTTGTCAGCAAGATTACAGGAGAATTGTCCATTATGGTTGCGGCTCCTATCTATGAGGACGGGATCTATGGTTCCTCCATAGCGGGTGTGGTGTATTTTGTTCCTCCCGAAACGTTTTTAAATGATATTGTTTCCTCCATAAAGGTCAGCGAGAACAGCCGGGCCTATATGATCAACAAATCAGGTGATACCATTGCAGATACGACCCTGGATACCATCACCGTCCAGAATATTGAAAGGGAAGCAGGAAGCGATTCGTCCTTGAAGGAGCTGGCATCCATTCACGGGGAGATGCGCCAGGGTAAGAACGGATTCGGAAGTTATAAGAACGGGGGAAGCTCCATGTTTGCCGCCTATGCCTCCGTGGGGGGCACAGATGGCTGGAGTATCGCAGTGACTTCGCCTCAGTCGGATTACCTTGCCAGCACCTACGGCGGCATTGTGATTAATGTGGCGGTGATTGTGGCCTCCATATTTGTGTCCAGCGGAGTCGCTCTTCGCCTGGCGGGAAGCATCAGTACGCCTATGAAGGCCTGTGCGGAGCGTATGCGGCTTTTGGTTGAGGGAGATTTGAAGTCTCCGGTTCCCAAGGTGGACAGTGAGGACGAGACGGGGATGCTGGCCAGATCTACGTCGGAGCTGGTGGAAGGTTTAAGCACCATTATCAATGATATCGGCTATCTCTTAGGGGAGATGGCCAATCAGAACCTGGATATTCAGTCAAAAAACAGGGAAGCCTATGTAGGAAGCTTTCAGAGTATTCTGGTGTCCATGCGGGATTTGAAAGTGAGACTCAGCGATACCATCCGTCAAATCAACCATTCTGCGGATCAGGTGTCTTCAGCCAGCAGCCACATCTCCATAAGTGCACAGTCCCTGAGCCAGGGGGCCGTGGAGCAGGCAAGTTCCGTGGAAGAGCTGGCAGCGCGGATTGTGGAGATCTCTGATCAGGCCAAGGGGACGGCAGCGGGCGCTTTGGATGCCAGAAGCCAGACCCACTACGCAGGGGAGGAAGTCTCTGCCTGCAATAAACAGATGCAGGAGCTTTTAAGCGCCATGGGGCGGATTCAGAACAGCTCTGATGAGATCGGCAAGATCATTAAGACCATTGAAGATATTGCATTTCAGACCAATATTCTGGCTCTCAACGCGGCGGTGGAGGCAGCCAGGGCAGGCAGCGCAGGCAAAGGATTTGCCGTTGTGGCAGACGAGGTGCGCAATCTGGCCAGCAAATCCGCAGAGGCTTCCAAGAGCACCTCGGCTCTGATTGAGCACTCGTCTCAGGCAGTGAACCGGGGAACGGAGATTGCCAAGGATACGGCGGATACTCTTTTGGAGGTGGTAAGCAGCATGAAATCCGTGGTCAGCTCTATTGACAGGATTGCCACCGTGTCCAATGAACAGTCGGATGCCGTCATGCAGGTCACGGAGGGAATCAACCAGATATCAGGTGTTGTACAGAACAACAGCGCCACTGCCCAGGAGAGCGCAGCGGCCAGCCAGGAGCTTTCTGCCGAGGCGGAGGGCTTAAAGAAACTGGTAGATCAGTTCACCCTTGCGAAATAGATATATCACTATAAATCTAAACTCTGAAAGGAGGAACAACATGAAGTTAATGTTCATCGGTGCGGACCATGAGGTAACCGGAAGCTGCCATTACTTGGAATGCGGGGATACCAAGCTGGTGGTAGACTATGGAATGGAACAGGGAGTGAATCACTATGAGAACGCAGAGCTTCCCGTGTCTTTTGCAGAGCTTGATTACGTTCTTTTGACTCATGCCCACATTGATCATGCCGGGTGCATCCCGGTATTGTATGCCAAGGGATTTCGGGGCAGCATCGTAACCACCTATGCGACAGGGGACCTGTGCCAGATTATGCTGCGGGACAGTGCCCACATTCAGGAGATGGAAGCCGAGTGGAAGAACCGGAAGGCGAGACGTGCCGGAGAGCCGGAGGTTGTTCCTCTTTACACCATGGCTGACGCTCAGGGGGCCCTGGCTCACCTTAAGACCTTTGAATACGGCGAGATGGTGAAGCTCAATGATGATATCACCCTGAGATTCATTGATGCGGGCCATCTGTTCGGTTCTGCTTCCATCGAGGTATGGTGCAGAGAGGGCGAGGCGGAGAAGAAGATTGTCTTTTCCGGTGATATCGGCAACAAGAACAAGCCTCTTATCCGGGACCCGGAATATATAAAAGAGGCGGATTATGTGGTTATGGAGTGTACTTACGGAGACCGGGAACACGGAGCCGTTATGGAGCACATCGATGAGCTGACTAATATTATCCAGAGAACTCTGGACCGGGGCGGCAATGTGGTTATCCCTGCATTCGCCGTAGGACGTACCCAGGAGCTTCTCTATTTTATCAGGAAGATCAAGAACGATCATCTGATTTTTGGCCATGAGGGATTTCCGGTCTATGTGGACAGCCCTCTGGCAGTGGAGGCCACCAACGTATTTAAGCGGAACCTTCTGCGCTGCTATGATGATGAGACAAAAGACCTGGTGGAGCAGGGAATCAACCCTATTGAATTCCCGGGACTTTATCTTTCTGTAACCAGCGAGGATTCCAAAGCCATTAACTTTGATGCGGAGCCCAAGGTAATTATCTCTGCGTCAGGCATGTGTGATGCCGGCCGAATCCGCCATCATCTGAAACATAATCTGTGGCGTCCGGAGTGCAGCATTGTATTTGCCGGCTATCAGGCGGAGGCTACCTTGGGCCGCAGTTTGATTGACGGCGCCAGGGAGGTAAAGCTCTTTGGAGAGACCATCGAGGTGGAGGCCCACATCGATGTGATCAAGGGCTTAAGCAGTCACGCGGATATCAAAGGGCTTTTGCAGTGGATCGGGGCCTACGAGAAAAAGCCGGAGATGGTTTTTGCCGTTCACGGCGACGATACGGTGTGCGATATCTTTGCGGACAGGCTGAACCGGGAATTGGGACTTAAGGCTTCGGCGCCCTTCAGCGGATCGGTCTTTGACTTAGCAGAAGGGAAGTGGATCCTTCAGACCGAGGGAATACCGGCGGAGAAGATAACAGCAGCCCGCAAGCGTTCCGATTCCGTATTTGCACGCCTGGTTGCAGCCGGGGAGAGGCTGGCCAGGGTCATTCTTCACAACGAAGGCGGCGCCAACAAAGATTTGGCCAAATTTGCGGACCAGATTCATTCTTTGTGCGACAAATGGGACAGATAGGAATTTATGTGATATGGGAAAAGTACTGATCTATACGGACGGGGCGGCCAGAGGCAATCCGGACGGCCCCGGCGGATACGGAGTGGTGCTTCACTATCAGGATCAGAAGGGGGTTCTCCATGAGAGGACCCTTTCTGCCGGTTATGTGCGGACTACCAACAACCGGATGGAGCTTATGGCTGCCATCGCAGGGCTTGAGGCGTTAAACCGCCCTTGTCAGGTGGAGCTTTACTCGGATTCCAAGTATCTCACAGATGCTTTTAACCAGGGGTGGATTGACAACTGGGTGAGAAACAACTGGAAGCGGGGGAAAAGCGGACCGGTAAAGAACATTGATCTGTGGCAGAGGCTTTTAAAAGCCAAGGAGCCCCATAAGGTTTCCTTTATTTGGGTGAAAGGCCATGCAGGTCATCCTGAAAATGAAAGATGCGATCGTCTGGCCACGTCGGCGGCAGATGGGACAGAGCTTCTGATTGATGAGGGAGTGGAGTGAAGAAAGATTAATTATATCTTACAATATATTACTAATTCTGCATGTCTATTCCATTTTCAACCGGATTGTGTTATGTTAAATTTAACACCATGTTAAAGGGTAATACATGTTAAAGGAAGATCCGGATGAAGAATAAAGGAATCTTGATTTCTCTGGCAGCAATTCTTGTCATTGGAATCTTAATTACGAAAAGCACCCATCGTTTTATAGAGAATAACACTGTGGAGACCACCGTGACCTTTCAGGCTGCCGCCAAAAGCGGAGGGGCGGCCGTGGAGGAGGGCGCTCTTTCCGGGAATGGCCAGGAGGCGGAGGCCGGCTTAGGGATCTCTGCCGATACCAAAGAACCACAGGAGGCGCTGCCTCAGATGGAAGCAGCCGGCCCGGATATGGGGATAGCCCCTCAGTCTATGTTTGGAGCGGATATGGAAGAAGCAGGAGGCCTAAAGGAGGAGATCACAGGGAGAATGGCAGGAGTGCCGGAGGCTTACAGCGCCGAAGGCGGCGATACGGAACCTGCTCTTGTGTCGGTATCCCCCTTGGATACTGCCGCCCCGGAGGAAGCAGAGCCTGAGGCGGACCAGAGTATATCGGAGGAGAAGAGCGCAGATACAGAGGACTCCCAGTCCTATTACCGAAAGCGCCTTCAGGACCTGGATCATCAGATCCTAAAGAGCCGGGATTCCCTGAATTCTTCCAATTTAAACAATTCCGCCAAGTCGGCGGCATCCAATGAACTGAAGCTGTGGGATGGGGAACTTGTGGCCATCTACAATGAGATTTTAGACCGGCTGGACCAGGAGGAGACGGAAAAGCTGGTGGAAGCCCAGAGAGCCTGGATGAAGGAGCGGGATTCCCTGGCCATGGAAGCCGTGAAGAACTCGGCGGGAGGCTCCAGCGAAAGTGTGGAATATACCATTTCCCTTACCCAGTCCACAAGGCAGAGGGCCTATGAGCTGGTGGAATTATATGAGGCGAAGCTTGCAGATTAAGGCCGGGACAGAGGCCGGGCAAAATGCAAAACTATCTTGATAAATGGAGAGCCATGTGATAGGATAGTAAAGATAAAAAGATAAAAACAGAATGTGATGAAGGAGGAACCTTTTATGGGAGCGATTATGACAAGCATTGTTAAAAATCTTATAGAAGTTCTTGTGTTTGTTTTGATTGCATGGGGCGGCGTTATCTTGGGGAAAAAGATGAGAGCCAACAAAAATGACGGAAAGTAAACATGGAGGAAACAACGTGAAGAAGTACGGTGTTAACGAATTGAGAAAGATGTTTCTGGAATTTTTTGAGAGCAAGGGCCATCTGGCCATGAAAAGCTTTTCATTAGTTCCTCATAATGACAACAGCCTGCTGCTGATCAATTCAGGAATGGCGCCTTTGAAGCCATATTTTACAGGACAGGAGATTCCGCCCAGAAGACGCGTTACCACATGTCAGAAGTGTATTCGGACCGGCGATATTGAGAATATCGGAAAGACCGCCCGTCACGGTACATTTTTTGAGATGCTTGGTAACTTTTCCTTTGGGGATTATTTTAAGAGAGAAGCCATTCACTGGTCATGGGAATTTCTCACGGAGGTAGTGGGACTGGCCCCGGACCGGCTTTACCCATCGGTCTATGTGGACGACGACGAGGCCTATGACATCTGGAACAAGGAGATGGGGATTCCGGAAGAGAGGATCTTCCGGTTCGGCAAGGAGGACAACTTCTGGGAGCACGGAGCAGGCCCCTGCGGCCCCTGCTCGGAGATCTACTATGACCGGGGTGAGAAGTACGGCTGCGGGAAGCCCGGATGTACCGTGGGCTGTGAGTGCGACCGCTATATTGAGGTGTGGAATAACGTGTTTACCCAGTTTGACAACGATGGACATGGCAACTACACCGAGCTGCAGCAGAAGAATATCGACACCGGCATGGGGCTGGAGCGTCTGGCCGTGGTGGTTCAGGATGTGGATTCTCTGTTTACGGTGGACACTAACAAGGCGCTTCTGGATCAGGTCTGCGCCATGGCTCATACCGGATATCAGGAGGACGAGAAGAAAGACGTATCCCTGCGGATTATTGCCGATCATGTGAAATCCTGCACCTTTATGATCTCTGATGGGATCATGCCCTCCAATGAGGGAAGGGGATATGTACTCCGCCGCCTGCTGCGCCGGGCCGCGCGTCACGGAAGGCTTCTGGGTATTGAGGGAAGATTTATGGCTGAACTGAGCAAAACCGTCATCGCCCTTTCCAAGGATGGATACCCGGAACTGGAGGAGAAGCAGTCCATGATCCTTAAGGTGTTAAGTGAGGAGGAGGACAAGTTCAACAAGACCATAGACCAGGGACTTTCCATCTTGAGCGATATGGAGCAGGCTATGGTGGCAGCAGGTTCTTCGGTTCTTACAGGCGCCGATGCATTCAAGCTTTATGATACTTACGGCTTCCCTCTGGATCTGACCATAGAGATTTTGGAGGAGAAGAATTTTAAGGTAGATGAAGAAGGCTTTCAGAAGGCCATGAAGGAACAGCGGGAGAAGGCCAGAGCCGCCAGAAAGACTACGAACTATATGGGGGCCGACGTCACCGTATATCAGTCTGTCCCGGCAGAGATCACCTCAGCCTTTGTGGGATATGACAGGCTGATTCATGATTCCCGTATCTCGGTGCTCACTACGGAGACAGAGATTGTGGAGGCTCTCACCGACGGGGAGACAGGAACCATCATTGCAGACGAGACGCCCTTCTACGGGACTATGGGCGGACAGCAGGGCGACGTGGGAGTGATCTTCTGCGAGAACGGCCGTTTCCAGGTGGAGGATACCATCCATCTCCAGGGCGGCAAGATCGGCCATGTAGGGAAAATGACAGAGGGTATGTTTAAGACCGGCGATAAAGTGACTTTGCAGGTGTGCGAGACCAACCGTCTCTCCACAGGCAAGAACCACAGCGCCACACATCTCCTTCAGAAGGCTCTGCGTACCGTTCTGGGAGATCATGTGGAGCAGGCCGGTTCCTATGTGGATTCAGGAAGACTCCGCTTTGACTTTACCCATTTCTCCGCCATGACTCCTGAGGAGATTAAGAAGGTGGAGGATTTGGTCAACGAGAAGATTCGGGAAAACCTTTTGATTGTCACAGAGGAGATGAGCCTTGACGAAGCCAGAAAATCCGGCGCTATGGCGCTTTTCGGCGAGAAGTACAGCGATACCGTCCGGGTGGTAAAGATGGGAGATTTCTCTGTGGAGCTGTGCGGCGGGACCCATGTAAAGGACACCGGCGTGATCACTGCCTTCAAGATCCTTTCTGAGACCGGAATTGCCGCCAATGTCCGCAGAATTGAAGCCCTCACAGGGGAAGGCCTTATGGCCTACTATCAGGAGACCGAGAGGGAGCTTCATGATGCGGTTAAGGCGGCCAAGACAACTCCGGCGGAGCTGACCCATAAGATCGAGTCCCTCCTTGCGGAGATCAAAACCCTTCACTCCGAGAATGAAAAGTTAAAGAGCAAGCTGGCCAATTCCTCCATGGGGGACGTGATGAACCAGGTTGTGGAGGTAGAAGGCCTTAAGGTGCTGGCCGTCAAGGTAGCTGATGTGGATATGAACGGATTAAGGAACCTTGGAGACCAGCTGAAAGAGAAATTAGGTCAGGGCGTGGTAGTCATCGCTTCCGCTCAGGATGGAAAGGTGAACCTTATGGCTTCCGCCACAGAAGAAGCTCAGAAGAGGGGAGCCCATGCAGGCAACTTAATCAAGGCTATTGCAGGCCTTGTGGGAGGCGGAGGCGGAGGCCGGCCGGGAATGGCTCAGGCAGGCGGCAAGAATCCCGCCGGAATCCAGGAAGCCTTAGAAAAAGCAATCCAGGTGGTAAAGGATCAGATTGAATAAATAAAGTGCGGTGAAGAAAAATCGTACAAAAAGACAAAAAAGTGGTAAAAATTTGTAAGTCCTTAAAAAAAGCAGTTGACGAATGGGGATTTTATGCTATAATCATAGCAGTGCTATAAAATACCCAAACAGTTGTATTATGCACAAGTACACAACTGGAGGGAGGTTAGG
>JAAWHU010000062.1 GCA_022796015.1 Hungatella sp. | reverse complement strand
TTTAAAAATACATAATGTTCCATATCTCTCAGGGAAATATATGGATGTTTCCTCTGATGTCACTTGATATATACCAGGCTCCAAGAAAAACAATTCACCGCCAGCAGCAGTTATAATTGTATCACTCACAATATTTCTCTTGCCAATAAAACTGCTTGTAAGTAACATGAGAGAAAAGGATATTGTAAATCATACGGGAGAACCAAGCCTTTCGGTTCCCAGCCTTCACACCTTCACCGTAATCATCAGCTCCACCGCCAGCCTTTCATTAAGCCGGCCGGTCTTCACAGCCTCCTCCACATCCACACATAGATTTACATAAGACAAAATCTGCTCCCTGGAAAACGTTCTGGCCTGGGGCATCACCTTCCCCACCACAAAGGGCTGCATCTTCAGCCGGGATGCAATGGTTCCTCTGTCCATTCCCTGCGCCATAAGCTCCTTTACCTGAAGAATCTGATTAAACTGTCTGGCGATCAAAAATAAGATCCGCATAGGCGGTTCCTTTAGGGTGAGAAGATCTTCGTATAGTTCCATGGCCTGCCTGGTCTTTTTGGTGGCTATGGCAGCCACCATATCGAAAATTTTGTTGGTGACTCTGGCAGTACAGATCTCTTCCACATCCTGATCGGTAATCACATCCCGCCCCATGGTATAACTCACCAGCTTTTCCAGCTCCATCCGGATATTCTCCATGTCATCCCCTGTCTTGCTTAAGAAAAATTCCATGGTATGTCCCGTAATCTTTTTTCCTTCCTTTGACAGAATCCCTCCCGCCCAGGCCGAAAGCTGCTTCACATCCTGCCTGGCAAGCTCTGCGGTATATCCTATGTCCTTTACCTTCTTGTACAGCCTGCTCCGCTTGTCCACCTCGGACTCTACAAATATAAGGCAGGTAGTCTCAGGCAGTCTGGGAAGGTACCCTGTCAGCTCCTCGCCGCCGGAGCCTTTAAAAAATCCGGTGTCCTCCAGAAGAATCAGTCTCCGCTCCCCGAAAAAGGGCATGGTGTCGGCCAGGCTGATAATTTCCCTAAGATCCGTCCCCTTTCCCTCAAACTGGTGGAAATTCATGGTATCATCCCCCACCATAGCCTGTCTCATCTTGTTTTTATAGCTTTTTTTCAAAAATGTCTCCTCACCGAAAAGCAGATAAACCGGCTTAAACTGTCTGTTCTTTATGTCCTGGTTCAGTACCTTCACTGTTCTCCCCCTTTTCTGCCTGCTCAAACAAGCTTTTTAGATACACCGCATCGCCTATGGTATTGTTCCAGCCAAAATCCTTCAGATTCACCCGCCAGCCCTCCTGGGTCCATATCACCTGAACCCCTTCACTCTCCAAAAGCATTTTCTGCATGTCAAAGGTGTCAAAATAAGAGGCTCCGCTGAGAATCCCCCTGGAGTTGACTACCCGGTGTGCCGGCAGATGATCTCCCGCCAGCCCTTTTTTCAATCCGTATCCCACCTGTCTGGAGTTTTGAGGCTTCCCGCACAAAAGTGCGATCTGGCCATAGGTAGCTACCCGGCCTTCCGGAATATGGCGGCACACAATCCCTATTCTTTTATAGATGTCCACAGCTGCTCCTCTCTTTGACCTATGTCATAGGTGATTGCGAACTTCAAAACTCAGCTGAATATTCTGACCATACATGACAGGAAAAGTCATTTGCACCATGAAAATGAGACCATAGAGCACAGGAGGGATGAGCCCCGACTGGGTTCTGCTTTCCTGGGCTCATTGGAATGCTTGGTGCAACAGGCTTTGGATGACATGTATGGTCAGAATATTCTCCTAGCCTTGATTTTCCCAATCACCTAACTTATGTCAGGCTTCTCCCCGGCTTTTACCTGGGGCAGGAGCCATTTTCTCTCCAAGGTAATCCGCCCATCTCTCCGTGTAAAATGCAGAATAGGACAGTCCCCTCTCTTTTCTCATTCTGATACATCCCGGAAGCCTTGCCCACAGAATGGAAGGAAGGCCCACTGCCGCCAGGTACAAAGGCCCAAGAAGCAGAGACTGCCAGGTGTGGCCATACTCGTGAACCGCCATCTGACGGCACCAATCTTCCCGGCTGTCCGGCGTAAAGATAAACAGGCCCAGGGAGATTCCGCCCTCCAGCGTCCATCTGGTATACACTGCTCCATGGTACATCTCATGGGGGCACCTTCTGAACCTAAGGAACAGAATACCTCCCGCCAATGTCTGAATACTGCCCCATGTACACTGAAAAAGTATGTATAACACCTTTGCGCCAAGTCTTCCAAGCTTCATTCCATCACTTCCCCTTTTATCTCCTTTGCCGACCAAAAGACAACAGGACCCGCACAGACTGTGCCGGGCCCTGTTTCCCTTTCTCCGCGGATTATTCAGCTGCAGTTAAAATAGCTGTAAGATAGCCTGCCGTGTCTGCCAGCGTAGCCCCGGACACCGCGTCAATGACCTCCTCGGATGGTTTGCCGGTCAGCTCCTTAAGCTCTGCAATGGTCTTGCCGTTGGCAAACTCCTGTATGGCGTCAAAGTTTGCGGCGATCTCCACCGTTGAACCGGCCTTCTTCATGTTCTCGGAATAGTACTTGTTATTCACCCGCTTAGAACCCAGGACCTTCCCCTCCAGGATACTTTCTCCCTCTGTGAAGGAAGCACTGTTGGGAACACCTGTCTGTTCACCGTCCAGGAACTGAAATTCATCAATATAGGACAAAATCACACTGGTTCCATCGGTGAGTGCTGCCGCCAGGGTAAAGCACTTTGTTCCATGGGCCGCTGCTTCTACTACATTCAGAGTCAGCTCCTCCGGATTCCCCTCATAGGCTACTCCTTTGCTCTCCTCTGCTGCTTTTGCCGCGTCTGCAATCACTGTAAGATAACCTGCCGTATCTGCAAGGGTTGCGCCGGACACTGCATCCAGCACCTCCTCCTGTGTCTTGCCTGCCAGCTCCTCAAGCTCTGCCGCCGTTTTACCCCGGGCAAACTCCTGGATCATATCAAAATTAGCGGCAATCTCCACCGTTGAACCGGCTTTCTTCATATTCTCGGAATAGTACTCATTATTTACTCTCTTGGAAGCCAGGACTTTGCCTTCTGCCACACTTCCTTCTTCTGTAAATGCATCGCTGTTGGGCACACCTGTCTGCTGATCATCTAAAAACTGATACTCGTCGATAAACGCCGCCACAATGGTGTTATCCCCATCAATCACTGCCGTAGCCACGGTAAAGCACTTGTCCCCGTGAGCCGCGCCTTCCACCTGGCCTATCCTTAACTCCACACCGGACTCCTGGGCTTTCTCAGTCTCCGCTGCCGTGCTGTCTTCCACAGTACTCTCTGCCTGAGATGTCTCCTGAGCTGCTGTGGTGGTCTCTGCTGCGGTGGTTTCTGCCGCGCTGGTAGCTGCATCGGAAGATGGAGCCGGCGTGCTCTTTCCTGAACAAGCCGCCAGAAAAGCACTGCTGGTCAGGACCAGTAAAGACTTCATTACCTTAGATTTTTTCATAAATAAAATTCCTCCTTAAAACATACTGATATCTGCCCATTCACTATATCAGTTTTCCTTCAAGGATACAAGGGGAATTTTCTTACTGTTTCTTCCTTCATACAGCACATAGGCCAGAGTATAGGCCGCCATAAGCCCAGATACCGCAGGAGCGATCTTTCCAAGCATTCCCAGATCATTGGCATAATACCTGCCGAACAGGTATACCATGGGAATTCTAAGAAGAAGTGCCCCTGCACTGCAGCTTACCATGGTCCACAGGGTTTTGGCTCGTCCGTTGAGATAACCGTTTAAACAAAATACCATGGCTACCATAATATAATCATAACTGCAGGAACGGAAAAACGGAACTCCTGCGGCGATAATTTCCGGATCCTTTGTAAATACCCCGATCATGGTCTCCGGGCTGACCTGAGCCCATGTCCAGAACAGAAAAGACACCCCTAAGGCAAACCCCATACTGTACCATAAAGCCTTTCTGGCCCGCTGCGGCTTGCCTGCCCCTATGTTCTGAGCCGTAATAGCCGCTAAGGCGTTGGCCATGGAGGTGGCTGTCAGCATGGCAAACACGTCATACTTGCTTCCGATTCCCACTACGGAGGCGGCAAATACACCGCAACTGTTCATCACGGTCATAAGGTACAAAAATGAGATTCTCACCATAAGCTCCTGGAGGGAAATGGGAATTCCCACTCTGGCCAGCTCCTTTGCCAGCCTCCTGTGAACCCGGAAAGAGGATAGCTTAAAGTCAAAGACAAACCCATGTCTTTTCAGATACACAATGGCAGTCCCCATGCTCACTGCCTGGGAAATCACTGTAGCAAAAGCAGTCCCCGCCACACCCATATGGAAAAAACGCACCAGAACAAAGTCCAGAATAATATTGAGCACACAAGCAACGGCAACGAATACCATAGGCTTTTTCGAGTCTCCATATCCTCTCAAAACAGCGCTGATGGAATTGTAGCCGCAGACAAAAAAATTACCCCACGCACAGATGGCCACATAGGTCATGGTCAGTTCAAACGACTCCCTGGGCGTATTCAGAAGCCTTAAAAGCGGCGCCTCAAAAGCCAGCATAAACCCCGTAAGTATTATGGCAAAGACGGAAAAGACTGTTAAGGTAGTTCCGATCGCCTTTTTCACCAGGTCATAATTCTTCTGCCCCATATAATTGCCGATGACAATGGTGCTGCCCAGAGTCAGCCCCGAAGACAGGCTGGTGACGATCTGAGTCACCTGAGTTCCCGTAGAAACTGCCGCCACACTCCTAGCATCACAATAGGTTCCCACTACAAACAGATCCACGGCGCCATAGAGAGACTGGAGGATATTGGCCAGCAAAAACGGTACTGCAAATAAACAAAGTGTTGACAGTAAATTCCCCTCTGTCAGATCCTGTTGTTTCATGATTCAAAACCCCTTTCTCATACTGATTACCCTCCCACTATAAACTCTATAATCATGATAGAGTCAAGAGAAATTTTTTGTGTCTTGCTTTCTCCCATATCTCGTATTATACTTTTGAATATAACATTGACAAAGGAGGATTTCTTCCATGAAAGCATCCAGGCTCACCCCCGGCGGAGTCATCGGTATCTGCTCCCCAAGTCATATTGCCAATCCGGAAACATACCGGCAGATTATCGACGCCTTTCTTCTGAAGGGATATATTATTCGGGAGTCCCACAATCTTTATAAAGACACTTACGGCTATCTCGCCTCACCGAAGGAGCGGGCCGACGACTTTAACCAGCTGATCCGGGATCCGGAAGTGGAACTGGTTATGTTTGGCGGAGGCGAGGGAAGTGTGGAACTGCTTCCCTATATTGATTACGAGCAGATCAGACGGTTTCCTAAGCTTATCTTAAGCTACAGCGATGGAACTACCATCCTGAATTCTATCTGGCACAAAACAGGGCTGGAGACTTATTACGGGCAGTCTCCCGATATGTTCCGGGATCTTCGATCCTATGATTATGACCATTTCCTGGCACATATGGTAAAAGGAGAGGTAAAAAAGCATGAGGCCGGCAGCACCTGGCTGGTTCAGCATCCCGGAACGGCAAAAGGCATCCTTACAGGAGGATACACCCGCAACTTTGCCCTGCTCCTTGGCAGCGCCTTCTTCTCCTGGGATCCTGATGAGGATTACCTTCTGTTCCTGGAAGATCACGAACAGTTCGGCGGCGTAGACTATGTAAGCGCCATGCTTTCCAATATCGAGCAGAGCCCCTTTGTTCAGAGGGTGACAGGCCTGATCTTCGGACATTATTCCGCCCCTCCCTCCAGGCAGCTTCTTGACCGCTTAAAACGATTCGGGGAAGATCACCAGATCCCTGTGGTGTACTGTGACGATTTCGGCCATGGCACCCGCCACGCCATCCTGCCTATCGGATGCCAGGCACAGCTGGAGACAGAACCCTGCCGTCTCTTTTATCTGTAAAAACCGTTTATAACAGTTCTTTAACACGGCAAAGGGGCAGCCCCTTATAGGGGCTGCCCCTTTGTCCTCTTTATTCCTTTTATCCGTCTCTAAGGAAAACTGCCTATTTGCCCTCCGGCTTTGTCTCCGGGCTGAAACCATCCACTAGGCTCACTGCGCCGCAGACAACGGGATAGTGGCTGTCATATTTGTTTTTCTCCGCCACTCTGAACTGATAGATTTTCTCTTCTTTGATTTCCTCAAAAACGCCTTCCACGTTCAATGTTTTATTCAAAGCCTGCTGGTTGATCTCATAGATTGCCTCTTCCCCGTTCCTGTTCTGAGTGCGTATGAGATAAACCTGTTCCCCGTCCATCTCTGCAACGACTTTTTCCATGACCTCTACCTCAACCAGCCAGGTATCATGGTTATCCTCTCTTCTGGGCAAAGTGCTCATGATCCCGGCTATGACCACCAGTACGACTGCCAGAATCATATATTTTATAACGGCCTTAAAGACATTCTCCCCTTGACTCATCATTCCTTCCTCCCTGCATTTCCTGTGTATCTCCTATTATACTCAAGGTTTTCAAAGTTTTCAAGATGTTTCCTCACTTCCCGAAAACCCTTATATCAAGTTTTTCCCCATCGGTTCTCAGAATAACTGCGCCTTCGTCCATGGTGGCATACCATCTGACTCCCTGGCCCTCCAGCCTTTTTATGGTCTCCGGGGAGGGATGGCCGTACCGGTTCTCCTCTCCGCAGGAAATCACTGCAAAATCAGGATCAATTCTGTTTAAAAATTCTTCGCCCGTGGAATATGCTGAACCGTGATGGGCCGCCTTAAGGACTTGAACCTTAAGCTTCTCCCCCTTCTCCAGCCACCGTTTTTCCCCCTCGCCGCTTATATCCCCTGTCAAAAGAATCCCAGCCCCGCCATATGTCACCTGCACAAGGGAGGAATGGTCATTTCTGTTTCCAGTCTCCGTCTCCTCTCCGTAGAGACACTCTACCCGCAGTTTCCCTGCACGGATGTAATCCCCCTGTCTCATCCATCCGATCCTGGCCCCCCGCCGGGCTGCCAGACTCTCCAGATTCTTATAAGCCTTGTCCTGGGAATCACGGCCGGGCCATGGAAGGATTACATGGGAGACCACGATTCCCTCTTCCTCCTCCAGCAGTTCTGAAAGGCCCGATATATGATCCTGATCACCATGGCTGACTATGGCATAATCCACCTTTCCGATTCCCTGGCTCTTTAAAAACGGCACCAGCACCTGCTTCCCTAAATTCTTCCTGTCCGAGCTCCCCCCATCCACCAGAATTACCATCTCCTCCGTGCGGATACAGATGCCATCCCCCTGTCCCACATCAAGAAACGTTACCTCCATCCCTTTAACGGGACTTTGAAAAAGCAGAATCCACATACTCCCACACACGGACATAAGGAAAAACATCCATCTCCCCGTTTTCCTTCTTCCTCCTCCATAGTCCTTATGTCTCCGCTCCTTCTCTGCCTTTGCTGTCATAACTGCCAGAAGACCTATCCACAAAGCCCCATAGAGCGCCATCTGCCAGCCCTTAGGCCTGCCCGTAATGAGGACTGCCCCTGGAAGTCCCTGGACCTTACTGCAGCTCCACTGGTAGAATTCCAGCACATAGTGGCCGGTTCCCACTGCCATTTTTCCAAGATCTGTGCTCCATGTTCCTGCTCCTATGGCCAGAAGTCCGGACATAAACACATAGGGCATCAGGGGAATTACGGCTAAATTGAGAAAAACTCCATAGATAGGATACTCAAAATAATGACAGACCACAATCGGGCAGGTTGCAAGCTGAATCACTGCCCCGGACAGAACCACCTTTGCGGCCTTTGACCTTATCCCAAGCCAGGACTCCGCCGCTGGTACCCCTACAGCTAAGGCCATCACCGCTGTGAAGGACAGCTGAAAACCAGCCTGAAACAAAAGTCCCGGGGACTGAAGAAGAAGGAGAAGCCCTGCCCATGCCGCTGCCGTCCTCATATCGTAGGTTCTCCCCAGCCATCCTGCTATCATCTGCATCAGAACCATGACCACCGCTCTGACCACACTGGCAGAGATGCCCCTTCCTCCTGCCAGAACCCCATAGCTTATGGTCACGGCCGCCCCTATGAGCCCTGCCCCGCCAAATCCCATTCCCACCTTTCGGCATAGACAGTATATTCCCATACCCATCATGGAGATGTGAAGGCCGCTGACAGCCAGAAGATGGGCAATGCCATTTCTCTGATACAAGGTTCTGATTTCCTCCGAAAGCTCTGATTTCTCTCCGAGAACCATGGCCTGAAGGATCCCTCTGTCCTTCTCTGTGCACACTGTCTGAAGGATTTTGGCCCCATACTTCCTTATTCTGCAGATGCCATCAAAGAAAGGAAAATAATTTTTATCAACCACCCTCAGGCTCTCCCCGAAAAACCGCCCTTCAATGCCCAGGCTGTGGTAGTATGCCCCATAATCGAATTCTCCCGGATTGCCGGGCTTCTGAAAGCCCTTCAGTTCCCCAAAAAGAGAGACCTTCATTCCCACCCGCAGGTCTTCCGGTTCCGCCGGCACCCCATCCGTTTCATAAAGAAATTCATCCTCATAGTCCACATAAGCCATCACGTTACCGTAAGCAACCACATGGCCTCTGTATTCCAGCATCACCGCCCCAAGCTCCAAGGTCAGCCTTTCTCTGTCTTCCTCCTCAGTAATTCCCTTTATATTGCCCTTTAAAACGATCTGCTCTCCCTTGACAAGGGCTCTCACCTGCTCATAATCCTTAACTTTTTCGCCGTCTCCTGTGAGACACGCCATCCCCAGGACACAAAAAACAGGCAGAAGCCACCATATAGGACTTCTGCCGTTCCTTTTCCACAGACAATAGACCCCGGCCAGTATCACGGCCGAAATCCCTGTCTTCCACGCCACAGACAGCAGAGTCAATACCTCTCCAAGTACGAATCCCCCTGCTATATATTCCAGTGGTCTTTTCATGTATTATGCTTACCGTGAACCGGCCGTCTGCCGGCTCGTTACTGTCCTCCAATCTCCAGATTTCTTTCAAACTGGGTATTTAACGAGATTACATCCCGAAACATCACATCCTGGGAGCCGTTAATCGTAATCTGAACCTTACTCACCGTGGAAATCTCCGACAAGGAGTTGACAATGGAGTAGATCGGTATATACTCCTTGACTTCCAAAGTGTTGTTCAAAAAAGAAGCGTCAAAATTAATGTAGCAGATATTCTCGTTCAGGGACACATTCAAAAGCTTTGTATCCTCGGAAAGGGTTCTGTAATGGCCCTTTAACTGAGGTCCCTTAATCAGCTGTTCCACGATGACCCTCTCTAAAGAGGTATTGATGCTGTGAACCACTTCCCGGTTCTCCTCCACCAGCCACTCCCCTGTCTCATCCGCAAAAAACAGCTTTAACTGACTTTTTTCATAGGCATTGATATCGCTGATCCCCTCCACAAAATCCGTGCCCGACACCATGCCCACAGGATTGCCATAGGAGTCTAAAAGAGGCTGATCCGCCACATAGATGCTGATAAAATCAATCCCTTCAATCTGCGTCATGGTCTTAGCCAAAGCCGCCCGGCACAGAATCTCCCTGGTCTCATTCATATTCACCTTGCTGCCATAACCAGCATCAAAGTAGAGAAAAAGAACCTGATTCTCCTGACGGTATCCCAGATATCCCACCTTGTCCGACAGCGCCACCTGGCTGTCCACGTCGTTGGGCACATTGAGAAACTGGTTCATCAATTCCTGAATCAGGGCTTCCTGATCCCTGGTAATCGTAGAGTATTCCTGAGGAGTCAGCTTTGTCATGGAAGAATTCAAATAATAGATGTTGTAGGCTCCCTCAGGAGTCTCTACAGGCCCTGGTTCCGCCTTTTTTTTACATCCGCCGGCAAGACACACCGCTGTCAGAAAAAGTAGCAAAATCCCTTTTTTTCCTCTCATCTCCTGCCTCCTCCTATGTCTGTTCCTGAGTCTCTGACACCGGCCCTTTTCCACGCCCGCCTGCTGCCTGCTGCCCCTCTCTCCCCTTAGGACTGCTGGGCTGGGGATCGCCGGAGGGATAGGAAATGTAGTTCAGAGGAATCCTCACAGTAAAGGTAGAGCCCTCTCCCTCCTTACTCATAAGGCGGACAGCCCCATGGTGCATCAAAATCACCTTTCTGGTAATGGCCAGGCCCAGGCCGGTTCCCCCGGTCTCCCTGGAGCGGGCCTTATCCACCCGGTAGAACCTCTCAAATACATGTTCCTGAAACTCTTCAGGGATTCCGATTCCAGAATCCGATACCTTCACAAAGAAATATTTATGATCCGCATCCAAGGTCACATGGACCCAGCCGCCCTCGATGTTATATTTAATGGCATTCTCCACCAGGTTATTGATGGCTAAGGAAAGCTTCACCTCGTCCACATCGGCCGTCACTTCCCGGATGCTCTCGTAGATCAGCTCCACATTACGCCTTCTGGCAATGGGTCTCAGCCTTTTTAAAATCTGCTGCACCAGCCCGTTAATATCCAGCTGGACAATGTTCAGCTCTTCCACCGCCTTGTCCATCTTCACAAGGGACAGAAGGTCATCAATGATCTTGCTTTCCCGGTCAATCTCATCGGAGATATCAGACATAAACTCCTGGTACAGTTCCACGGGGGCTTCCTCCATGCTCATAAGCGAATCCGCCAGAACCCTTATGGAGGTAATGGGGGTCTTCAGCTCATGGGAAACATTGGACACAAATTCGTCTCTTGACTGGTCTACAGTCTTTAACTTGGTTATGGTGTTCTGCACTGCCAGGGAGATCTGCTTTGTCTCCTTGTAGGCATTCTCGGAAATGGCCTGATCCAGGTTACCGTCCGCCACCCGGTTCAGCACCCTCTCCAGGCGGCCAAAGGGTCTCATGAGGAGTACTGACAAAGCGGCTGCCGCCACCACCAGAACCCACCAGGACATAGTCTGGAAAAATGCTGCCTTCTCCCCCACCCGTCCTGCCATATCCATAAGGTTCTCCGTAGAGGCCGTTGCCACCAGAACACCCTCGATGCTCTTCTCCTCCGTGTTGCTGTAGACAGGTACTGCCAGCGCAAAATAATGCTTGTCCTTCTCCAGACGGCTTCTGCTCTCCCCCTGAAAGCAGAGGATCACCTCCTCCGCCACATGGGTCCGCCCTTCTGCCAGCCGGAAAGTGTCTTTAATCACCTTAAAGTTCTTATTGACCACCACAATCCGTCCGTTGAAGATATCCGCTATGGTATCCAGCTCCACATCCACAGTAGAATCCCTGCTGTCTTCGCTCATATATCCTGACCGGCTCATTTTATTGCTGACAATAAGGCACTGGTTCTGCACCTCCATAATCCTGGAATCAATCTGAGTCTGACGGAAAGACTGGTCTGTCAGTCTTCCCAAAATATACATGGGCAAAAAACCGATAATCAAAAACAGCAGAAACAGCGGTACCTTCATACTGACGCTTCTGTTTCGTCCCCTTGCTCTTATTCGGCTTAACAATGAACTCTGCTCCTCCTTTTTGACCACGGTTTATGACAAAGCCTTGGCACAGGCGATGGCAAGAGCTCCCGGCCCGATATGGCAGCTTACGCTCAGGGATAAAGGATCAATATGGATTCTGCCTGTCTTAGGAAACATGGCCTGAAGTTCTTCCCTCAGTTCCAGGGCCGCCGCTTCATTCTCCGTATGGGCAATGAAAATATGGATGTTCTCCCCCTCCTTATCGCCAAACCTCTGTTCCATGTCTCGTGCGATGGCTGTCATCATAATACTTTTTGCCTGCTTGACGGTTCTGGCCTTGGCAAAAGCATCCAGCTTCTCCCCCTGAATCTGCAGAACCGGCTTCAGCTTTAAAAGGGTTCCCAAAGCCGCGGCTGCCGGCGTAATCCGTCCGCCCTTTTTTAGGTATTTTAAGGTATCTACC
Organism: Hungatella sp.; assembly: GCA_022796015.1. Classification (GTDB taxonomy): domain Bacteria; phylum Bacillota; class Clostridia; order Lachnospirales; family Lachnospiraceae; genus UBA3402. The sequence continues at coordinate 9,370 of JAAWHU010000062.1, read as the reverse complement.
ATAATGTAGATGCTGGAATCAAATCTGGTATCCTCCAGATATTTCCGTATCTGCTCCGCCTCCATCCCTCTTTCTGCCAGCTTTCTGGCATCCAGGACAGACTGCCGCTGAGTAACGGAGATCCGTTGATTGTTCACTACCTCCACCTTTCCCTCATAGTCCTCGGACAGCATCCTTGCCGTCTGGCAGGAACCGCTTAAGCCGCTGGACATGGGGATGTGAACGATCTCGTCATAGTCCTTTAAAACCTGGTCCCAAAGCTTCATCACCGATTCCGGGGAAGGCTGGGATGTGGAGATATCACTTCCCTCCTGCAGCTTTTCGTAGAATTCCCTCTGTGTCAAATTAATATCTTCATAATAATCTTGTCCATCAATCATAAAGGGCATGGGAAGCACAAAGATTCCCAGCTCCCCCGCCTCACTCTGAGTGATGCCGCTGTTGCTGTCGGTTACAATCGCAGTTTTCATCATTAAACTCCTTCATATCAGTTATGGGTTATCAAAAGACATGGTATACAGTTCATAGTACATTCCCCGCCTTCTCATAAGCTCTTCATGGCTGCCTTCCTCCACAATCCTGCTGCCTGACAGCACCAGAATGCGGTCTGCCCCCTGAATGGTAGAAAGCCGGTGGGCTATGGTCAGAGTCGTCCGGCCCTGGGCCAGCTTCTCAAGTGACTGATTCACCAAATGCTCACTCTCATTATCCAATGCCGATGTGGCTTCGTCAAGTACCAGAATGGCCGGATTCTTTAAAAATACCCTGGCAATGCTGATGCGCTGCTTCTGTCCACCGGAAAGCTTCACTCCGCGCTCACCTACATAGGTGTCGTATCCGTTTTTCAGCTGAACAATAAACTCGTGAGCCCCCGCCATTTTAGCTGCCTCTATGATCTCCTCCCTGGATGCCTCAGGATGGCCGTAGGCAATATTTTCATAGACGGTTCCGGAAAAGAGATATACGTCCTGCTGTACCACGCCGATGTTGGTCCTTAAGCTTTCCAGGGTCACCTGACGGATATCCTGGCCATCAATGAGGATGGCGCCGGAGGTGGTGTCGTAAAACCTTGGGATCAGGTTGCACATGGTTGTCTTGCCTCCTCCGGAGGGGCCTACTAAAGCCACCCGCTCTCCCGGGCGGATCTGAAGATTGATTCCCTCCAGAACAGGGTTGTGGTCGTCAGGATATTCAAAGCTTACCTGGTCAAAAGTAATGCCGCCCTCCACGCCTCTCAAGGGCACGGCTCCCTCCTCGTCAAAAATGTCGATCTTTGCATCCATAATCTCCACAAACCGCTCGATCCCCGTCATGCCTCTCTGAAACTGCTCTGCAAATTCGATGATTCTGCGGATGGTGGTGAGAAGGGTGGTCACATACATGGTGTACGCCACCAGGTCGCCGGGGTCAATGCGGCCGCCGATCATAAACAGTCCTCCGGCCACAATCACCACGGTGTACATCAGCCCGTCAAACATCCGGACCGTATCCTGAAAAGCCGCCATATACCGGTACATTTCCCTTTTAATCACCAAAAATGCATCGTTATCCCTGCGGAATTTCTCGATCTCAATGTCCTGGTTGGCAAAAGCCCGCACCACACGATTGCCCAAAAGATTATCCTCAATCTTGGCATTCAGTTCTCCGATATGCTGCCGCTGCTTCTTAAAGGCCGCTCTCATCTTTAAGTTAAAGTAAGTACAGCACACCACCATCACCGGCACTATGGCAAAGATGATCACAGTCAAGGTCAGATTTACCTGGGCCAGAATCACAAATGCCGCCAAAGCCTTGATGAAAGCAATGAAAAATTCCTCAGGACAGTGATGAGCAAACTCTGTCACATCAAATAAGTCATTGGTAATCCTGGACATGAGCTGTCCCACCTTGGTGTTGTTAAAATAGGTGTCCGACAGCTTCTGGAGATGGTTAAAGGCATCCTGCCTCATATCCGTCTCAATCCTGGCCCCCATAACATGTCCTGTGTAAGCCATATAAAAGTTAGCCACTCCATCAATCACCCGAAGCCCCAGATAGATCATTCCCAGGGTCCACACCGTCCTTACGGTCAGAGACGCCAGATTCTGGATGCCCTGATTCGTAATATAGCGCAGAATCAGAGGAAGAACGATCTCGCAGACCGTAGTCAGGGATGCACAGAACAAATCCATAAACAGGATACCAATATACTTTTTGTAATAGGGTGCAAATCTCTTTATCAGTTCCGAAGTCTTAATCTTTCTCTCCATGATGTACCTTTCTTTTGCCCTTCCTTTGTGTTCCTTATATAAACCCTTACCCGGCGCAGGCAGGTGCAGCCTGGCCCCCTGCCTGACAAGGATAATCTCTATTCTACTCTATTTTTCTCGGAAATGGAAGCAGAAACTTACAGCAGTTCTGCCTTTTGACAGGCGCATAAATTCAGAATCTTCTGTAGACGAATGGGAATTTGTGTTCTATAATGGTACATGCGGCTTTCCTTTGAGGAAGCCAAGTACCGACACAAAGGAGATTATCTATGGCTTATTGTCCCAAATGCGATATGGAATTTGTAGATGGCATCACCGTCTGCACTGACTGCGGCGGCCCCTTAGTGGAATCAGAGGAGGCAGCCAAAGCCATGAAAAAGAGAGAGCAGGAAGAAAACTATTTAAAACAGCAGGAATATCTCAGCCGGCTTACCAGAGAACTGGAGGCCCAGGCCGGAGAGTCCGGCGAAGCTCCCGAAGAAAAGCCAGCCTATGCTGCCCCGGAACCTGTAAAGGTATATGAGAGCAGCTCTCAAAAGTATGACAATCTCAGATCCTCTGCCTCGGCATTCCTGATTGTAGGCGGAGTCCTCCTGGCTGCCTCGGCGGCATGCTGGCTCGGAATTGTCAATCTGCCCATGACAGGAACCTCCAAACTGATCTTCCAGGGCGCCTTAAGCGCAATGGCTCTGTTCTCACTGATTGTATTCTTCAAAACCTCAAATCAGGCTAAAAGCCTGGTTCCTGAGATCACCAGGGAGAAGAACCAGACCCAGGAGATCATCAGTTGGTTTCTCGGCCAATGGAAGGCCCAGGATATTGACTCCCAGATTCCCGGCCAGGACGCTTTGTCCCAGGAGGAAATGAGTTTAAAGCGGTTCCAGGTGATTCAGGATTACCTCGTTACAGGAAGAGATCTGCCGGATCCGGCTTATGTGGACGCACTGTGTGAAGAATTGTACGGACGGCTCTACGAGTCATAACCGGCCCTAAGGGCGGCATGGCAGGCTTGTAACCTTTTTCGGACTGTCTAATATACTATAAGTATCACAGCCAAATCATGAAACTCCAGTAACTATATAGAATCGTGAAAGATTGCAGGAAGGCTTTCGGGGGAAAACTCGGAAGCATTCCTGCAATCCTCTTTATACTGATTGCGTTTTGTTGTCTCCTTTATTCATCACTTCACCAACAAAGACTTCCCGCTCATCTCTTTCGGCTGCTCCATACCCATAAGCTCAATCAGGGTAGGAACAATATCGGCCAGCCTTCCGCCCTCTCTCAGCTTGTAAGCCGGATCTGCATTTACCAGGATAAACGGCACCGGATTGGTGGTATGAGCCGTAAATGGCTCTCCTGTCTCATAGTCGACAAGCTGCTCCGCATTGCCGTGGTCGGCGCAGATAAACAGAATGCCGTCCGCCTCCTTAATGGCTTCCACCGCTCTTCCCACACAGGCATCCACGGTCTCGATGGCCTTGATGGCGGCAGCCTCCACTCCCGTGTGGCCCACCATATCCGGGTTGGCAAAGTTGATGATAATGACATCATACTTGCCGGACTTGATGCACTCCACCAGCTTGTCGCAGACACCCGGCGCACTCATCTCCGGCTTTAAGTCATAGGTAGCTACCTCCTTGGGGGAAGGAATGAGGAAACGGTCCTCCCCTTCATTAGGCTCCTCCACACCGCCGTTGAAGAAGAAGGTAACATGGGCATACTTCTCGGTCTCGGCAATTCTTGCCTGGGTCATGTGATGAGCAGCCAGATACTCTCCGAAGGTGTTGGTAATGCTCTCCTTCTTAAAGGCCACCAGCTTGTTGGCAATGGTGTCGTCATAATCTGTAAAGCACACGTATACCAGGTTCATCCTGGCGCCTCTGTCGAATCCCTTAAAATCATCATCACAGAAAGCCCTGGTGATCTCCCTTGCACGGTCGGGACGGAAATTATAGAAGATCACGGAATCCCCTTCCTGAACCGTGGCCACAGGCCTGCCATCCTCCATAACGATCACCGGCTCCACAAACTCATCGAATTTCTCCGCGTCATAGGAGGCCTGGATTCCCTCTGGAGCACTTGACGCTGGATTGCCCTCTCCCTTGGTTAAGGCCCTGTAAGCTCTCTCCACGCGGTCCCAGCGGTTGTCACGATCCATGGCATAGTAACGGCCCTGAACCGTAGCCACCTTGCCTACACCGATCTCTTTCATCTTGGCTTCCAATTCCTCTACATAGCCCTTCCCTGATGCCGGAGGCGTGTCGCGGCCATCCAGGAAGCAGTGTACATAAACCTTCTCAAGGCCGTGTCTCTTGGCCAGCTCCAGAAGGCCGTAGATGTGGGTATTGTGGCTGTGAACGCCGCCGTTGGACACCAGCCCCCACATGTGCAGAGACGAATTGTTCTTCTTGCAGTTCTCCACTGCCTCAAGAAATTCCGGAACCTCAAAGAAATCCCCATCCTCGATGGATTTGGTGATTCTGGTCAGTTCCTGATACACGATTCTGCCTGCACCCATGTTCAGATGGCCCACCTCGGAATTGCCCATCTGGCCGTCAGGAAGTCCCACAGCCAGGCCGCTGGCCTGTCCCTTCACAAAGGGGCACTGGCTCATAAGCTGATCCATAACCGGAGTCTTCCCCTCACAGACCGCATTGGCCTCACATGTCTCATTGAGGCCGTAACCATCAAGGATCATTAACACTACTGGTTTCTTATTCATGACTCTTCTCCTTTTATTCTGTTTGATTTTAGGCGTTTGATCTTTTAAAATTTTCCATACAGATTTACAGGCCCATTGTACACGATTTCATCCAATCTTTCAATCATAAAAGTTCTTCAGCCACACCCCGGCCAGATCAATCCATGGCTGGCACTGGGGCACCACTCTCTCTTTAAGCCCTGTGCTGGTATCCTCCGTAGCCAGAGCAAGGCCGTGAGGACCCTCCGGGAAAATATGAAGCTCCAGGTTCACATGATTCTTAATCAGGGCGTCTGCCAGCAAAAGGGAGTTTTCCACCGGAACGGTCTCGTCCGTAGCCGTATGCCATAAAAATGTCCTGGGAGTGTGAGGCCCCACCTGAAATTCCAAAGAAACAAGCTGCCGCTTTTCCTCATTGCCGGCCTCATCTCCTAACAGCTTTTCAAAGGAACCTGCATGCTTATGGGGGCCGGAAGTAATCACCGGGTAAGACAGGATCATGCCATCAGGCCGTATCTCCTCCGCAGTAAGGCCTAAGGGCCCATACACAAATTCCTGGTTCCAGAATGCGCCCAGGCTGCACGCCAAATGGCCTCCCGCCGAGAATCCCGATATCACGATCTTATCCGGCTCCACATTCCATTCCTCGCTGTGCTGCCGAATCTGAGCCAGCAAAAGGGCCAGTTCCTGCAGCGCCGCCGGAAATGTAACAGGGGCCAGACGGTAACGGAGAATAAATGCATGATAACCCATGGCAAGAAACTTCATGGCCACAGGCTCCCCCTCTCTCTCTGACAGGTGACGGTAACCGCCTCCCGGGCAGATCACCACTGCCGGACGCTTCTTAGGCTCCTCCCCCCAGTCTAAAAGATACGCTGTGGCATCTGCTGCCTCTTCCTCCCTGATACGTCCCTCATCCTGAGGAAGCACTACCTTCCATGACAATAACTTCATAATAGCTGCGGCTCCTTTCTCCTGCCTGCCGAAAAGGCAGGCAAAACAGCTCTCTGTCCTGCCTGCCCTTGAATCCCTTGTGTTTCGGCGATTATAATGTAACTTCGATGGTGATCATAAGCACCTTCAGAATCGGATCTGTCTTCAATGTAGACTTTACAATGCCCTTCACATCGTCAGCACTCTTTCCTGCCGGATTCTCAATATCGAAAATCAGAGACATGCCCTGTTTCTTGGTGAAATGGAATGTAACCCCGCCGAATTCCTTTCCATCAAACATCTCCTGAATCTCTTTTGCCTTCATTGTACTGTTAATCTTTACCATATTCTTACCCTCCATATGTCTTTCATTATGATATTTCCTATTATAACCCATGTTCTCTTCCTCGTAAAGCACTCATTTTAACAAAAATAAATAAAAATCACCTACCCCTTTTCCCTGATATGTGGTACAATTTAATATGAGTAATATAAAAAAATTCAGGGGGATCTATTATGGCTAAAGAAATGATTGCAATGCTTCTTGCCGGCGGACAGGGCTCTCGTCTATACGCGCTGACCCAGAAGCTGGCAAAACCTGCAGTTCCTTTCGGCGGCAAATATCGTATCATCGATTTTCCGCTGTCAAACTGCGTCAATTCCGGTATTGATACCGTAGGTATTCTGACCCAGTATCAGCCGCTTGTTTTGAATGAGTACATCGGCAACGGCCAGCCTTGGGACTTAGACCGTCTTTACGGCGGGGTTCATGTGCTGCCGCCTTATCAGCAGGCTTCCGGCTCTGACTGGTACAAAGGCACCGCCAATGCTATTTACCAGAATATTTCATTTATTGAGCGTTATAACCCGCAGTATGTGATTATCCTTTCCGGAGACCAGATCTGCAAGCAGGACTACAGCGACTTTTTACGGTTCCACAAGGAGAAGGGGGCCGAATTCAGCGTTGCTGTCATGGAAGTTCCCTGGGATGAGGCTTCCCGCTTCGGTCTTATGGTGGCGGACGAGAATGACAAGATCACCGAGTTCCAGGAGAAACCGAAGAATCCCAAGTCCAACTTAGCTTCCATGGGTATCTATATCTTTAACTGGGACATCTTAAAAAAGTATCTGGTGGAAGACGAAGCAGATCCCAACTCCGAGAATGATTTCGGCAACAACATTATCCCGAACCTGTTAAGAGATGGGCGCAATATGTATGCCTATCATTTTGACGGATACTGGAAAGATGTAGGAACCATCTCCTCCCTCTGGGAAGCCAACATGGAAGTTCTTGACCCGGAGCACAGCGGTATCAACCTTTTTGACGAAAACTGGAAGATCTACAGCCGCAACAGCGGTATGACCGGCCACAAGATCGGCTCTGACGCCGTTGTCGAGAATTCCATGATCACCGACGGCTGCCGCATCCATGGCCGCGTAAAACACTCTATCCTGTTTGCGGGTGTTCAGGTAGAGCCTGGCGCTGAGGTAGAGGATGCAGTGATTATGGGCGGCACCGTAATCAAAGCCGGCGCAGTGGTAAAGCATTGTATCGTAGCCGAAAACGTGGTAATCGGAGAGAATGCCATAGTGGGCGCTATGCCTTCCGACACCGAGAAAGGTGTCGCAACCATCGGTTCCGGCGTCTACATAGGCGACAATGCCAAGATCGGTCCCAATGCCATGGTGAATAATAATGTAAAAGGCGGTGAAGAACAATGGTAAATTCCAATGCAAATGCTCTAGGTATCCTTTTCCCAAACAGTTACGATTCTTTAGTACCTGATCTGGTAGGCGAGCGTCTCATGGCTTCCATTCCGTTCGCCGGCCGTTACCGTATGGTAGATTTTATGTTGTCAAGCATGGTAAACTGCGGTATTGACAATGTTTCCTTAATTGTCCGCAAGAATTATCACTCCCTTATGGATCACTTAGGATCCGGACGCGAGTGGGACTTAGCCCGCAAGAACGGAGGGCTCAATATTGTTCCTCCATTTGCCGAGAAGGCTGTGAAGGTTTATAACGGACGTGTGGAAGCTCTCTCCAATATCCTGGACTTTTTAAAAGACCAGAAACAGCAGTATGTGGTTATGGCTGACCTTAATATTGCCGTTAATTTTGATTTCAAAGCTATGCTTAACGAACATATCACAAGCGGCGCCGATGTGACCATCGCTTACGCAAAAGAGGAGATCCCCGTTAGCGCCCGCCAGGCCACCAGCGCCAACAGAGGCCTGTACTACACCCTCAAGGTTGAAGACGGCGATGTAAAAAAGATCTATATCAATCCAAAGGATGAGGGAATCCAGAACTTCTCCCTGAATATCTATATAGTAGGCAGAGAATTTTTAATTGATCAGATTCATGCCGCTTTTGTTCGGGGATTCTCCTACTTTGAGAGAGATATCGTAGCTCCCCAGCTTGACAAGCTGAAGGTTCACGGCTTCCTCTACGATGGCTATCTGGCACGGATCAGCGACATGAAGAGTTACTTTGACGAGAATATGAAGCTCTTGGACGATGCCAATGTAGATGCCCTCTTTAGCCCCAATCCTATCTACACCAAGATTCGTGACGACAACCCTACCCGCTACATCCAGGGTGCTGTGGTAAAGAATGTTATGGCCGCCGATGGCTGCGTCATTGAAGGTGAAGTTGAGAACAGCGTTCTCTTCCGTGGTGTAAAGGTTGCCAAAGGCGCTAAAGTGAAGAACTGCGTCCTTATGCAGGATACGGTAGTGGAAGAAGGAGCAAGCGTAGAATATCTGATCACAGATAAGAACGTGAAGATCACTGCCGGAAAAGAAGTAAAAGGCACAGATACTTTCCCGGTTTATGTAGCCAAGTATCAGGTAGTATAGTTTTTTGTGCATACCAAGCAGTAACAGGGGCCGCCGGCATTGCCGCCGGCCCTTATTCTTCGGCAAAATTGTTAATCCAGGATTACGTCTTTACATACCTCTGACTTTGGCTGTTGGGTAAGGCTTGCTTCTATGTGCATAATCTAACGTCTTGAAAAGGGCATTTGTAAATTGATATTCATTTTCACTTCATTAATGTATGTGCAACTATATCTTCAATACGAAAAATAAGCCAAATTGAATATGCTTGTCTCATATTAGGAAAACACAGTTTCAAGGGCTTTTCATGCTTTAGCGGGTATCAGCCCGCCTCGGTGGTGTCGGTGGTGTTGATTTCAATATACTCGGCAATCCGGCAGAACTCGTCCGCAAACTTAAAATGAACGCTGATATTGCCGTTTCCGTTGGCGGCTGGTGAACAATGGAGAATTTTCAAAAAAGATTATGATGTAAAGCCGATTTTTCTTCTTGCAGGCCAAGGACAATCACGCCATTGTCCATTGTCCTGTTCTGTTTTTCCAGTCAACAGGTCTGTAGCGGCATCTGCAAGATAGCCCAGGTAACTTCCTGCGGAGCTGTCGCCACACAATAATTTCCACATCAGACCACCAAAAAGATAAGACTGG
>JAAWHU010000061.1 GCA_022796015.1 Hungatella sp. | reverse complement strand
GTGGATCTGATCTATCAGTCAGGCTTTGCAGGCATGAGATATTCGATCTCCAACACTGCGGAATACGGCGACTATGTGACTGGGCCCAAGCTGATCACCGAGGAGACCAAAAAGACCATGAAGAAGATTCTGTCCGATATTCAGGACGGCACCTTTGCCAAGGAATTCCTTCTTGATATGTCTCCCGCAGGACGCCAGGTACACTTTAAGGCCATGAGAAAGCTTGCAGCAGAGCATCCGGCAGAGAAGATCGGCGAGGAGATCCGCAAGCTCTACAGCTGGAACAATGAGAATGACAAGCTAATCAACAACTAAAAAGTTGTAGCAGTTACAAGAAAAAACCTGTTGACAGATCAGGTTTTATCCGCTATAATCAAAAACAATCTAATACAGAACAAAGAAATGAATGCATACAAAGGCGTGTGAAACACTTTTTGTATGCATTTTTCTATGTTCCGAGGATGTATAAGGGAATGTTCCTTAGGGAGCAGGAAAAGGAGGAAGATTGTTATGAGTGAGAAGAAAAAAGGCGGCGGCGCTCTCTTAGGGGCAGCATTTTTAATGGCGACATCAGCTATAGGGCCAGGATTTTTGACCCAGACGGCTACCTTTACAGGACAGTATCAGGCAAGCTTTGGATTTGTGATCCTGGTTTCCATTATCCTTGCTGCAATCGCTCAGATGAATATCTGGCGGGTATTATGTATTACAGGGCTTCGCGGCCAGGATGTGGCCAACAAGCTTCTTCCGGGACTTGGCTATTTCGTGTCCTTCATGATTGTTCTTGGAGGCCTGGTGTTCAACATCGGCAATGTAGGCGGCGGCGCTTTAGGACTGAATACCCTGTTGGGGATTCCCACGGCAGCAGGATATGTGATTGCCGGCGCCATGGCCATTGTGGTGTTCCTTTTGAAAAATGCCAAGGCAGCCATGGATACCCTGACAAAGGTTCTGGGCGGCGTGATGATCGTCATAATCTTTGTGATTATTCTGGTGGTAAAGCCGCCGGTGGGGGATGCCATTAAGAATACCTTTGTTCCCGATGCCGGGTTCAACAACCTGGTTCCGGCTATTCTGACTCTTTTAGGAGGAACGGTTGGCGGTTACATCACCTTCTCGGGAGCCCATCGCCTCATTGATGCAGGCATTACGGGAGAGAAGAACTTAAAGGAGATCAATAAGAGCTCCGTCATGGGGATCGGCATTGCATCCTTAGTCCGCGTGTTCCTGTTTTTGGCTATCCTGGGAGTAGTGGCAAGGGGCGTGACCCTGGATTCCGGCAATCCGGCTGCAGATGCATTCCGTCAGGGAGCCGGCCAGATCGGCTATCGGTTTGCAGGCCTGGTGCTTCTGTGTGCGGCCATTACCTCCATCATCGGGGCGGCTTATACATCCGTATCATTTTTAAAGACATTCCACAGAGGGATTGCGGACAACGAGAATAAGGTGATCATCGGGTTCATCGCTGTGTCCACTCTGATTATGCTGATTCTTGGCAACCCGGCGGTTCTTCTGGTTCTTGCCGGAGCATTTAACGGACTGATTCTTCCCGTTACATTGGGGATCTGCCTGATCGCCTCCCAGAAGAAAAGTATTATGGGGGCGGATTACAGGCATCCTGCAGTGCTTTTGATTCTGGGAGCCCTGGTAGTGGCAATGTCGGCTTACCTTGGAGTGACTACATTTGTCAATAATCTTGGGAAGCTTGTGGGATAAGTTTGAGTCAGGTAATTGTGAAAGTCAAAGTGGAAAGAATATTCTGACCATATCTTGCATCCAAAGCCTGCTGCACCAGGCATTCCAATGAGCCCAGGAAAGCAGAACCCAGTCGGGTATCATCCCTCCTGGGTTCTATGGTCTCATTTCCATGGTGCAGATGTCTTTTCCTGCAAGATATGGTCAGAATATTCGGCTAAGTTTTGAGTTTCGCAATTACCTAAAGCGAGAGAAAGGAAAAGGGCTGCTGCCGGGAGCGAGGATTCGCGGTCAGGGGGCAGTCCTGAATTTGTAGGGCTTTCATAATAAACCCCTATGCCTCGCTTGAAGCACCACCATGAATGAAAGTCAGATGCTTCGTGCCTGTGGCACTCCCGCAGCTGCCGCCGGTATTCGTAATCCGGGCTGCCGCCCTGCTTACTCATACCGGCTTGCCCGTCCGATATCTGTGAATTCGCCCATGCAGGCATGGCTCATTCACGGATGCCGTCCGGGGCTTTCATAATATATTGAAGCAGGAGAGATTACTATGGAGAATATTAAGATTGCAGCGGCAGGAGATTCCTCCATTCTCATTGAATTCGGAAAAGAGATCAATCCGGAGACCAACCGAAAGATTACCACCATTATGCAGCTCATAAAGGATCAGCAGATCGAGGGCGTGGTAGATATGATTCCGGCCTTTTGTTCTCTGCTAATCAATTATGATCCCCGAATCGTATCCTATGGGAAAATGCAGAAGCGCCTTTACGCGCTGGTGAAGATGGATGTGAGATACCAGGCCGGCAGGAAGAAAGTATTTGAGATTCCGGTATGCTACGGAGGAGTATACGGGCCGGATATGGATACCATAGCAGCACATGCAGGACTGACACAGGAGGAGGTCATAAAGATCCATTCCTCCAAAGACTATCTGATCTATATGCTGGGATTCCTTCCCGGCTTCTGCTACTTAGGGGGCTTGGACGAGAGAATCCACACTCCCCGCCTTGCCAACCCGAGAGTAAAGATTGCCGCCGGAAGCGTAGGGATCGGCGGATCCCAGACCGGGATCTATCCCCTGGATTCCCCGGGAGGCTGGCAGCTTATGGGCATGACGCCTGTAAAGACATACGACCCTGACAGAAAGAGGCCCATTCTTCTGGAGGCCGGAGATTACATCCGCTTTATCCCTGTGGATGAGGGGGAGTACAGGCGCATCAAGGAATTAGTGGAACAAAACGAGTATGAATGTACTGTCCGTGAAGGAGAGGTGTAAAATGGGAATTCGCATATTAAAAGGCGGGATGCTGACGACGGTTCAGGATTTGGGCCGTACCGGATATCAGAGCCAGGGATTTGGCGTTTCCGGGGTTATGGATGTCCGTTCCTTCAGAATCGCCAACCTTCTGATTGACAATCCGGAAAATGAAGCGGTTCTGGAATTTACCCTGATCGGCCCCACCCTGGAATTTACGGCCACATCCATTATCGCCATTACGGGAGGCGATTTCCAGCCTACCATCAACGGGGAACCGGCTCCTATGTATACGGCCATCTATATGAAGAAGGGAGATATCCTAAAGTTTGGCAGTGCCAGGACAGGAAGCCGGGGCTATGTGGCATTTTCCGGATATCTGAGGATACCGGTGGTTATGGGAAGCCGGTGTACCAACTTAAAAAGCCATCTGGGAGGATTCAAGGGCAGGAAGCTGGAGGCAGGAGATTACATTAATTTCCGGATTAAGCGCCCCTATCTTCCGTTTTTCCTTTCCAGAACCCTGGATTTAGATGAGTTTGACCAGGAGGAGGCGACTCTGCGGGTGGTTATGGGGCCGCAGGAGGATCATTTCAGCAGACAGGGAATCAAGACCTTTTTAAGCAGTGAATATGTGGTGACCAGCGAATTTGACCGGATGGGATGCCGCCTTGACGGGCCCTTTATTGCGCCGAAGGAGACATCGGACATTATCTCCGACGGGATTACCTTTGGCTCTATTCAGGTGCCGTCCCACGGAAAACCCATTATTCTGCTGGCAGACCGGCAGACCACAGGAGGATATGCCAAGATCGCCACGGTGGCGTCTGTTGACATTCCCAAGCTGGTGCAGAGAAAGACCGATCACAAGATCCGGTTCCAGGCCATCACCGTGGAGGAGGCCCAAAAGCTTTACCTAGAGGAGATGAAGGAACTGGACCGCATGAGAAAGAAGATTCACCAGCCCTGCAGGGAGGTGCTGGAATGCCGTCTGACGGCCAAGCGCCTGACCAGGCTGTTTATCGATTGACGCAGAATCCCATAGAGGAAGGAAAAGGAGAGATCATAATGGATTTGGAGAAGATTGAGGGTTTGGTTAAGATCATAGAGAACTCGTCTCTAAAACAGTTTACCTATAAAGACGACAGTGTAAAGATTGTTATGAGCAAGCTGGATAACCCGCCGGTGGTGGCTTCGGGCGCCTTCGGCCAGTCTTACATGGCGCCGCAGGAACCGAAGGAGAGCGCCGTGGAGGCAGGGGAGGAGGAAGAAAAATTGTTTATTACCTCCCCCATAGTGGGAACCTTTTATTCCGCCTCGGCTCCTGATGTGCCCGCCTATGTGAAGGTGGGTGATCGGGTAAAACGGGGCCAGACCGTGTGTATTCTGGAGGCCATGAAGCTGATGAACGAGATCCAGTGCGACTGGGATTGTGAGATTGAGGCCGTGCTGGTGAGCAATGAGCAGAAGGTGGAGTACGGCCAGCCCTTATTCCGCGTGAAACGTCTGTAGAGGAGGGTTTTCCATGGTATTTCAAAAAATTTTGGTTGCCAACCGGGGTGAGATCGCAGTGCGGATCATCCGGGCCTGCCGGAACATGGGCATCCGCAGCGTGGCCATCTATTCCAAGGAGGATGAGAAAAGCCTTCATGTGCAGCTGGCGGATCAGAGAATCTGTATCGGGGAGGGGCCGGCAAAAAGCAGTTATCTGAACATGGACAGCATCATTACGGCGGCCCTCAACGTGGAGGCCGACGCCATCCACCCCGGCTTCGGGTTTCTGTCGGAGAACAGTACCTTTGCCCGCAAGTGTCAGGAGAACGGCATCGTGTTCATCGGGCCGGATCCGGATGTTATGGACAAGATGGGCAATAAGTCCCAGGCCAGAAGGACCATGATGGAGGCTGAGATTCCTGTGGTTCCGGGAACAAGGGAGCCGGTGTATGATGGGGAGGAGGCAAAAAAGGCGGCGGAGGATATCGGATATCCGGTGATGATCAAGGCGTCCTCCGGCGGCGGCGGAAAGGGCATGCGGGTGGCCAGAACCCCCCAGGAATTTGAGGAGCAGTTTAACCTGGCTCAGAGGGAATCGGCCAATGCCTTCGGGGACGATACCATGTACTTAGAACGGTTCATAGAAAATCCCCATCATGTGGAGATTCAGATTATGGCCGACAGGGAGGGCCATGTGGTGTCTCTGGGAGACCGGGACTGCTCTGTCCAGAGAAATCATCAGAAGCTGATTGAGGAATCCCCATCTCCTGCCATCTCAGAGGAGACCAGAAAAGCCATGAACCGCTGTTCCATTCTGGCGGCAAAGACCGTGGGATACACCAATGCGGGAACCATTGAGTTTATTGTGGATTCTGAGGGCAGCTTTTATTTTATGGAGATGAACACCAGGATTCAGGTGGAGCACGGGGTCACGGAGATGGTCACCGGCCTGGATCTGATTGTGGAGCAGATCCGCATCGCCATGGGAGAGCCCTTAAGCTTCAGCCAGGAAGAAATCGTCCCGAGAGGCCATGCCATAGAATGCCGGATCAATGCGGAGATTCCGGAGATGAATTTTATGCCCAGCCCCGGCGTGGTGGAGCATATGCACCTTCCCGCAGGCAACGGAGTCCGGGTGGATACCGGGCTTTACACCGGGTACAAGATCCCCACGGAGTACGACTCCATGATCGCAAAGGTTATGGTTCACGCTCCCACCAGGGAGGCGGCCATCAGGAAGATGATGTCGGCTTTAGATGAGATGCTGGTTATGGGGGTCAAGACCAACCTGGATTTTCAATTTCAGATCATGCGTCATCCCGTTTTTCGGGAGGGAAGAGCCCATACGGGATTCATAGAGAAGATGATGAAGCTGAAGACAAAGGACTTATCCGGCAAGGCAGACTATGGAGAGGAACTGAAATAGGAGAAGACACTTATGTATAAAGTAGATTTGAACAGTGATCTAGGGGAGAGCTTCGGGCGGTATACCCTTGGGATGGATGAAAAAGTGATTCCGCTGATCTCCTCGGCCAATGTGGCCTGCGGCTACCATGCCTCTGACCCGGTAGTTATGGATAAAACGGTAGCCATGGCAAAGGCGGCAAGGATTAAGGTGGGGGCTCATCCGGGATTTCCGGATCTTATGGGCTTTGGAAGGAGGAACATGAGCGTGACTCCGGCAGAAGCCAAGGCCTACGTCCTCTACCAGCTGGGAGCCCTTTATGGGTTCTGCAAGGCCCACGGAGTAGAAATTCAGCATGTGAAGCCCCACGGAGCCCTCTACAATATGGCAGCTAAGGACTACGGGCTGTCTAAGGCTATCTGTGAGGGGATTAAGGAGTTTGATTCCGGCCTTATTGTCCTGGCCCTGTCAGGAGGCGAGCTTATAAAGGCAGCCATGGATCTGGGCCTTCCCGTGGCCCGTGAGGTATTCGCAGACCGGGGATATGAGGAGGATGGCACCCTGGTGGACCGGAGAAAAGAGGGAGCCATGATCACCGATGAGAAGGAGGCCATAAGCCGGGTGGTGCGCATGGTGAAGGAGAAGAAGGTAAGGGCAGTCACCGGAAAGGATATCGAGATCCAGGCAGACTCCATCTGCGTCCACGGCGATGGGGCGAAGGCCCTGGAATTTGTGGAGAAGATTCGGAAGGCATTTGGGGAGGAAGGGATTGAAGTGTGCCCCCTTGACAGGCTGGGTTGAGAGGGGAAGGAAGTACATTATGACCGAACTGTGGGATGCATATGATCATTACTTTAATAAGATAAAAGGCATGACCTTGATTAGAGACGAACCCTTTCCGGAAGGAGTATACCATCTGCTCTGTGATGTTATTGTAAAACACATTGACGGAAGCTACTTGGTCATGCAAAGAGATTTTCGGAAGCATCATGGCGGGATGTGGGAACTGACGGCAGGCGGCTGCGCCCTCCAGGGAGAGGGCCCATTAGAGTGTGCATATAGGGAATTAAAGGAAGAAACAGGGCTGGATGCCGGAAATCTGGAAGAACTGGGGAGAACTGTACAGGATGAATGCCAGTCTCTTTATGTGGAATATCTATGGGTTACGGACTGCCCTAAGGATGGGATCGTCCTTCAGGAGGGCGAGACTGTCGCTTATAAATGGGTGGATCGAAATGCCCTGTTGGAAATGAGCGCCCATGATCTGGCGTCCAATCGGACTGTAGGGTTGATAAGAGAATTGGGGGTGTGAGGATTGGGGAGGGGAGGCCGGGGAAGGTAGTTTTTATATCGAAGGTATAAAGGGAAAAGCGTCGCTTAACTGTCTGTTAAGCGACACTTTTATTTCTCAAAAGTCTAATATTCTATAACGGTTCCGATTATAACATCAATTCTAATGGATGTCAACATGACTAAATTTCCATTTTTACCCCATATAAGTCTATTTTAACACGAAAAATCATCAAATCGGGAGTAAGGAATTCCTTTACAGAACCAAAAACCATCGCTTAACAGACAGTTAAGCGTCACCTTTCAGGTAACTCGTAAAAGGAGATGGCAGTCATTTGGTACTTATTGAAGTGCCCCGAGGGAAATGAAGCAGATTACGCAAGAAAATATGAAAAACTTGCAGTTTCCAGAGAACAGCGGGAAGTGATCTGTTTTGAGTATCAGCGTATGATGCGCTATGGCGGCAAGTGGCATATGGAACGGCGTCCGATTCTACCTGGCTGGCTCTATCTTTTGGAGACCAATAGTCCTTCCAAGGATAGTTCCGTGATTCCATGTGAAGAACCTTATCTCAAATCACTGTGTCAAGAAGACCATGTGGTTGGGATGTCGAGAGGCGTTATTAAAAACGGAGTTACAGTCGTCACCAGCGGTCCCTTAAAAGGCAGAGAAACGCTAATCCGGCGAATCGACCGCCACAAGAGGACAGCAGAGATCGAGATTCCCTTTGGAGGCCGGAGTACTAAGGTTACCGTGGGATTGGAGATTTACGAAAAGCAGTGTTAAAACCTGGCTTTGCAGCTGAATGATAGCAAGATGCAGCACAGGCAGAGACCAGGGCAGATTCAGACAGGATTAGGAGGCGTATCCCTGAAGCATTGGCACAGGGATTGGCTTCTTATGGTCATATGGGCAGAGGAAGACTGCAGTTTTTAAAACTGCAGTATGGCGAAGCATGCCCAAATTCAGAATCAAAGGATCATCTTAAGGGGGAGAGACAGGCATGTGGTATGTGATACAGACCCTTGGAGGGGAGGAGGAGAGGACTGCCCAGCTGATTCAGCGTCAGATTCCTTCTTATTGTATAGAAGAATGTTTTATTCCCAAAAGAGTGAGGATGAAAAAATTTCAAGGCGCCTGGAATCAGGTGGAAGAGATTTTGTTTCATGGTTATGTGTTTGCAGGCTCTAAGAGACCGGAGGAGTTCTACCGGGAGCTTAAGAGAATCCCCAGACTAGCCAGGATGCTTGGGAGAGAGGAGGGCTATTTCTTTCCTTTAAGCGAGAAGGAAGAACAACTGGTTCGCTGCATTGGGGATGAGGAACACAAGACCGGCCTGTCTGAGATCGAGGTTTTGGAAGGAAAAAGAGTTCGGGTGGTCAGGGGGCCGTTGAAAGATTATGCAGGGGATATTGTGAGAGTGAACCTGCATAAGAGAGAAGTAGTGGTGAGAGTGGAGTTTATGGGGAAACCGGTGGAATTGTTTATGGGGGTGGAGATGATTTGCTGAAAAATAGAAAAAATGATAAGAGTTCTTGTACCATAACAGCACTGACTTTCGGACTGATTATCAATGGGAATATCTGCTAGGACGAATATAACTGGATCGGCGAGGAAAAAGTATCGTTTCTCTGATGAATAGTGAGGGGATAAGTAATGGCATTTGATTTTTCAAGTAGTAGATTTAAGCCTTTTGAGAAGAAGTTATGGTTATCTTCTCCTACAATGCATGGAGAAGAAATTGAATATGTTCGAGAAGCATATGAAACCAACTGGATGTCCACTGTTGGTATGAACATTACAGAAGCGGAGCGGGTCACTTGCGAGAAGGTTGGATGTAGGTATGCCGTGGCTCTGTCTGCAGGAACAGCGGCTTTGCATCTGGCGATGAAGCTGGCAGGGCAGGAGCTGTATGGACAGCCTGCTGTTAACAAAGGGTCACTGGATGGCAGGCGGGTGTTCGCCAGTGATATGACTTTTGGTGCTACGGTAAATCCTATTTGCTATGAAGGAGGTATCCCTGTATTTATTGATACGGAAGAAGATACTTGGAATATGGATCCAGTAGCCTTGGAAAAGGCATTTGAGATCTACCCGCAAGTGAAACTGGTGGTTATAGCACATCTGTATGGTACGCCGGGAAAGATAGATGAGTTAAAGGCAGTCTGCGATAGGCATAATGCGATCATCGTAGAAGATGCCGCTGAATCTCTTGGCGCTTCCTATAAGGGTATTCAGACAGGGGTATTTGGGAAATACAGCTGTATCAGCTTTAATGGTAATAAAATTATCACAGGCAGTACAGGGGGTATGTTTCTGACGGATAATGAAGAAGCAGCAAATAAGGTGCGGAAATGGTCTACGCAGGCCAGAGAAGCTTCTCCGTGGTATCACCATGAAGAAATCGGCTACAACTACCGTATGTCCAATGTGACAGCCGGTGTAGTAAGAGGCCAGTATCCATATTTGGAGGAACATATTGCTCAGAAGAAAGCTATCTATGAGAGATACAGGGAAGGGTTAAAGGATCTTCCGGTATCCATGAATCCGTATGATGCAGAAAACAGCGCCCCCAATTTCTGGCTCAGTTGTCTAATCATAGATCCAGACGCTATGTGTAAACAAGTTCGTTCCGAGACAACAGCTCTATTTATTCCGGAAAAGGGAAAGAGTTGTCCTATGGAGATACTGGATGCTATTTTATCTATCAATGCGGAGGGTAGACCAATTTGGAAGCCTATGCATATACAGCCCATTTACAGAATGAATCCATTCATCACCAAAACAGGCAGCGGAAGAGCGATGACGAATGCATACATAGAGGGTGGTGCTGCTGATGTGGGTATGGATATTTTCAACAGAGGTCTTTGTCTGCCGAGCGATAACAAGATGACTGCTGATCAGCAGGATGTGATTATAGATGTTATTAAGGCTTGCTATGAATAAGTTATAGTACAATTGCATAGAAAAGCAGATTATGTGATCATTGCCGCACCGACCAACTATGTTCCTCAGAAGAGATTCGTATTTGGTCGGGTGGAATACTCATAAGACGATAAAGCGAATAAATGAGGTAGAGGACAGTGCAGGATCGAGATGGCAAGCTAAGAATTATTGATATCGCGGTGACCATGACCCTTTTTATAATTGGTTGCATTACTAGTAAATTCTTTATAGAGAGAGTGGAAGATACTTGGTTTATGTTTAATGGGCCGGCATTAAGCGTATTAGTAATTGGCGAAATGATCTGGTGGAAGATTAGAAAAAAAATAATTGCTGGATGGGATAGCCAGAAGAGAGGCAAAGAAGGCATTTACAACAAATACATAAAAAGAGTTTTGGATGTAATATGCTCACTGTGTGCATTGATATTGTTTTCATGGCTATTTCTCCTTATTGCAATTCTTGTGAAATTGAAGCTAGGCAGTCCGGTTATATTTACCACTGAAAGGCCTGGGAGAATTGATC
Organism: Hungatella sp.; assembly: GCA_022796015.1. Taxonomy (GTDB): domain Bacteria; phylum Bacillota; class Clostridia; order Lachnospirales; family Lachnospiraceae; genus UBA3402. The sequence continues at coordinate 10,985 of JAAWHU010000061.1, read as the reverse complement.
CCAAAACAGGAGAGGAAAAACTGTTTAAGTTATACAAGTTTAGAACCATGACTAATGCAAAAGATGAGAACGGAGAATTGTTGCCGGACAGCAAAAGGCTAACACACTTTGGGCGGAGCCTGCGGGCTTTGTCTATCGATGAAATTCCGGAATTTTTTAATATCCTGAAGGGAGATATGAGTCTGATTGGCCCAAGACCGTTAGCCGTTGTTTATCTTCCTTATTACACTCAAGAGGAGCATCATAGACACGATGTAAGACCTGGACTTACAGGCTGGGCACAGGTAAATGGTAGGAACTCAATTAGCTGGGAAGATAAATTCAAATTTGATCTTCAATATACTGAAGAAATGAGCCTGCTGTTTGATGTGAAAATACTTTTATTTACAATTAAAAAGGTTTTTATTCGGGAAGGAATTGGACAAGGAGAAAATCAGCCAGAGAGCCTGCATATATTAAGAAAAAAAGTGAGATGACAAGGAACTGAGGACAGAGAATATGAGAATAGTTGGAAAATGCATATACTTAAGAGCAATCGATTCGGAAGACAATAAATTATTGTTTGAACTGATCAATGATCCTGAAACCGAAAAGATGGTTGGAGGAAGTTCATGGCCGGTTTCAAAGGAAGAACAGGAAATGTGGCAAAAGGATCAGATTGGTCGAAAGGATATTCTCAGATGCATTATTGTTGAGAAGGATACTGATAACCCTGTCGGGACAATTATTCTGAGCGATATTGATTCCAAAAATGGAGTAGCCCAAGTTCATATAAAGATATTAAACGAGTTCAGAGGAAAGGGATTTGGAACGGATTCTCTTAATGTAATTGTGCAATTTGCTTTCTTTGAGCTCCGATTGAATTGTTTGTATGCTGAGATCCTTTCATACAATTCTGCATCCGTTGGCATGTTTGAAAAATGTGGATTCAGAAAGGAAGGCATGCTTAGGGAACGTATATATAAGAATGGTCAGTACTGTGATATTCTAACATATTCATTATTAGTCCGTGATGTGGAGAAAGAAAATGCATTGGGAAATAGGAAGTGAGTTCTGGGATATACCAGTAAGTGAGGAACGGAATGATTTGTTTCCTAACTATACACAATGGTATCTTTCTGGGCGGAGTGCTTTGCAGGCTATAATAAAAGAATTGCAGAACTTACATACTGTTGCCATGCCGTCATGGTGTTGCGATAGCATGGTTAAGCCATTTATAGATGCAGGATTTGATGTTCGTTTTTATCCGGTTTTTTGGCGGGACAAACTAATTCAAGAAATAGGTTTGGATTGCGAAGTACTGTTTATTATGGATTATTTTGGTTATACAACCACATCAGAGACCTTGTCGGGTTATAAAGGAATCGTTATACGGGATGTAACTCATTCTATTTTTTCAAGCAAGTATTCAGATGCAGATTATTACTTCGGTTCACTTCGTAAATGGTGTGGAATATGGACTGGTGGATATGCTTGGGCTAATGATGAGCATAGGTTAACTGAGGGGAAAAAGGATGAAAAGGGTTATTTTAATGTTCGTAGAAAAGCTATGCAGCAAAAGTTAGAGTACCTAGAGGGAAGACGAATAAATAAGGATTATTTGACTAGTTTTGCTGCTGCAGAAGAAGCATTGGAAAACGAGGGTATTATACAAGCAGCGGTGCGAGATGTAAATTCGGCATATTTTTTAGATATTCGGGGAATTGTGTCACGCAGAAGAACAAATGCAGAAGTGCTGCGCACGGCATTTTCTAAGTGGCTTATTTTCCCGGAAATGCTTAGTTCTGATTGCCCTATGTTCGTTCCGATTCTCGTACCAGACAAAAAACGCGATTCTCTTCAGAGCTTTCTTATTCAAAGAAACATTTATTGCCCGATACATTGGCCTGTGAGTAAATATCACGAATTGGAAGGTCGGACAGGAGCAATATATGAAAACGAGCTTAGTCTTGTTTGTGATCAAAGGTATGTGGAGAAAGACATGGATTGTATAGTCGAGATTGTAAATGATTTTATGGAGAGGTAAAGATGGCACTTTCCGTTTATACAACTGAACAAGCCGAACAGTGGGATTCCATAGTTCGTTCTTTTAAAGAATATGATGTTTATTGGCTTTCAGGATATGTAAAGGCGTTTCAAATTCATGGGGATGGAGAGGCGCTGCTGTTTTTTTATGAAGATGATCTCGCCCGTGGCATTAACGTTGTTATGAGACGTGACATAGCGCAGGACGAACGATTTAATGAAAAAATAGATGAAGGGCAATACTTTGATTTCGCTACACCGTATGGTTATGGTGGATGGATTATAGAGGGGACAGAAAGTGGGAATCTCTTTAAGTCATATGAGGAGTGGATAAAAAAGAATGGAATTATTAGTGAGTTCATTCGTTTTCATCCGATGATCAAAAATCATGACGCTAGTAGACTGTTCTATGAAGTGGTTCAGCTAGGAGAAGTTGTTCATATGGAACTGGCCTCGCCAGAAGATATTTGGAGCAATATTATTAGCAAAAATCGCAATATGATTCGGAAAGCTATCAAGAATGGTATAAAGATATATAATGGTCGTTACCCCGAGATATATGAAAAATTTCGGGTAATTTACAATAGAACAATGGATAAGGATGAAGCAAAAGCGTATTACTACTTTGAACCTGATTTTTATGAATCTGTTCTAGAAGATATTCCTCAATATGCTCAAGTGTTTTGGGCAGAAAAGGATGCCCAAGTTATTGCGGCATCTATTATGCTAACGGCAAATGGAAGAATGAATTATCATCTTTCAGGGTCACTTCGTGAGTTCAGTTCTTTGGCACCTACAAATCTGCTGCTATATGAAGCGGCTCTTTGGGGATGTGCTAATGGATGCAGGTCATTTTATTTAGGTGGAGGAGTTGGTTCCGGTGAAGATAGTTTGTTTAGGTTTAAACGAGCATTTTATAAAGGGCAACTGAATCACTTTTTCATTGGAAAGAAGATATACGATCAGGATAAATATGACAAATTGTTGGCCATAAGAGAACCTACGGATGGCGGATATTTTCCAAAGTACAGGGCATGAGAGGTTATATGAAGGATATAGTTATTATTGCAGATTTTTGTGGTCCGTTAGATGGAACATACAATAGTAGGTTTCTGTATTTAGCAGATATGCTAGCGAAGGATAACGATGTTGAGATAGTTACCAGCGATTTCGATCACAGCAGCAAAGGCTATTATCATCATGAAATAGAAAAACACGATTATCCAATAAGGTTGCTTCATGAAGGTGCGTATCCCCAAAATGTATGTTTGCGGCGTTTTTATGGTCATTTCATATGGGGAAAAAATGTTAAAAAGTATCTGAATAGAAGAAAGAAACCTGATGTGATATACTGCGCTATACCAACATTAACAGCGTCATATGAAGCGGCAAAGTTTTGTGAAAAAAATGGAATCCGGTTTGTCATTGACATTCAGGACCTTTGGCCAGAAGCATTCCGGATGGCATTCCATATCCCGATTATCAGTAATATCCTTTTTGCTCCATTTAATGCTCTTGCAAACGGAATTTATAGGAGAGCAGACGCCATATGTGCAGTCTCTGATACATATTGTCAAAGAGCATTTAAGAAGAACAGAAAATGTAAGGAAACAACTACGGTTTTTCTTGGCACAGAGCTAAACACATTTGACAAGTATGCTGGAAATGATCCAGTACTAGAGAAAAAGGAGAATGAAATCTGGCTTGGTTATGCAGGGACGCTAAGCACGAGCTACGATTTGCCACTTATCTTTGAGGCGATGAGAAAACTGAGTTACTCGCATCTTAGGTTAATCGTAATGGGAGACGGTCCTAAGAGAAAAGAATTTGAATCCCAAGCGTCAGGATTAAATGTCACATTTCTGGGCAGACTGGAATACAGTCAGATGTGCGGCATGTTATGTAATTGCGACATGGTAGTAAATCCTATTATTGGGACATCTGTCGCTTCAATAATTAATAAACATGCAGATTATGCTTCTTGCGGAAAACCTGTTTTGAACACACAGAACAGTGAAGAGTATAGAAGATTGATATCAGATTATAAAATGGGATTTAATTGTGATTCAGTAGAGGAATTATACAGGTTTCTTTTGCTTTTGATAAATGATGTATCCCTGAGAATAACCATGGGGCGCAATGCAAGAAAATGTGCTGAAGAGTTGTTTAACAGAACAGAGAGTTATAGCCGGCTTGTTCAGGAGATTCTTAAAGCAGACGAGTAGAAAGAAGAGTTTATTATTATGGAGTCAAAGGTTTTCGATAAAAAGGGAAATGGTAATATTGTAATAATCCGCGGTTTCTTCCCAAATCCGCGGTGTGAAAAACGCATAGATGCGCTTAAGGAGATTGCTAATCTGCATCTTATATATTGGGAAAAGAGAATAAATGAAAAAAAGGTATTTCAAAGAGAAGGTGTAAAAACCAAGAGATTGTTTATTGCAGCAGACCCGACAAATCCTATTAAGCGCCTCTCAAAATATATAAAAGTATATCGTGAATTATATAGATCATTGAAGGGGATTAATGCAAACATACTTTATCCGGAAGCATTGGATATGCTTCTGATATCTTCGATATACAAATATTGTCATAAGCAGATAAAGATAGTATATGAAATTGCAGATTTACATACGCTTGTCATCGATAAACAAAAAGGAGTATTAAAGAAAGCAATTCAAGCAATTCTGAAGGCTATAGAAAAGAAATGCGTAAAAAGCGTTGATCTGTTAGTATTGACATCAGAGGGTTACTACAATTTTTATTATAAAAACTTGATAAAAGAAGATAAAGTATTAGTTATACCGAATGTCCCTAATCCTAAATATTTTGAGCAGTATAAGATAAAAGAGTATTTAGGGAAAAAAACAATCGGATTCATTGGGAGCATTAGATATCGTGAAGAACGAGATTTGTTACTGAATGCGGCAAGAGCATGTGGCTGGAATGTCTTGCTAGCGGGCTCGGATTTACTTGGAGATACTGAGAAATTAGCTGAAGGGATAGATTATATAGAGTATTCAGGTAGATATAACTATGATACGGAAGTGGCTGATTTATATGGAAAATGTAATGCTATTTTTTCAGTTTATAATGCCCAGGGAGAAAATGAAAAAATTGCATTGCCTAATAAACTATATGAATCTATTTTTTGTGAATTGCCAATTCTTGTATCACAGGGTACATACGTTGGAGAATTAGTAAATTCTTGGGGAGTTGGAATTGCTGTTGATAACAGGGATGAAAAGTCATTGGAAAACGCATTGAAAGAATTAGAATTTGACTCTTATTATAAAAAAATCCAAGAAAATTGCAGAAATAAAAAGCAATATATCTTGGACAGCTTTAACTCGAATGAATTAGAAGAAAAAATAAAGATTCTTTTGGCAGGAGTATAAGGCCATGAATATTGTTTATATTACAAGCAGCTATGAGTCGGTACAAAAGCATTTGGTTAGTAGTTTGAATAATAATGATGTTCGAGCAGAGATTTACTATTACAATACAACCCATTTTAATGAAAAGGAGCTATATCCTGAGAATGTTCATAGATATATGCCCAATCTATATTTTAAGGGTCCTGTGCTTTATATTTCAAGAATTAAAGCCGCAGCAAGGCATTTTGGAAAATCATTCAATTTGAATCAAGTTTCAGTTACACACGGAAATATGTTAGTAAGTGATGGAACTCTATGCAGATACTTATATGAGAAATATGGCATTCCATATGTGGTTACAGTAAGAGACACAGATATCAATACATGGTTTAATTGGAGATTTGGATGGATAAGAAAACAAACATGTAAAAATATTGAGGCAGCAAAAAAAATTGTATTTTTAGGTCCAGAGTATAAAAATAAATTGAAGAAGAGGCTGGCAGATGCAAGGATCTCGGATATGCTGAATTCAAAGTCAATAGTAATCCCAAACGGTATTGATGAGTATTTTTTGAAAAATGCAAATACACCTAAGCAAATATCTTATGATTGCATAAAAGTTATCTACATAGGGAAACTTGAGAAAAGAAAGAACCTTGAACTAACTGTTGAAGCTATTAGAAAACTTCGCGAAGAAGGACTTAACATCATCTTAACCGCAGTTGGCGATATTATTGATGATGAATATAAATCTGTGATAAGTAAGAACTCGTTTGTTCAGTATCATCCAAAATGCGGGAAGGAAGAGGTGCTTAAGTATTTGCGGGGTGCAGATATTTTTTGCATGCCGTCACATAAAGAGTCTTTTGGATTGGCATATGCAGAGGCTTTAAGCCAGGGGCTGCCGGTTTTGTATACGAAGGGACAAGGTTTTGACAATCAGTTTAGTGACGGTACAGTTGGATATGCAGTAAATGACAGAGATCATATAGATTTGGCAGATAAAATAAGAATGGCAATCGAAAATTATAATAGTTTATCCAGTAATTGTATTAAAGCATGTACTAAGTTTGATTGGAATGTAATATCAAGGGATTTGATTGGAGTATACGATGAGTAGTGATGAAAAGCTAAAAGAGTATTCTGAAATCGTAATGAATGTAGGCAAACGTCTTATCAATGAGTATAAAGAAAAAAGGTGTGTTAGTGGAGGAATCAATGGGCCGTATAATGATCCTGAAACTCCCGTAAGAAATCTGTGCCACCTTATTGTTATCACAGCGATTGAGATTACATCTTTTGATAAAGCTGATTATATGCCTTTGATAAAGGAAATGAGCGATCAGCTTTTATCATATATGATAGCCCCGGGTTTATTTGTCATGCGGGAGAAGAAGGGCAAGGACAGGTCAAATGGCACGATTGGACATTCGTGGGTGATTGAAGCGCTTGTTTATCTATATAAAGTGAATCCCCAAAAGGACTATTTGGAATTAATGCGTCAAATAATAATGAATCACAAATATAATACATCACTTCATTTGTATTGTGTTCCCAAGTACAGCGAAATAGAGGATGATGTCATTGATTTTACATTAAATCATCAGCTGTGGTTTGCAGCGTCTGTAGCTGAGGCAAATTGTTTCTTGAATGATGACCATATCAGGGATAGCCTGAGGGATTTTATAGTGAATCTTAAATCAAACATGGAAATCCATAAAAAAGGTCTGATATGCCATCCGATTTATAAAAGAGAATCATATATTCAAAAGATCAGGCAGAACCTTCGCAAATCGATAGATGGTATAAACAGAGTGTTTGGAAAGCCGTCATATCAGTATCGAGAAGAAGGTTATCATATTTTTAATATTATGGCATTTGCCAGATTAAAACATGTGATTAATGATATTAATATAGAAGAGTTCAAGAAAATTAATAAAGCGGTATGTTATGTAAATACAGAATATTGTTTAGAATCACTCGAAAATAAAGAATTCAGGCTGGATAATACGATTGATTATTCTTCAATTCTACCACAAAACAGAGCAGTTAATATATATGGCTATCCATATAATGTCTCTGGGTTAGAAATGATGTATATTGCGGAAACATTCCCTGATCTCATTGATAATAGTATTGCAGTAAAGTATCTTGAACGGCAGTTTGGACACTGCTATGAGAGCGAATACCGGTCTTTCAGAAAAGGATGCCATGATGATCGGGTAATTGATTACCGAATATATGAGTATTACCGTTTCCTGGAATCTAGTGGGGAAAGAGTATGAAGTCAGTTATTAAGAGGATGTATTTGGTCACGATTGTATTATCAAGTACACAGATAATTACCTTACCATTTATAGGGCTGTCCATATTCCAAATGTTTTTGATTCTCACCTTTATCATGTCGATAATTGGATTAGCTACTATGAGAAAAATAAGAATTACAAGCATTGGCATTTCTTTGGCCGCCATATGGGCAATAAGTAGCATAATTGCGTATACTACTTCTACATATCCTCAGTGGGCTAGAAGCAGCTGCCTCGTGGGTTTGATGACATCGTTCTTTTTCTTTTTCATGCCAATATATTTTGAACCCAGAGATTCTGACAGTATACAGAAAGCTTTGATACGTTCGCAATATATTACGATTTTGCTTTCTTTATACTCTTACTACTTATTCTATTTTGCGGAGGGTATACCCTTAACGATTAATCTTCCTCTAGGCATGAGTATTGTTCTGGATAGAGCATTTATATTGCGGGCAATGGCATCCGGCCAGATACGTTTAGCTTTACCCTACGGGACACCTCCTATTCTTTCGGGAGTTATGGGTATTTGTATCGCTATTTTAGTGACAAATAAAAAACTCTATCCAAATCATTATAGAATGACTCTTATTTGTTTGTTTGCGATTATATTATTGTTTACAGGGAGCAGAACCGGTTATGTTGCAGTATTCTGTTTTGTAGCCTTATACTTTCTCAACAGTAAGAAAAAAAGGTTCTCTTCAAAAACAATATTTGCGGGTATAGAGGGCATATTAGTTGCGATAAGTATTTTTATCTGGAAGAATGATTATGTGAGACTCTTTTTAGGCCGCCTAAATATCCAAAGTATATTGCGGGATAGACATTTTATTTTGCTTGAGGATGCATTTCGGATATGGATTGCTTCCTTCAGGAATTTTTTTATTGGGATAGGATTCGGCTCATCAATTAACATGAATGATATGAAGGCAGGGACAGCGCCATATTTCTTCAATTTTTTTGTAACTACGGTAGTTGAAAGGGGTATTCTTGGACTAACTCTTTCTTCTTTAATGATTTATATTACCTTCAATTCTATTAGAACATACAGAAAGAGTAGAAATGATTCTTACAGGGCGTTATATGCCGCAATCATTACAGGGATGGTTGGGGCGTTATTCTACGAAATGCTAACCTGTTATTTTGTAGTAATTGTTCTGTCCACTTGGTTGATAATCAATAAAACAGAATTAAATGAAAGAGGGGTTAATAATATTTATGATTAACGTTATTGGATTAGGTTATATTGGGCTTCCCACAGCTTTAATGATGTCTACACATGGTGTGGAGGTTGTGGGAACAGATTATAACATGGAATTGGTTACAACTTTGAATACCGGGCAGACCACCTTCAAAGAAGAAGGACTGGACGATTTGTTTCAAGAAGCTTTAAAGTCAGGTATTAAGTTTACTACGGATTATCAGGTGACAGATACATATATAGTTTCCGTTCCGACACCATATGATAAATTTAGTAAAAAAGTTGATCCTTGCTATATTGTTGCTGCGGTGAAGGATGTAATAAAGGTGGCCCCAAAGAAAGCCACCGTGGTTATAGAGTCCACTGTTTCTCCAGGCACCATTGAGAAGAGTATTAGACCAGTGATTGAGAAGGAAGGGAGACAGGATTTGAACCTTGTTCATGCACCAGAACGTATAATTCCAGGCAATATGATTTATGAACTACTACACAACAATCGTACTATTGGAGCAGACGACAAAGTCATAGGTGAGAATGTAAAGCAGTTATATGCTTCTTTTTGCCAAGGAGAAATTGTTGTCACGGATATTAAAACTGCAGAGATGACTAAAGTAGTGGAAAATACATTCCGGGCAGTTAATATTGCCTTTGCTAATGAACTGGCGAAAATTTGTCGTCATGATAATATGGATGTTTATGAAATAATAAAGATTTGCAATATGCATCCTCGGGTAAATATCCTTCAGCCTGGGCCAGGTGTTGGCGGGCATTGCATTTCTGTTGACCCTTGGTTCCTCGTAGGAGATTATCCAAGTCTTGCTAAAGTAATTGATGAATCCATGAAAACGAATGATGGAATGCCCGATTTTGTACTTAACAGGATCTTTGAGATTATGAAGGAAAAAGAAATGACTGATATTACTAGGGTTGGGCTGTATGGGTTGACTTATAAAGAAAATGTGGATGATATGCGGGAGTCTCCGTCACTTCAACTGCTTGAGTCTCAGGAGAGACATTTGGCGTCTGGACTAAAAGTATATGATCCATTTATAAAAAGAGATGTTGTCAAGAATCAGTACCATAGTCTCGATATTTTTTTGAATGAAGTAGATTTTGTTGTTATTATGGTAAAACATAACGAGATTAAAGAGAATATGGATAAGCTAAAGTCAAAAGTTGTTCTTGACTGCCATAATATATGTGAATTGCCAGAGGTATACCATATATAATTTCTTTTACTATTTTACGCTTATGTTTTTATGTAATATGAGTGAGGTAAACAGCAATGCACTTTCTTAAGAATAAAATGGGCTCTGATGAAAAAGATAGAGCTGGAATAAAAAAGATATTATTGGTAGGAGACGCGAATGGATACTTTAGAATTGATTATGCGCGTAATATGGAACAAGAGCGATTTCAGATGGATATTCTGAGTTTTACTTTTTGTAAACCGGAAAACCGAAAATTCTACAAAGATGTTATTGAGTGCGTAAGAAAAACAGGAAACAGTAAAATTTTGACAATAAAATATTACATAGATTTTTTTCTCTGCTTATTGAAGCTGCCTCAATATGACATTATTCATATACACTCAGTTAAAGTAATTTATAGTATTTTTTCCTTTTTATTTCGCAGAAAGTGCATATTCTTAATATCAAGTATTTATGGTTCGGATATTTATAGGGTGAGCAAGGGAGACAGGTTTTTGTTACACGGACTGTTTAATAGAAGCCGATATATTACAGTAGAAAGTGATGATATGAAGAAAGATTTTCTTCGCTTTTTCGGGGAGCGTTATGTGGATAGGATTGCTAAGGTTCCTTTTGGAGTCACACAGCTTAATTACATTGAGGAAGCGAAAGAAAGGATAGATAAAATAAAAAGGGAACTTCATGTACCAAACGACAAATTGGTATTGACTATTGGTTATAATGCAACAATAGAACAGCATCACCTTGAAATAATGAGGATGCTAAAAAGTGAGAGTCGCTTTAGTGACTTATTTGTAATTATTCCTCTATCCTATGGAGATAAACGCTACAAAGAAAAGGTTGTCAGATTTTTTAATGAATCTGA
>JAAWHU010000006.1 GCA_022796015.1 Hungatella sp. | reverse complement strand
CAAAGCCTTCGTACACCGGGCATTCCACTGAGCCCAGTAGGACAAAAAACACTCGGGCAGAGGGCCCTCCTGTTTTTTATGGTCTCAGCTCCATGGTGTGATGGCTTTTCCTGGAATGTATGGTCAGAAAATTCAGCCAAGTTTTGAGTTTCGCAAACGCCTAAATTATATATGTGTGGCAATCAACTCCATCTCACCCTGGATCTGTAAGGTTCCATAATCTGCCGGCACCAGGAGATGATCACCGGCAGTTACCGGGATTCCATCCAGGGTTCCCTTTCCTGAGGTAATGTCCATAAGCATAAAGGGATAATCTTGGCTCATGGACGCTTGCCCTTTCACGTTCCATTTGACTACGGTAAAATATTGGCTTTCCACCAGAGTGCAGGTCTCATAAGTCCCATGATTGGACACAGGGCCGCAGGTATTCTGCCGGCTATGGGGACAGGTGATCACATCCTTACTCTGCTTGAGATGAAGCTCACGGGGCTTTCCATCCTGAAGCCGGCCATAATCGTAAAGCCGGTATGTGGTGTCGCTGTTCTGCTGAACCTCTAAAAGGAGGGTTCCTTTGCGGATGGCATGGACCGTTCCTGAAGGAATGTAGAAGAAGTCCCCCTTATGAATGGGGAAGCGGCGCAAGAGGTCCTCCCATCTGCCCCCATCGATCATCTCTTCAAGTTCCTGCCGGGTCCCGGCATGATGGCCGATAATGATATCCGCCCCCTCATCGCAGTCCAGAATATACCAGCACTCCGTCTTACCCCGGCTGCCGTGCTCGTGAAGAAAAGCGTAGTCATCATTCGGGTGGACCTGGATGCTTAAATGGTCATCGGCATCGATGACCTTCACCAGAAGAGGGAATTCCTTCCCTTCCATGTCTCCGAAAAGTTCCCGATGTTCCTCCCACAGCTGCCCCAGGCTTAAACCCTTATAAATCCCTTCCCTGACAATGCTCTGTCCGTGAGGATTGGCGGAGATCACCCAGGCTTCCCCTGTATGGTCACCGGGAATCTCATATCCGTAGCGCGTTCTCATCTTTGTGCCGCCCCACAGCACCTGTTTAAAAAAGGGCTTAAAAAAAATCAGTTCTTTCATGGTTAAAGCCTCCTTAGAATATAGTAATCTCAATGATATCTTTTTGTCAATCATTATTTAAAATCCCCTGTATGGAGGAGGGTTACTGACTTTCCATACAGGGGAAACCGATAAAAAGGAATCATTCTTCATCAGATGCGGTCCGGCTGAGAACCTTATCATTAATCTTTACAAAAGGAAGATACAAAAGCACGCCGATTACCAGGATGATCAGCTGAACGATCACAGCCCTGAAATCTCCGCCGGTGGCCAGATAGCCGCTTAAAAGCGGAGGTGTGGTCCAGGGAATGTAGACAACACACTCGCTCATAAAGCCGAGAGCAGTGGCTGCGTAGGCAATGATAATGCCGATAGCAGGCAGAAGGACAAAGGGGATAATCATGGTAATGTTGTAAACAATGGAATATCCAAAAATTACAGGCTCATTTATATTGAAGATTCCCGGCGCTGCAGACATCTTGGAGATCGTTTTTGTAGCCTTATTGCGTCCGAAGAGCAATGTGGCGATGATCAGGGCCAGAGTGGAACCAGAACCGCCCATCATGCCGAAGGCAGGAACAAAAGCAACATTAATGATATCGCGTATGGGCTCTCCCGCAGCATAGGAAGCCATGGCCTGAGTCATGTTGACGATGAGAAGAGGCTCTAAAATGGAACCGTAGATCACCGTCTGATGAATGCCGAAGAGCCACAGGAAATTGCCCAGGGAATAGAGGATCACGCAGCCCAGAAGCCCTGTGGTCACGCCCCTTAGAGGCTCCTGAATCACCGTGGTGATGATGGTGATCAGATCCGTGTGGAACCCGTTGTACAAAACCGCGGAGATAATGCCGAAGAAGGACATTACCAGGATAAAGGGAATCAGCACGGAGAAGGACTTGCCTACGGCCGGCGGTATATTGTCTCCCATGTTAAGCTGCAGCTTTTTGATCCCGGAGATGTAGATGAACAGCTCCGTTGCCGCCAGACCGATGATGATTCCGGCGAACATGGCCTGGGTACCCGTATTACTGAATGCCAAAACACCAGAGACAGATACGGCATCCGATGACCCTGCGGGGACTACGCTGACAGAACCCGGCATCATGATAATCAAAGTGGCCAGGGAGATAAGGGCCGCGGCAATGGGATTGTCATACCCGCGATTGCGGGACAGGCAGTAACCGATGACGGCGGCCACCAGCAGGGAGCTGATGTTTAACGTGGCATTGACCAGAAGATTGCCCCAGTACTGAGCGCTCTCCAGAGTAGGTCCGCTTAAGATCCAAGTAAATACCGTATTGTTGAGAAGGACAGCCAGGCCGGCCAGAATATAAAGGGGCATAATGGTGGCAAATGCATCGCGAAGGGAGCTTAAGTGAACCTGGCTGCCCAGCTTTGCCGCAAATTCCGTGAATTTATCGATAAATTTGGAGTCCTGTAAAGATAGGGTTTTCATATGATTTAATCCTCCTTGTCTCTCTCTTCAATGAGAGCCTTGATCCAGTGGGCAGATTTTTTTAATCTCCGTTCATAGTTGTTCATCAGATCCACTTCAATAAAACCATAGCGGTTCTTAAAGGCATTGTTCCAGGACCAGTTGTCGATGACGCCCCAGTAGTGGTAGCCCACGCATAAAGCCCCGTCTTCTATGGCTTTCATAACCCACTCCAGATGTTCCTGAACAAATTCAATGCGGTAATCATCCTGAATCTCTCCTTCCTCATTGCGGAACCGATGTTCATGCTCCACACCCATGCCGTTTTCTGAGATAAAGAATTTCAGATTCGGATATTCCCGTTTCATCTTCATGCCGAAGTCATAGATTCCTTTTGGATAGATCTCCCATCCCCTGTAAATATTCATTTTACGCTCAGGCCAAATATAGGGCTCTGCGAACCTGGGATAGCCGGCGGCGTCGGTCTTCTCCGAAGGCGCCTGAACCCGGGTAGGCTGGTAGTAGTTAAAACCCAGCCAGTCCACTTTGCCGCACTTTAAGAGCTGTTCATCTCCGGGACGGACCTCGATGGGAACGCCGCAGGCGGCAAGAGTCTCCATAACGTCCTGAGGCAGAGTGCCGGACGTGCACAGATCCAGCCACCACCGGTTGTGGATGCCATCGGTCATGCGGACAGCTTCCATATCTTGGGGAGAGGGGTTCTCCTTTGTGTAGGGCGGCGCAAATGCATTGATCAAGCCGATCTGGGCATCGGGACGCAGAAAGCCCTCTTCCTTTGCCTTGTAAAACTCACGGACCGCAAGGCTGTGGGCCAGGGAGATATGGTATTGTACCTGCATTCCCCTTTTTGCATCCTTGATAAAGGGATACCATACCCCGCTTCTGTACCGTTGATCCGGTTCCACGATAGGCTCATTGAAGGTGAACCAGTACTTGATCTCCCTGCCGAACTCCCGGAACGCGGTTCTGGCATAGACCCCGTAGGCCTCCACGACTTCCCGGTTCTCCCAGCCGCCTCTGGCAAAGAGATAGGAGGGCATATCAAAGTGATACAAGTTCATAAACAGTTCAATACCATTCTCCTTGGCACAGGCAGCAACCTTGTGATAAAACTTGGCGCCTGCAGGATTCAGCTGCTGATTCTGATCCATAAGCCTGGTCCACTGCATGGAGGTGCGGAAGGAATCCATATGAAGGCTCTTTAAAAGCCGGATATCCTCCTCATATTTTTCATAAAAGTTGTTCCCCACATAGCTTCCCACTTTGTTGTAAAAATCAGAGACAGCACAGTCCGACCAGGTATCCCAGATGTTCTCCAGTTTTCCATCCTTTTTGTAAGCGCCCTCCGTCTGGGGACCGGACATGGCCGCGCCTATGAAAAAGTTCTTTGGAAGTTTCAGCTTCATATTCATACCCCTTTCCTGAAATGAAACAATAAAAGTAATGATGTTTAAAAAATAAGTAGTAACATATTTTTATAATATCACAATTTTATAAAAATGCAAGGGTAATTTTATGGTTTTTTTAAAAGTCTAAAAAAGAGGATACCGCTTCATCATCTATTTTGATGATTTTGCGATATCCTCTTTGGGTTTTGGCTTAGTGAATGCTTATGGAGCGGAGTTCAAAGCAGTCCGCCCGGTGACGGGATTTGGAGTATTCAAAGATCCGGCCATCACAGAGGTAGGCTACCTGTTCCACCTCCAGGAGGGGAAGGGGTTTCTCCCCGATGTCCAGCCACTCACGCTCCTGGGCAGTGGGCATGACGGCCCGGGCAATGCGGTGAGCCCCCTGGATCTTTAAATTTAGGGTATCCTGAATATAACGGTAGATGGAGCTGTGAACTACCTCGTCGGTGATACCCGTAATAAAAGCAGTAGGCATATAGGTGTACTCCACTACATAAGGCTTCCCATCTACCCGTCTGGTTCGGCAGATGAAGCACACAAAGGAGCCATCCGCAAGCTGGAGCTTCTCGGCAATCTCTTTGGAGGCAGGTACCAGCTGGAACTCGTGAACGTCTGAGGTGATGACGGAGCCTTCCTTGTCCTTGCTGAACCCGCCGAACTGCTGGGACATGGCAAAGCTGTTCTGGATGGAGCTTCCGCCGGATACGGCTTTTACATAGGTTCCGGAGCCTCTCTGCTTTGTGATGAACCCTTTGTAGACCAAAAGCTGCATGGCCTCCCGTATGGTGGTGCGGCTGGCGTCATACTGCTTGCACAGCTCAAATTCCTGGGGGAGTTTTTCGTCTGGTTTATAAAAGCCGGAAAGAATCTTGGATTTAATGTCCTCGGCGATGATCTCATATTTAAACATATGGTTGTGTTCTCCTAACAGTAAGTTTCCTATCATTACAAATAATTATACCTTTAAAAAATTTATTTTTCAACTTATAAGAAAATTATCTGGACAAAACCCCGGGAAGGTACTATTTTTATAGTAGATTCCCTGAAATCACGAAAGCGCTGTTTTAGGAACAGGGCGGCAGGGAAAATAATAGACAGCCGGCAGAGGCGGAGGACAGAATATGAAAGAACTTGCATATTACGATGGCCAGATCGGAACTCCTGAGGAGGTTATGGTCCCCTTCAATGACAGAGTCCATTTTTTCGGAGATGGGGTATATGAGGCTACATTGGGAGGAAACCACAAGGTTTTCCTGCTTCAGGATCATTTGGACCGGTTTTACAGCAGCGCAAAAGCACTGGAGATTAAGATTCCTATGGAAAAGCAGGAGCTTGGCAATCTTTTGACGGAGCTTTTACAGAAGGTTGAGGGAAGAACCCACTTTATCTACTGGCAGGTGACCAGAGGAGTGGCAATGAGAAATCACACCTATGACGATGACCTTGTGGGGAAATTATGGGTTTCCATCCGTTCCTTTGCCATGCAGGATCCGGAAAAGGAGATCAGCGTCATCACCAAGGAAGACACCCGGTTCTATCACTGCAATATTAAAACCTTGAATCTGCTTCCCTCGGTTATGGCTTCCCAGGATGCCAAGCGGGCCGGAGTGGGAGAGACCGTGTTCCACAGAGGAGAGATCGTGACAGAGTGCTCCCACAGCAATATTTCCATATTAAAAGATGGAGTGTTCCTCTCTCATCCCAATGACAATATGATCTTAAGGGGTATTGCCAAGACTCATATGATCGCCGCCTGCTACCGTCTGGGAATTCAGGTCATTGAGCGGCCTTTTACTCTGGAGGAACTTATGGATGCAGATGAGATCATTATTACCTCATCCTCCAATTTCTACCGCTATGCCACAAAAGTGGATGGCGTTGCCGCCGGAGGAAAAGACCCGGAGACCAGGAAACTTCTTCAAAAGGCTGTCATTGACGAGTTTTTGGAATATACGGGGCTGGAGAGCCTGAGGTAACAAAAAGGGGCTGCTGTAAAGATACGTTTGCAGCAGTCCCTTTACCATGCAGGCTTACTGCGCACACCAAGAAAATCTGCCTTGGACACGGCCAGATCTATAAAATATCTGGCAGATTTGCGCGGCGGATTCTCGTGGTGATAAATCAGGCAGCTTTCCCAGATTGGATTGGCGGCAAGGCGGAACCAGCGGATATCCCCATAGAGTTTGGCCTGGGATTCCGGAAGGATGGTCAGACAGATGCCGCCTTTGACCATCAGGGCAGCCACATGGTTCATGCGTGATTCAAACATAACATAGGGTTTAAAACCAGCCGATTCAAAGCAGGGATCGATGGCCTGACGCATGGTAGAACCGGAAAACATGAGAGAGAAGGGTTCTTCTTTGCACAGATACAGATCCATCTCCGGATAATCCCCATCAGCCGTGGGCTGATACATGGCGGCCAAAGGGTGGGCAGCCGGCACACCTAAAAGAAAGCGTTCATAGGCCAGATGAACATATTCAAGCTCAGAAATTTCACGCTTGGTGATCATGGCCATGCCGATATCCAGTTTTTTGTCCAGCAGCAGTTCATATTGGTCATAAACCTTATGATCCTCCAGCTTAAAGGTGACTCGCGGATACTTTTCATGAAATATGGGAAATACCGCACAAAACAGCTGGGTCCCTTGTTCCATAGCCAGATTCAGCCGGATCTCTCCTACACTGCTGTCAAGAACATCCTGCAGCTGGATATGCATGCGTTCCTCCCGGAACATGGCTTCTCTGGCATGTGCAGCTACGATCTCACCGGCCTCCGTAATTTTCAGGTGATGGGTATCCCGTTCAAAAAGCCTTGCACCCAGTTCTTTTTCAATGCGAAGAAGCTGCTGGTTTAATCCAGACTGTGAGATGTAAAGCTGCTCGGCGGCCTTGGATATGTTGCCGTATTCTGCTATAGCGAGAATATATTGGTATTGCCTCGTGTTCATGGAAGCTCCCTCAAAAAGTATTTGTTAATATTGTACAATATTTCCTTGGTTTTTGGAAGATGAAAAGAAGAAAGACTTCTAACTAAAAGAAAAAAGTCATTCTTCAACTTAGTACAAGTACATGATAACATAAGTCTAACAAACAAATACATAGGAGGGATTTAACATGTTAGGTATTTTAGGGCTGATCATTGCAATTACATGTGTCATAGCAATGATCTGGAAGAATTGGCATATGGCCATTGTCTCCCTGGCAGGTGCGCTGATTGTGATTCTTTTTAATGGTATGGCTCCTGTTGAGACACTCAACGACAACTTTATGACCAGTATGTCAGGTTTTGCCGGAAACTGGTTTCTGCTGTTCATGCTGGGCGCTGTCTTTGGCAAGGTCATGGGAGACAGCGGCGCCTCTGTAGGCATTGCCAACCGTATGCTGAAACTGCTGGGTGAAAAGTCGGTGGTGCTGGTGATTATGCTGACCGGTCTGGTGCTTTCTTACGGCGGGATAGGGACGTTTATCATTGCCTTTTCCCTGTATCCCATTGCTGTCGCGCTGTTCCAAAAGGCGGATATCCCAAAGAAACTCATTGTTGCCACAATTATGGTATGCCCGGTGACTGTATGCATGGCTATGCTCCCAGGCTCGCCATCTACACAGAATCTGATTCCAACAACCTATTTCAACACCACTGCTTACGCGGGAGCCACCATCGGTATTATCTGTTCCGTGGTTATGTTTTTAGCGGCATACTTGTTTTTGAACTGGCAGATCAAAAAGGCCAAGGCAAATGGAGAGCATTTTGTGGCCAGTCCCGGCGAGGATATTATGGATTTAAGCGCGGTAGATGAAGGAAAGACACCATCCACAGGAGCATGCTTTGCACCTATTATCGTTTTGCTGGTGCTGATGTTTGGAATCCAGTCCCTTACCTCCATCCCGTCTTCCTACGCCGTATCCCTGGCCATGACCTGTGCTATTGTGGTGGGCTGTATTCTCTACAGGGACCGGCTGAGGGTTAAAGACGCCGTGTCCAACGGTGCTGCCGGAGGTTTAGGTTCTTTGATTGCGACTTCCTCCATTATGGGCTTTGGTGCAGTAGTTTCCGCATCCCCTGCTTACATAAGGATTACGGATGCTTTGGTAAATATGAACACAAATCCGCTGATTACGGCGCTGGTTTCCATCAATGTGATTGCGGCCATCACAGGTTCTTCCGCAGGCGGACTCAATATTTTTCTGGGCTCCATGGGAGAATATCTGGCTGCTTCCGGGTTCAATACGGCCATGCTTCACCGGGTTGTATGTATCGCGTCCTCTGGATTTGATGCTATGCCCCACGCATCGGGTATGGTTGTGTGCAACCAGATTGCCAAGACATCTCAAAAGGATACTTATAAATATGTATTTATCTGCTGTGCGATCATGCCGTTTTGCTGTGCAATTTTAGCCAGTATTCTTGGCATGATGGGAATTGTCTAAATTAGCTGCCGATTGTCTCTATAAGGAGTATGAAAATGAAAGCAGATTATATCATTCGCGGAGGCCGTGTCATGGACCCGTCTTCCGGAACGGACGAGAAAAAAGATATTTTTATCCGGAATATGAGAATTATAGATCCTGGAGCTGAAGAAGCAGAGTGCAGCCTGGACAGAATCATAGATGCCTCCGGCAAAATCGTGACTCCGGGGCTCATTGATTTCCATACTCACCTGTTTTATGAAGGCAGTTCTATCTGTATCCATCCGGATATGATGATTGCTCAGGGAACAACTGCCGCCGTAGATGCCGGCAGCGCGGGAACCTCCACCTATGAAGCCTTTTATAAATCGGTTATTGCCCAGTCTCTCGTCAGGGTGAAAGGTTTTTTGACCATGTATGGCGGAGGCCAGCTGGATCCGAAGCTGTGTGAGGATTTTAATCCCGCATTATATAATGTAGATAAGATGGAGCGCGTCATCGAGGCCAACCGTGACAATATCCTTGGTCTTAAAATCCGTCTATCCAAGGGAGTAGTGCCGGAAGAAACCGGCGCAGATTATCTGAAAGCAGCGGTGGAGCTGGCAGAGAAATTAAATGAACGTCTGGGAACCAGCCTCCGGGTCTGTGTGCATACCACAAATTCTCCGGTTATGGCGGGAGAACTGGCAGATTGTCTGAGGCCCGGTGATATTTTCTGTCACTGTTATCAGGGAGCGGGCAATCCCATCTGCCTGGAAAACGGCAGCATGGATCCCGGGGTTTTGTCGGCCAGGTCGCGGGGAGTCATCTTTGACGCTGCCAACGGTAAAGGCAATTTTGGTCTTCAGACGGCGCGGTGCGCTTTAGCTGCCGGATTTGAGCCGGATATTATTTCAACGGACCTGACGGTAGATAAGTTCAATATGCCGCCTTACGCCAAGAGTCTTCCCCTGGTAATCTCCAAGTATCTGGCTTTAGGTATGGATCTTATGACGATTCTTGAGAAGGTGACCGTGAATCCTGCCCGACTCATGGGTCTGGAAGGACAGATCGGCACTCTGGCGCCGGGAGCCCTGGCTGATATTGCTATCTTTGAAGAAAAGGAAAAGCACTATATCCAGAAGGATTATTGTGATGATGAGTTGGAGTGCAGCAGGATTTTGGTGCCGCAGATGACAATGATCGCCGGAGAGATACAGTATTGCCAGTCGGATTTCTATTTGTAAACCCTCAGGAAAGTGTGTCGATATTTTTTGACATGAATCCAAAAGGCGGTGCCGCATAATTATGCATATAGGGTAATTATGCGGCACCTTTATTCTCGCGAAGGCAACGAACCAAGGTCAAGCTCTTATTTCTTCACAAACTGTTTATCAAATTCCGGATTGAAATAATAAAAATTCTTTTCATCCAGACTGTCCTTGATTTTTTCCAGGGCCTCCCCAAACCGCTGAAAATGGACAATCTCCCTTGCCCGCAGAAATTTCAGAGGCTTTCTCACATCCGGGTCGTCAATCATACGGATCAGGTTGTCATAGGTGGCCCGGGCTTTCTGCTCTGCAGCCAGATCTTCTGTCAGGTCGGCTATGGCATCTCCCTTTGACTGAAACTCGCAGGCATTAAAAGGCACACCGGCCGCTGCCGCAGGCCACAGACCCGCAGTATGGTCGATATAGTAGGCATCGAATCCGCAGGCCTTTGCCTGTTCTACATTCATATTTTTGGTGAGCTGGTAGATAATGGCGCAGATCATCTCCAAATGGGCCAATTCTTCCGTTCCGATATCCGTCAAAAGTCCGCCGGTTTCCTTGCATGGCATGGAGTATCTTTGGGAAAGATAACGCATGGAGGCTGACAGCTCTCCATCAGGACCGCCGAACTGACTGATAATCAGGGAAGCAGTTTTAGGGCAGGTGCTGGTAATGTGCACCGGAAACTGAAGACGTTTTTCATAACTCCACATACCGTTATACACCTCCTTGGTCTTTCAGAAGAGAACTGTTGTTGGCAGCCGTGTCCCAGGGAATGGGGCCATCGCTCCAGTTCCAGTGTTTCTGGCCGGGGTACCGGGTGTCTGTGGCAGAGCTTCCGTTAGAATCCAGGTTAATGCAGTGGCAGGTCAGAGGCTCAAAGTCCTGGGCATACTGTTTGAGAAGCTGAAGACGCTTCTCGTGCTTTTCCTGGTAAAGATTCAGGGCGTTGGCGTCTACAGGATGGGTATCCAGGTACAGCCTCAGGTCATCTAAAAAGAAGCTGACTTCATTGATTTCCTTTAAGAGGGCATTGCGGTCACTCATACTTCTCACCTCCTGTCACATAAAAAGGAAGGTCGAGACACGGAAATATGGTTCCCTGTTCCAGCGCCTTGCAGGCGGCATAAGGTTCTTCCCATTGCTGTAAAGGAACGGTAGCTATGGCCAGAGGCAGCCGGGGTATGGCATTTGTTGAATGGGTATGACTGTCCATAAAAGTATTCTCCTTTCTCCATAGATTTAAGCGTCGGTATAGTATGTGGAGAAACGAAGGAATTTAGATTGGGAGATTGCTGTCAAGCTTGTATGTAGTAAACTGTAGTAAAAAAATGAAAGACAAAAAATGGGAAATCCCGGATTTTTCAGGATTTCCCAATACATAACAAAAAGCGCGAGACGGGATTCGAACCCGCGACCCTCGCCTTGGCAAGGCGATACTCCACCACTGAGCCACTCGCGCATGAAAAAGATATGGTTATTTTACCACATCTTTTTTTTAAAATCAATACTTTGGGAAAAGAATCCTGGAAAGAATTATTTTAAAGAATACCCGCAGCTATCTAACCGACTGCCGGATAATCAGATCCGTGCTGACCTCTATCTTAACCGGATGAAATTCAGGGACTTTCAGCACGGCCAGCATCCTTTGGGCCGCCAGCTGTCCCATATAGTACTTGGGAACATTTACCGTAGTCAGAGGCGGATCAACATAGGAAGAAAACGGAGTGTTATCGAAGCCGATAAAGCTGATATCATCAGGGATTTTATATCCCCGCTCTTTCAATGCCTTCATAGCCCCCATAGCCAGGTCGTCATTGTCTGCAAAATAACAAGGAGCAGGAGGAACCTTCTGATCCAGGACAGCCATCATGTCTGCATAGGCAGCGTCAATGCTGGTGCCTAAATAATGGACTGCAGAATGGGAGGGGGACATCCCGTTCTGGCGGATTGCCTTATAAAATCCATCCGCACGTTCTTCAAAATTATTCATTTGGTAAGAGGAACGGAGATATCCTGGCTGACAGCCGCATTTTTTAATAAGGTAGTCTGCGGCCATACGGGCCCCTTCTATATTATTGATCTGAACACAGTCGGCCTTACCGGAGTTAATATAAGTATCAAGAAGAACAACGGGCCGGTCTGAAAAGGCAAAGGGAGCAAAATCTTCCCGCGTCATCTGAGTGCCGAGAAGGATGATTCCATCAGAGTTCTGTATGGAGAGTTGTTCTAACTGTTCTTCCACGTTGTCTACAGCATAAATGTGCTGGGGCATCATGCGGTAACCGGAACTTTCCAAGGTTTCCTCCACGCCTCGGATTACCTCCTGAAAGAAGGGCATGGTAAAGATATCCAATTTATTATAGTAGATCAATCGAATACTGCCTGGGGTGGTTTGAGACGGGGAAATTCTGGAAAAATCGTACCCCAGGCTTTTGGCTGTGTCCAGAACACGCCGTCTGGTCTGGGTGCTGACGCCGGGTTTATGATTTAAAGCCATAGAGACGGCGGCTTCAGACAAGTTTAACTGCTGGGCGATCTGTTTGGCAGTGACAGACATGGCAGGAGCTCCTTTTTCTAAAGATAGTTTAAGTATACGGGAAGGAAGAGAAGACTTCAATACCATTATGCTTTTTGTTCATGAGATTAAGCTAATAATTTAGTAAAATCACTTAATAAAATATTGTAATTAAGCTCAAACCCCGCTATACTGGCACCACAAAGGTTCCTGAATAAAGGATAAAGGAGGGGTTTTGATGATAGAGAGAATTGAGGAAATTCCGGTTACGGACACAGACTATCCTTTTGCGAGCGCAGAGAGATACTGTCATCTCTCCGAGCAGGGGTATGTGGAGAAAGAGTATTATATGTACGGCACTGCCAATGTATACCGGAGCGCAGAAGGGGCAGATGATGAGGACAGGGCCGGGGCGGTGGAGGTTATGACAGAAAACGCTCCCTATGTGAACCGGTTTATAGTCCGTGCGCCTCAGCGCCCCGCTAAATGCAGCGGAAATGTAGTGGTGGAGATAATTAATCCCACATCGTTTATTGATCTTGACCGTATGTGGATTTTGGGAAGACGGGAGTTTTTGAGGAATGGGGATATCTATGTAGGGATTACCAGTAAGCCAAATACCATCAAGAAGCTGACGGAGTTTAATCCCGGTAGATACGGAAGGATTTCCTGGAAAAATCCCAATGCGGATAAGCCGTTTCCCTTTGATGTAGGGGAGACTGTAAGGCGAAACAGTAATCTTTCCGACCTAGACATTAACTATGAGACAGGGCTGTTCTGGGATATGCTGACAGACCTGGCATGGCTGCTTCGGTCGGACAGAGAGGAAAATCCGCTAAAGAAGTATGACAGAACGTATCTGTACCTTACAGGCTGGTCTCAGTCTGCCTGCTATCTGATTCGGTATGTGAACAGTTTTGCTTATCGTCCGGAGGCAGCCAGAGGCAGCCGTGTCTTTGATGGTTATCTGGCAGGGGGAGGAGTCCGGAAGGTGGTGACTCCCGTAAATCAGTACGAGACAGGCATGGCCTACAGTCACAGACTGTACCGCGTGGAGAAAGTCTCGGAGCCTTTTATCGCTGTTCAGACAGAAAGTGAGAACGGGCAGTTCGGCAGCTGGAGGACTATGCGCCAGGACAGCGATATGCCCGATTTTCGGTATCGCCTTTATGAAATCACAGGTGCCAGCCATGATACGATGTACAGCTATGTAGATTATTACCAGGATGACCCGGATCTTAAGAAACTGGGCTGCCTGCCCCGATATCAGGGAAAACATAAAGAGGGCAATAACTATCCTTCTTATATTCTCTTTGGAGCGGCTTTTCGTAATCTGTTTCACTGGGTTCGTACCGGGGCGGCACCGGGGATCTGTGAGCGGATCGCGGTGGACTCGAAAGGGGAGAACCGAAAAGATGCCTTCGGCAATTCCATGGGAGGGCTTAGAACCTGCCTTCTCAATTATCCTACGGGACGCTATCACAGTGCCAGCAATATTGAGAAAGGGGTAAGTTTTGTGGATCGGGAATCCGAAAAGGATGTGCTTTTTGGATATCAGGAGGGATTTTCGGCAGATATGCTGAGAGAATTATACGGATCTTTAGAGCATTACAAGGACCTGGTAACCCGTGATACGCAGGAACAGATCAGTAGAGGATTTGTGTGCAGGGAAGACGGGGAAGAACTGATCCGCCTGGCCGTCTCCCTGGCAGAAAGGAGGGGATTAAGGTGAACAGCCAAAATGTGACAGCAGAGCAGTGGAGACAGATCATTCTGGAATTTGAAAGCAGGAAAGACTATGATAATCCATTTCTGGATGTGCAGATCACCGCAGTATTTACCGGCCCCTCGGGGAGGAGGATTCCAAGAGAGGCATACTGGGATGGAGGGCGCTCCTATAAAGTGGCCTTTGCCCCCACGGAGCCCGGTACCTGGAACTGGATTCTTGAAGCTCCCGAGGAGACAGGACTTGGAGGGATGTCAGGTATCATAGAATGCAGGACATATACGGGGGAATTGGAGATTTACCGCCATGGTTTTTTAAAAGTCCATCCTTCAGGACGATATCTGGTCTACCATGACGGAACTCCCTTTTTCTGGCTGGGAGACACGCACTGGGAGTTTGCATACAGAGAATCCTGGGAACATTCCAATCATCCCCATATGGACAGTATGTTCTTAGGCATGGCCAAGCACAGAGTGGATCAGGGATATAACGTGTATCAGACCAACCTCCGCAGCGACAAAGCCATGGGTGGGGAGGAACGGTATTGGACACAGAAGGCAGGGGATGACCTGCCCAATGTGGAGTTTTATCAGAAAGAATTGGACCGGCGTATGTATGCCCTGGCAGATCTGGGTCTGGTAAATGCCCTGGGATTTGCATGGTTTATGTCGGTAAAAGACCAGGTTGAACATGAGAAGAACCTGGCCCGGTACATTGTGGCCAGATACGGTGCGCTTCCCGTAGTGTGGACTCTGGCCGGGGAAGCGGCAGGATACAGCGGGGAACCTCTGCGTTCCCAGTACCTGGAGGGATGGCTTGAGGTAGCTAAGTATCTTGAGAGCATTGACGGCTACGGTTCTCTGCAGACAGCCCACTATACCAACGAAAGGCCCTTTGCTGACTATTATCAGGAAGAAAGCTGGTTTGACTTTACTCTGAATCAGGCGGGACATGGAGATTATCCCATTAGCCCGGCCCATTATCGGGACTTTAGAAGAAAATATCCGGGAAAGCCCTTTATTGAAGGAGAGGCTCTGTACGAATTTTGCTCCACCCTGGAAGAACTGGGAACCCGGATGTGCACGGCAGATATGCTGAGAAGAGTGGCTTATATAAGTATTCAGCTGGGGGGCTGCGGCTATACCTACGGCGCTCAGGGAATCTGGGACTGCGTTTGGGAGAAAGGGCAGAGCAATTCCATGGCCCTGTTCAACCGATTTGATGTGACCTGGTATGAGGCCATCGATGGCATAGGCGGCAGACAGATGGGGTACATGAAGCAGTTCTATGAAGAGAACCGCTTCTGGGAAATGCTTCCCTACACTGGCTGCGGGGAAGAAGACAGGTTGCTCTTTGCCAAGAAGGCGCCTCTGGTTACCGTAAATGAAGAGAGAACCCGGGCAGTGGTTTATTATGGAGATACCTGCAGAAAAGGTGCATTGGTAGAGGGGATGGAAAATGGAACATACCGGTTCCGATGGTTTGACCCCAGAACCGGTGAGTATGCAGAAGAGGGAACCATGACATTGGAGGACAAGGGCCTGATGCTGCCGGCCAAAGAAAAGTCTGGTGACTGGCTTTTGTCGGCAGAACGGACTGTATAACCTGAACTGCCTTAGGGGGTACATTCTGTTCTGCCTCTATGATTCAGGATCCCTTGTGGGAGCCTTCAGGAAGAAATCCTGCGCTGGTTCTGTGGATGACCTTTGTTCCCAAGGCAACTTTAACAAGCTCTGTATTAGGATTTTGAATGCGGCGGTTTAAGGTGTCTACTGCCAGAATCCCCAGCTGCTGTTTCTCCACACCCATGGTGGCCAGAGGAGGTTCCATAAGGGAGCCGAAGGGTATGTTGTCAAAGCCTATAACAGATATGTCTTCCGGAACACGGTAGCCCTTTTCCTTCAGGGCACGGATGGCAGCCCCGGCTACAATGTCATTATCCGCAAAATATGCGGTGGGAAGCCGGGGGTTGTCTTCCAGATATCGGAGCATATCCTCATAGCCCTGGTCAGGAACCGGGCAGATACGGCATACATAAGGATGAGGGGTTTCAATGCCATGAATACGAAGAGCCTTGTAATATCCCTCGGCCCGCTCCTCAAAGTTATGGATAGAGAAGCTGGAGCGCAGATAACCGATGGTCTTATGGCCTAATCCTGCCAGATAGCAGGTTCCGGCAAAAGCCCCCTGTATGTTGTTGATGACCACACTGTCAAAAGGGATGCCATCAAAGTAACTGTCCAGCACCACCAAGGGCATGGACAAGGTGGTAAACGGGGTGAAATCCTCTTTTGCCATTTCCGTCCCCAGCAGCAAAATTCCATCCACATCAAGATCTCTCAGATGTGCAATCTGTTCTTCTATTGAATCCCTCTCATAAACATACGACATATGAAGCGCAAATCCCAATGTCTGACACTGAAAGCTGATTCCTTCAATCACATGGTTGAAGAAAGGTGTGTCAGACAGAATCAGTCCGTTCTTATGGTATATGACGATCTGGATGGTGCGGGTATCCGGATCCTCCGGCGCCTTTTTAAACTGATATCCATATTCCTTGGCAGCGCTCAGTACCAGCTGCCTGGTGGCCTCGCTGATGCCTGGCTTGTGATTCAGCACCATAGAGACCGTAGCCGCCGAGATATTAAGCTTTTGTGCCAGTTCTTTTGCAGATATAGCCATAGAAAATGCCTTTCTGTTATTTAAGTATTTGAAATAATTTAGTGATAATTCAATGATACCGAAAAAAGGCGGGTTCGTCAATTAAATTATACCTTTTCGTTCAGGAGATGGGCAGGGGGCCGTCTTGCCGGAACATAGATATCCATTCGGGGCACGCTTTCGCTCAGGTTCCCCCTGCAGCGGTACTAAGCTCGTAAAAGACACGAGCCAAGGACCGGCGGTGGAAATGTCCCCTCATCGGATATCTATGTTCCGGCAAGACTACATTCCTGGCGACTCGAAAGAAATACGCCGGTAGAAGGAATCCTCCCCAAGGATATCTTCGGCTTTTGTAAAATCATGGTCGAGTTCTTAGGCATTTGGCTTTAGCCAGAGAAAACCTTGTGGGCGCCACATTTTCCCGGCGCCTTTCATTCAGGCTTGCCAGGAATGCAGTCCGGGAGGAGCTTGTATTCCCGGTGAGGGGTATTTCCCCCGCCGGTCCTTAGCTCGCGTCTTTTGCGAGCTTAGTACCGCTGCAGGGGGAACCTAAGCGAAAGCGGCCCCGAATGGGAATACAAGTTCCTCCCGGACGGCCTTTCTGCCAAGATGAACGAAAAAAGCATAATTTAATTGAGTTTAATAATTATCTAAATCTTATTTAATTTACTATTGACAATTTAACTAATATTAAGTAAAATTAAACTACAATCATTGAATAAAATTTAATTATTTAAAAAGGAGGATTGCGCCATGGATAGGATTCGGATTGGGTATGCTCCTACGCGGCGGAGTATATTCAGCGCCCCGGATGCCGTCAGGTATGCAGGTCTTACGAGGCAGCGCCTTGAAGAACTGGGAGTGGAATTTGTCGGCATTGATGATATCAATGAAGAAGGGCTTCTCTACAGTGACCAGGATCAGAGAGCGGTCGCCGAAAAGTTTCGGCGGGAGAGAATTGACGGACTGTTTCTTCCCCACTGCAATTTCGGAACCGAGTATGTCTGTGCTCGTCTGGCAAAGGAGCTGAAGGTGCCGGTGCTTTTGTGGGGCCCCAGGGATGAAAGGCCCGATGAGAAGGGGGTGCGTCTCAGGGACAGCCAGTGCGGTCTCTTTGCCACAGGAAAGGTGCTCAGAAGATTTCAGGTTCCCTTTACCTATCTGTGCAACTGCCGCCTTACGGATCCGGAGTTTGAGCGGGGGATCAGAAATTTTCTCAGGGTATGCAGCATTGTCAAAGTATTCCGGGATATCCGTATTCTTCAGATTGCTCCCAGGCCCTTTGACTTCTGGAGTACCATGTGCAATGAGGGGGAGCTGCTGGAGCGGTTCAATATTCAGCTGGCCCCGGTTCCCATGACAGAGCTTAGACAGGAGATGGAGAAGGTGGCAGCAGAA
Organism: Hungatella sp.; assembly: GCA_022796015.1. GTDB lineage: Bacteria > Bacillota > Clostridia > Lachnospirales > Lachnospiraceae > UBA3402. The sequence goes on along the minus strand of JAAWHU010000006.1, from coordinate 54,644 downwards.
GGAAAAGAAGTGGAACGAATCGTTTCTTACTGCTATTCTTCCATGAATGTGTGTATTAAGCCGGAGGAGCTTAAGCAGGTGGCGGTATTGAAAGCAGCCATGAAAAACCTGGCCGAAAGATATGGCTGCCGCGCCATCGCCATTCAGTGCTGGAACGCCCTGCAGTCGGAGATCGGCATTATGCCCTGTGCGGCAAATTCCCTTCTCAATGAAGAGGGGATTCCCGTGGTCTGTGAGACCGATATTCACGGGGCTGTAACGGCTCTTATGGCGGAGGCGGCAGCCATGGGAGAGGCAAGAAGCTTTTTTGCGGACTGGACGGTTCGCCACCCGGACAATGAAAACGGAGAACTGCTTCAGCACTGCGGTCCCTGGCCCATTTCCGTGGCGAAAGAAAAGCCTTCCATCGGCTATCCCCTGGCATTTGACCATCCCGGAGCCGTGGAGGCGGAGGCAAAACACGGAGACATGACTTTGTGCCGGTTTGATGGGGACAACGGGGAATATTCTCTTCTTCTGGGGAGAGCCAAAGGCGTGGATGGTCCCTATACAAAAGGAACTTATGTATGGGTGGAGGTAGAGAACCTAAAGCGGCTGGAGGATAAGCTGGTGTGCGGGCCTTATATTCATCACTGTGTGGGAATCCATATGGATCTTGTCCCTGCCCTTTATGAGGCGTGCAAGTACATAGGAGTGAAGCCGGATCTGTACGACCCCATTGAAGAAGAAGTAAAAGCCTGTATCAGAGGAGAATGAACATGGAGAATTTAAGGGCATTGTCTTATGACATAAGGAAAGACGTGGCGGATATTATCATGGCGGGGAAGACCGGACATATAGGCGGGGATATGAGTGTGCTGGATATTCTCATTACCCTCTATTACAGGGAAATGAACATCTCCCCCCAAAATGCCGAGGATCCAGACCGGGATCTTTTTGTTCTTAGCAAAGGCCATGCGGTGGAGGCGCTATATGGGGTTTTGGCAGCCAGGGGATTTTTAGATATAGAAGAAGTGAAAGCCGGTTTCTCCAGGTTCAAAACCAAGTACATCGGCCACCCCAACAATAAACTTCCGGGAATCGAGATGAATTCCGGTTCCCTGGGGCATGGGCTCTCCGTGTGTACGGGCATGGCTTTGGCGGCTCGGATGGATGGAAGAAGGTCAAGAGTCTATACAGTCATGGGAGATGGAGAGCTGGCGGAAGGCTCTGTGTGGGAAGGGGCCATGGCGGCCGGACATTATAAGCTGGATAACCTGTGTGCCGTGGTGGATCGGAACCGTCTCCAGATATCCGGCTGTACTGAGAATGTAATGACCCAGGACAGTCAGGAGGAACGCTGGACAGCCTTCGGATGGCATGTGATCTCTGTAAAAGATGGCAATGATATTGAGGCTTTATCCAGGGCATTTCAGGAGGCAAGAAGTGTAAAGGGGAAACCCAGCGCGATTATCGCCTATACCATAAAAGGCTTCGGTTCCCCTATTATGGAGAACCAGGCAGGGTGGCACCATAAGGTGCCAAGCCAGGAGGAATACAGGCAGATTGTTGCCGATTTTCAGAAGCGAAAGGAGGAATGCATCCATGAATCAGATTCCTAACCGTCAGGCCATCTGTGAAGTCCTTATGGAGCAGGCAGCCGCAGATAAAGACATTGTAGTGCTGTGCTGTGATTCCAGAGGCTCCGCTTCCATGATTCCTTTTACAGAGGCTTATCCGGATCAGTTTGTGGAGGTGGGAATCGCGGAACAGAATATGGTGGGAATCGCCGCCGGTCTTGCAAAAAGCGGGAAGAAGCCCTTTGCCATGTCCCCGGCCTGTTTTCTCACTACCAGAAGCTACGAGCAGTGCAAAGTGGATGTGGCTTATTCTGATACCAATGTAACCCTTGTGGGAATCTCGGGAGGCGTCAGCTACGGGGCCCTGGGTATGAGCCATCACTCGGCACAGGACATTGCGGCGATGTCTGCCATTCCCAATATGAGAGTCTATCTGCCCAGTGACCGCCATCAGACCAGACGTCTGGTAGAAGCCCTGCTTAAGGACACAAAACCGGCATATATCCGGGTGGGACGGAATCCGGTGGGGGATATTTATAAGGAGAATGATTGCCCCTTTGCCATGGACCAGGCCACGGTTCTTAAAGAAGGACGAGATGGGGCTATCATTGCCTGCGGGGAGATGGTCCTGCCGGCCCTGGAAGGAGCAAAACTTCTGGAGGAAAAAGGGATTCATGTTACGGTTCTTGACATGTATTGTGTCAAACCCCTTGACCGGGAGGCCGTAGCAAGGGCAGCCGGAGGCGCCAGAGCCCTGCTGACTGTAGAGGAGCATTCGCCCTTCGGCGGACTTGGGTCCATGGTGTCTCAGGTGGTGGCGTCAACTTGTCCAAGGAGGGTGGTCAATCTGTCTCTTCCCGACGCCCCTGTAATCTCGGGAACGTCCCAGGAGATCTTTGATTACTACGGACTCAATGGGGCAGGGATCGCCAGGAGGATGGAAGAGGTTTTGGAGCATAACTGAGAAGGGAAAGGGGGGTGGAGAGAGAAGAGATATGAGTGAGGAGAGAGAAAAAGGGATCTATATACTGGGAATTGATCAGAGTACCCAGGGAACCAAGGCTCTGATCTTTGACAGGGAGGGAAAACTTCTGGCCAGATCGGACATTTCCCATGGCCAGATTGTCAACGACAAGGGCTGGGTGGAGCACAATCTGATGGAGATTTACTACAATACCATTCAGGCAGTGCGGGATGTAGTGCAGAAGGCAGGAATCCCCAGAGGGGCAGTGGCGGCAGTGGGAATCAGCAACCAGCGGGAGACGGCGGCAGCCTGGGACAGAACCACAGGGGAACCGGTGTGCAATGCAGTAGTGTGGCAGTGCGCCAGAGGGGAAGAGATTTGTAAACGCCTGAAAAAGGCAGGGGCAGAAAAACTGGTAAAGGGACGCACAGGATTAAGATTATCCCCCTATTTCTCGGCAGCAAAATGGTCCTGGATCATGGAACATGTGCCGGAGGCCAGAGAAAGAGCCGAGAGAGGGGAACTATGCTGCGGCACCATAGATGCGTGGCTGGTGTACCGCCTGACAGGGGGCAGGGAGTTTCGCACCGATTACTCCAATGCCTCCAGGACTCAGCTGTTCAATATCCTGACTCTTCAGTGGGATGAAGAGTTGTGCCGGCTGTTCCATGTGCCACCCCAGTGTCTTCCCAAGGTGACAGATTCCAACGGATTCTTCGGGGAAACGGATTTTGACGGGTTCTTTGAGCAGCCTGTTCCTATTCTGGGGGTTCTGGGGGACTCCCACGGAGCGTTGTTTGGCCACGGGTGCCATGAGAAGGGAATGATCAAAGCTACATACGGCACAGGCTCTTCTGTTATGATGAATATCGGAGATTCCCCGGTGATGTCGCCCGATGTGGTCACCTCTCTGGGATGGGGAATCGATGGCCAGGTAGTCTATGTGCTGGAAGGCAACATCAACTATACAGGAGCTGTGATTACATGGCTCAAGGACAGCCTGGGGCTGATCGCTTCCCCATGGGAAACGGAATTTCTTGCCAGGGAGGCGAATCAGGAGGATAAGACCTATCTGGTGCCGGCATTTACCGGTCTTGGGGCACCCTACTGGAATACAGAGGCCCGGGCGTCAATTCTGGGTATGAGCAGGACTACGGGAAAGAACGAGATTGTAAAGGCGGCTTTAGAGTGCATTGCCTACCAGATTACGGATCTGATTCAGATTATGGAGGAGGCCTCGGGGATTCAGGAATCGGAACTGTGGGTAGATGGCGGACCTACAAAAAATGAGTATCTGATGCAGTTTCAAAGCGATGTTCTTGGGATTCCGGTGAAGGTTCCCAACGCCGAGGAACTGTCTGGTATCGGGGCGGCTTACATGGCAGGAATTCAGGCCGGAATCTATGACAGGGAAACAATATTCGGAAACAGGCTGGTCTCCTTTTTTAAACCGGGCAGGAAACCGGAAGAGATGGCGGATCGGTATATGGGCTGGAAAGAAGCCGTGGAAAAGACACTGTTATCTGTGAAACCAAAGGCTTCACAAAAATAAAACCAAATAATTCATTATGAGAATGGAGGATTTATCTTATGGAAAAAGTTCAGGAAATAGCTTTGGCGGTTCAAGGGAATAAGTATCTGAAATCCATATCCAACGGTTTGATGGCGCTTTTGCCCATATTGATGATCGGCTCTCTGGCCCTTCTGGTGGCAGTGCTTCCTGTTCCGGGCTGGAAAGACATCTTAAACAACCTGGGAATCCGTCCCTATCTTATGGCGGCGTCCACATTGACAACCAGCTGTATGACATTGTATGCTGTATTTATGATTGCCTACCGCCTGGCTGATGAGTTTCACGAGGGAGGTCTGCCGGCAGGACTGATTTCTCTGTTTGCCTTCCTCATCGTGACCCCCATGGCCAATGTGGAAGGAGTCAATTACCTGAACATCGACTGGCTTGGAGCAAAAGGTCTTTTTACCGGTATGATCGTGTCCCTGGCGGCCACCAGGCTTTATGTCCTGTTTAAACAGAGAGGATTTACCATTAAGATGCCGGAGAGTGTGCCTCCTGTGGTGGCTACTACATTTTCCAGCTTGTTCCCGGCCATTATGGCAGGCGGCATCTTTGTGGTGGTGGCTATTGCGTTCTCTTTTACCTCATGGGGTTCTTTTGCGGAGATGATCTATGCCATACTGGCGGCGCCGCTGCAGAATTTGAGCAACAATGTATTCTCTCTGCTGATTTTGGTACTGTTCCAGATGATATTGTGGTTTTTCGGAATCCATGGTTCCCTGGTCATCTCGGCATTTGTCAACGCCTTGTACCTGCCTCTTGACACCATTCAGATGGAGGCAGTGGCTGCCGGAATCCCTAACTCTCAGCTGCCCAACATTCTGGGCAAGACATTTTACAGCCTGTTTGCCGGTATCGGAGGGGCGGGAGGAACCTTGTCCCTGTGCATTCTCTTAGTGTTCTTCTGCAAGGCGGAAAAGCACAAAGCCATCGGGAAATTGTCTCTGGTTCCGGGATGCTTTACCATCAATGAGCCGGTAGTCTTCGGTATGCCTATGGTGCTCAATCCCCTCATGGCTGTTCCGTTCATTACCGTGCCTTTGGTTCAGGTGGCAGTGGCCTACGGGGCTATGGCCATAGGTCTGGTGCCCAGATTAAGCGGTGTTCAGGTGCCCTTCGGCATGCCGGTGGTAGCAAGCGGGTTTATTGCCGGAGGATGGCGGGTTGCCCTTTTGCAGATCGCCCTGGTTGCTATCGGATGCGTCATATATCTTCCGTTTTTGAAAAAAGCAGACGGCATGGCAGTGAAAGAAGAGCAGCAGGAGCAGAATGAATAAGGGTTCCCAGGGCGGCCCCGGCCGCTTGGAAGGAAGGATAAATGCTTAGGAGAGGAGTTTCTTATGATTAAAGTCAGCAAAAACAAAAGAAGCTTTGAGAGAGACGGCAGGCCGTTTTTTTACCTGGCCGATACCATCTGGAGTGCTTTCACCAACGTGTCTTTAGAGGAGTGGGAGTATTATCTGACTCAGAGGAAATATCAGGGGTTTAATACCCTCCAGATCAACACTCTGCCTCAGTGGGACCGGTCGCCTTCCGATATGAATCTGTATCCCTTTCCCACCCAGGACAATCAGGTGTTTCAGTTTGGAACCTGGAATCAGGAATATTTCGACCGGGCCAGGATCATGTGCCGCATGGCAGTTGAAAAGGGGTTTGAACTGGCTCTGGTCCTTCTGTGGAGCAACTATGTGCCTGACACCTGGGCCAGCAGGATGAAGGACTGCAATGTGATGGAGTATGATTTTCTGGAGGAGCTGGTGAACAAGCAGTACGAGGCTTTTGACGAGTTTAAGCCAGTCTATATAATCAGCGGGGATACGGATTTTGATACGGACAGAAGCATCAGCTATTACAAGAAGGTTATGGACCAGATCTGTGAGCTGAGTCCGGATACTTTGAAGACCCTTCACATCAAAGGACGGTTGGACGTGATCCCCGACGTGTTCCTGGAACAGATGGACTTTTATATGTACCAGTCCGGCCACAACGCCCAGAATCCGGCCATGCCCTATATCCTGGCTCAGAAGTTCTATAACGAGTACCCGGAAAAACCCATTGTCAACAGCGAGCCTTGTTATGAGCAGATGGGATTCAGCCGCCGCATGTACGGGCGGTTCTCCAGAAGGGACATCAGGCGGGCAGCCTGGTTAAGCGTTCTGTCAGGAGCCAGTGCAGGCATTACCTACGGCGCCCACGGTGTGTGGAGCTGGCACAAGACGGGAAAGGCCTTTGCCAGTCTTATGGGAGAGGGATTTGACGCCCCCATGCCATGGGAAGACGCGGTGAAGCTGCCTGGCGCCTGGGATTATGGATATATGAAGTATCTGTTTGAGACATATGGATGGGATCAGCTGATTCCCGTCACAGATGTGTGCGAGAACAACACGGAGGATATCCGCATTGCCAGGACAGAGGATGATGCCTTTGTAATCATCTATGTGCCCTCTAATACAACCGTAAGACTTAAGGGAGATTACAGCAGGTATGAGTTCCTGGAGATTGATATGAATGAGCGAAAGGTTCTGTATCCTGATGTGGTGGTTAAGGAGGGGAAGAGCCTTATTAAGATGCATAATCTGGAGGAGGATGTGCTGATTGTGGGACGGCAGAAGTAAAATTTTCAGGTTGGCAGACGGCCCCCCGCCAACCTCTTGAACGTAAAAGTATGCTTTTTCGTTCAGGGGGTGGCAGGGGGGGGCGTCCGGGAGGGACTGGTATTCCCATTCGGGACCGCTTTCGCTCTTGTTGACCCTGCAGCGGTACTAAGTTCGCAAAAGACGCGAACTAAGGACCGGCGGGTCAAGTGTCCCTCACCGGGAATACCGGTCCCTCCCGGACTACTTTCCTGTCAAGCCTGAATGAAGGGCGCTGGGAAAGGGTGCCTCCCGCAAAGTTTTCTCTGGCTGTTTTAAATGCTCAAAAGCCTTGATAGTGGTTTTTACAAAAGCCAGAGGTACCTGCATGGGAGGATTCCTTCTTCCAGCGTATTTCTTTCGAGTCGCCAGGAATGTAGTCTTGCCGGAACATAGATATCCGATGAGGGGACATTTCCCCCGCCGGTCCTTAGCTCGCGTTTTTTGCGAGCTTAGTACCGCTGCAGGGGGAACTTGAGCGAAAGCGGGCCCCGAATGGATCTCTATGTTCCGGCAAGACGGCCCCCTCTGCCGATCTCCTGAACGAAAAAGCATGCCCTTCACCGCAGGCTGACGGTCTTAAATTCACAGATATCTCTGCGGATTACTTCGTATTTGGTCATGATATGCTGGCTTCTAGTTTTTGTTTCTTGCTTCTGTATCTATAGAATTTACTATTTTTTCAATGTCACATATAAAATTTTGTACAATTTCTTTTGTAATATTTTGAACTTGCGCATCTGTGTGAGCCCTATCCGTTTGATGTGCGATAATATTTCGTCTGCTGAACAACTCATTCAATCGCCTTTTTAGTTTATCTTTTGTCTTTTCTGTTAGCCCTTTTTGGTAGAAAGCTCCATTAGCAACAGATGTTAAACTAATCCCTAATAAATTGAGCTGATCTTTTACAGACTCATACGAAACCATGGTTATCGTCCGATAATAACCATTTATATATTCAAGAAACCAATCTATATCTTCTCCGGATTTTAATGCTAATTCTATTACTTTCATATTTATTTGGAGATGGTCATACTTATCTGTTCGGTTCCAGTTTTCATTATAGATTTCACACAAGCCATATTTGGTTAATTCGTGCATATAAAAGTCGAGAGCACTTGCCAGGAATATAATCTGTGCACGCCAAATATTTTGTCCTTCAGTAATTTTTTTCGATGCAAGCAATTCATCGGCCACATCAAATTGTGCATTTATAGCTTGTAATGCCTCTGTAAAATGCTGTTTTATTTGATCTAACAGCAGCCTCCTATCCCATAGAACCTTCTTCCAATTCTTGAAAGAACTCTTTATTAAGCATAGGTATTGCCCCGTATTTTCCGGCAATATAACCTTTTTCTATATTTTCAGACTTGCGTACATTTTTAATTTCAACAAGAGAATACAAATCAGTTGCACGTTCCGCATTTAACTGGGTAAACCAGATCTGATCCCTCCTAAACAAATCTGTATTTAACAAACTTGTGTCATGAGTTGAAAAAATTAATTGTGCAAATTTATCTTTTTTATAATGCTGAAATAATTGTACGATATGAAAAATAACGGATTCATGCAAACCGGCATCTAGTTCATCGCAAATAAGAAGCCTTCCATTGTTCAGAATATCAATTATCGGACAAATTATTTCAAATAACCGTTTTACCCCTGTGGATTCCTCAGTCATAAGATCAACTTCAAATTGGTCATATACTATTTTGGTTTCTATTCTGGTACTTTCTTGAGTTCCTAACAGGTTCTTCACTACATCCGATAGTTTTATCTTTTCGAGTTTCACTTTTACATCTTTAGCTTCGGTTCCTAATGCCTGCAAAATACCAACAAATGCTTTCCTAAAGGTATCATTATTCTGCATTAACTCAATAGAATATTCTGTCCAGTTATTGATTTCCGGATTATACATCACCATATCTGTATTGAAAAAAAGAAAGGCCTCTTCAATCTCTTTTATATTGCTGTAATTAGCGGCACAAGATAAGAACAGCCTATTATCCTTTAATATGCTGATGCTAACATCAAACATGCTTTTGTATCTATCACCAGGACTGATATCCATTCCGTTGCGTTCAAAAATTTTCACTTGCCTTCCGGAAGGGAAATAATATAAATATTCATCGTGTATTAAATTTTGTTTTACAGAAAAACCATACGCATACCGCATATCATTTCTTACAAACTGAATACGATACTCGCTCGGAGTCTCTTCTGTACTTAATTTATGACGTGCCTGAAATATACTTTCCCCTGGCTGATGATTGATACTATTACTAACCAGATTACGCATAAAGGATAAGGCATTTATAAAATTACTTTTTCCGGAACCGTTTGCACCATATATAATTGCAGAACGTAAAATTCTAAAATTATCAAATTCTTCTAAAAGGCCCTCCGATGTATGATCACTTCCTGCAATCATAGAGAAACTTACTTTTTCTTTAATTGATTTATGATTGGAACACGAAAATTCCAATAGCATCTATGACACCCTCTTCCATTTATATATTCACCTTACGTTAATAATCTTTTATGGTAAGTTTATGGGCTTTATTATGGTTTGATCTTATATAGACAGCTTCCAATCCTGCAGACGGGATAATTCCACAACAAAAAGGTTACAATGTTGCATGTATATAGTATATCATATGTATTGTACAAAATCTATACCTGCCATATATCGCGATCGTATCATGTCCCCTGTGACCGAACGGGGTATCTGCCTTCTGCCGAGACGGACCCCTTGCCGGTATATGAACGAAAAAGCATACCCTTCACCGCAGGCTGACGGTCTTAAATTCATAGATATCCCCGATATGATGCTGGGTAGAATATTCAAAGGGGATTCCGCTGTCCAGATAGACAACCTGTTCAATGCACAGAACAGGGTCCGTGGCTTTCAGCTTCAGATATTTTTTGTCATATTCATCAGGCCGCCGGGCCGTGATGGTGCGGTGGGCGCTCTGAATCCGCAGCTTCAGCTGGCTTTCGATATAGTCGTAGATGGAGTGGTACAGATGCTCTTTTTTCAGCCCCGGAATCAAGAGAATGGGCATATAACTGAAATCCAGGGTGTGCCAGTTATCTTCCCCATACCGGTAACGGATAATATGATACACAAAGTCGTCAGGCTGGATATTCAGCTTGGCGGCTATCTTTTCCTGGGCCGGTATGACCTCGAAGAGAACCACTTCGGACTTGATCTTGGACTTGTCCAGAGTGTGAAACAGGCCGTTGGCCTGGGGAGACAGTCCGCCCCACTGCTCTGTCAGACCTTTTACAAAGGTGCCGGAGCCCCGCCTTTTTATGACAAGTCCTTCGGACACCAGCTGGTCTATGGCCTTTTTTACCGTAATCCGGCTCACGTTATACTGCTGTCCAAGTTCCGGCTCCGTAGGGAGACGGCTGTTGACTCCATAGGTGCCGTTTTGTATTTTTTTTCGGATATCGCTGCAGATTACTTCGTATTTGGTCATAATATACTGGCTCCTGATGTTTGTTTTTATCATTTTGCATGGAGATTGTAAATTAGCTCCTTCCAGCAATTCTTGTTTTTCAACAGTCAACAATAGTTATGGTAAGTTTACCTTTATTTCATACACATGTCAATATTATGATGATTGTGGAAAAAACGACGCGGATTATTATGCTCCCTCCAAGCGTAAATTCCTTGACAAAAGAATAGGCAGTGATATAATAAATATAACTACTGATCAATAAACAGTAGATGTAAAAATGTGATAATGCTAAAGGTGCTGCAGGAATGGAGGGGAAGCCGGGTATGGACATCTGTAAGACGGAGAAGGGTTGCACCATATCTTCAAAGCAGGAATATTTACATTGGCTGGGAAAGTATTTGCTGTTATTTTTTCCTGTGAAACAGGTTCTGGAAATTCTGAGCGATTATCAGGAATATGTTTCAGAGGAAGAAGAAAAGGAATCTATGGAAAATACCATAAAGCAGTGGGGGACTCCCCGACATGCACTGAAGATTTTGCTGGAAGAGAATCCTCAGACGAAAAGATATTTCTATCAATGCTTTGCTTTTTGGGGAGCCGCCATATGTTTGTCCTTTATTTTTGGGGCTTATGTCAGGAAGGACATTTTTTTGAGCCTGCTTCTGCTTCCTGTCTTTATTTTTTGTTTCCTCCATGGACGGGAGCAGCTCATAATAGAGAATTATCTTTTAATAAAAGCAGACAACCCTAAAAGAACTTTTGCAGTCTATCTTTTTTTGACGGTTTTATGTGTTTTGCTGGAGGCAGAGATACAGTGTTTTATAAAAAACATAGAAAAGATGCCGGCTCATCTTGGAGGGATTCCCATAGGTTTCGTGATTGACAGAGAATATGCTTTCTTTCAATTTATTATATTGCTTCTGATTATATGGATGATAAAAAAGACGGTAATGGTTTCCGTACAACATTTGCCGGACATAATATATGCCTTGGGGGTGCTGCTGTTTATAGCAGATGTGAGAAATTGTCTTCACCGTGTGAATCTTCTTACGACAGTCAGCCTGAGAAAAGAATTTTTGTTTCCTGTAATATACTGTGGAATAGGGCTGGGGATTGCCGTTGTTTTAAAATGCTCTGCAGCCCTCATGGGAAGGCATGGTTTATGGACGCACAGATAAAAAAGGGGATATTGGAGATGTGCATCCTCAATTATATTGAAAAGGAAAGTCTGTATGGGTACGATATTATACAGAATATGCATAAATTTTTTCCAGAAGTGACGGAAAGTACATTTTATGCTATTTTGAGGCGGCTTTATAGAGAAGGGGCCGCAGCCGTATATGAGGGACAGGTATCAAAAGGGCCGGTCCGCAAATATTACAGAATCACACAGCAGGGGCAAAAGAAGCTGGCACAGATGAAAGAAGAGTGGAGATATCTTCAAAATGTGATGGATGAGATGGGGATATAGGCCCTTAGGCCTGATTCCCTCTCCAATTATTACTGAATGTCTTCTGCTCCGACTCCACATGCTCCCTGTGTTCGTATACGGTGCACCCATCCAAAGCGCGCTCCAGAGCGCCGAATTCCTCGCCTGTGGGGGCCACCTTATAGGCGCCCAGATTTTCAAGAATTCTCTCTTGATTTTTGGAACCTGGGATAGGAACTGCATTGGGATATTTGTGGAGCATCCAGGCAAGGGAGAGCTGTGCGGGGGTGATGGATTTGCGGTCTGCATACAGGGCCAGGATATCCAAAAGAGGCTGGTTTGCCCCAAGATTTTCTTTGGAAAGCTGAGGGACGAATCTGCGGACATCATCGCCTTCAAACTTGGTGTCGGCCGTCACCTTTCCTGACAGCAGCCCGCTTGCAATGGGGGAAAACGGGACTACGCCGATGTGATGTTTGATGCAGTAGGGGAAGATTTCCTTCTCGCAATCTCGCTCCACCATGGAATACAGGTTCTGAACTGCCGATATGGGAGTGACCTCATGGGCCGCCTTCAGGGTATCTGCCGAGACCTGGGACATGCCCCAGCCGCGGATCAGGCCCTTCTGAATCAGCTTTCCCATTACCTCGGCGATTTCTTCCACAGGCACTAGGTCATTGGTTCTGTGAAGATAATACAGGTCGATATAGTCGGTCCCGAGACGTTTCATGGAAGCTTTTAAGTGCCTCTCTACGGCCTCATCCAGAGAGGTGCCTTCTTCCAGATCTTCGGGATGAATATGGAACTTGGTAGCCAGAACCACATGTTTGCGGAAAGGAGCCAGGGCCTTTCCCACAAGTTCCTCGTTATGACCGGCATAGAACATTTCCCGCCCGTAGGTTTCTGCAGTGTCAAAAAACGTACAGCCGAAATCATGGGCCATTTCTATGGCTCTAATAGAATAGCTTTCCTCCGGTACCTGGCCATAGCCATGGGAGAATCCCATGCAGCCCATACCGATTTCCGATACTTCCAGACTTCCCAGCAATCTTTTTTTCATGATTATGAAACCTCCTTTATGTGTATGTTTTTATTTTAAAGGTTTTTTTCTTGACAGGGAAGAACCGGAAAGTTAGAATAGCTTTAACTAAAAGTTTAAGCAAATGGAGGAAACTGTACATTTCCCCTACTGCGGTTATGAAGCAGATGAATCAGCTGGAGGCCCATATCGGCTTGCCTCTCTTTGTCCGAACCAGCAAAGGAGCGGTTCTCACTCCGGCGGGAGAGTCTGTCTACCGGGACGCCGCAGAGATCATAAAGCAGTCTGGAGAGGCGGTCTGGCGGGCCTATAAGGCGGAGAAGATAGACCAGGTTTTGATCCGGGTAGGAACCTCGGTTCTCTATCCCTGCAACGTGCTTATGGAGCTGTGGAACAAAGTCAGCAGCCAGTATCTTCAGTTTAAGCTGAGAGTGGTGCCCTTTGAAGATACCAGTATGGAGAACGGCTTATGATACAGGAGGCCGGCAACAGCCCCCTCAATGACCAGCTTAGGGATGAGATAGAAAAGGAACATCCGGCAGTTACTATTCTGGATGTTCCGTGTCATTATGATATCGAAGTATTTAACCGCTGTGAAGAGGAAGGTTGTCTGCTTTTAAGCTTAGAGAGCTGGAAGGAGGTACATCCCTCTTTGGTTTCGGTTCCTTTGAACGTGAATCATACCATTCCCTACGGCATAATCTATTCTGCCAAAGCGGGTCAGGAGATAAGACATTTTCTTCAGATCCTTCAGAAGGAACCGGCAAGGGAGATGGCATAGACGGCAATAACCAGGATTATGGAGGTCCATAGGATCTGCTCCCGGCGGTCGAATTCCGTCCGGGGGCGCCAGAGCCGGTACAGGGCCACAGGCACCAGGGGAAAGAACAGGGTGCATAGGTAGGTGATGATCTTGTAGGCTGTAAATGGGCGGCTTTCGTCTTTGTTCTGAGAGTTGATCTGCTTCCTCAGTTCTCGTATGCGGGCCTGGGTTTCGGTCTCTTTTTTAGTCTGTTTCATGACGCTCTCCCTTTTTGGTAAAATGTTTTTTGTGTCGGCCATAGAATGTCAGCGGTATTCCTCATCTTTTTCATAGGAAAATGACCGCGAGGCAATGAGTTCCTTAAAAAAATAGGCTGACCTTTTCATACGCCGGTCCCGGTTGTGCTCTAAGTCGATCTCCACCAGGCCGTACCGGTTCTTAAAGGCGTTCATGGGGGATACATTGTCCGTAAAGGCCCAGTTCATATACCCCTTTAGGTTGGAGCCCTCCTGGATACCCTTTATGGCCCAGTACAGGTGCTGCTTAAAAAAGTCGATGCGGTAATGATCCTGAATCATGCCGGTTTCATCCCGGTATCTGCCTTCGTCCTGGACGCCCATGCCGTTTTCCGCCACAAACCATTCCTTGTTGCCGTATTGATCCCTCATGCGCAGGGCAAAATCATAGATGATTCTGGGGTAAATCTCCCATCCCCTAAAGGGATTCATCCGTTTGCCGGGCATGTCAAACTCTTCATAGTAATAGCAGGGATGGAAGGGAGCCCCCTCCCGGATGGCCGTCATCCGCCCCTTGACCCGGTTGGGGTGATACAGGTTGATGCCCAGCCAGTCTACGGTATTGTCCTTTATCACCTTTAAGTCCGAGTCCGTATATTCCATAAGGATTCCGTGGGAGGACAGAAGATCAAAAAAACCTTCCTCATACGCTCCCTTTACGGCCGGATCCAGGAAAATACGGTTGTAGAACAGGTCATATTTGTCCGCCGCCTCCATATCTTCAGGAGAATCTGTCCTGGCATAGGCAGTCTCCACGTTAATGATGGTTCCGAACTTGCAGTCAGGCCCCTTAAAGCCGCTTTTTTTGTAGGCCTCCATGACGGCCGCCGTGGCCAGGGCCTTGTGGTAATTCCACTGCATCCAGACCCTGGAATCCTGATGGAAGGGCCAGCGCAGGCCGTCTAAGTAGACTCTGGTCTGAACTACCACCGGTTCGTTAAAAGCGAACCAGTATTTCACACGGCTGCCGAACCGTTCAAAAGCCCTTTGGGCATACTTTACGAATAAATCCACCACATGGCGGCAGTTCCAGCCGCCGTAGCGCTCCATAAGGGCCTGAGGCACTTCGTAATGCTCCAAGCAGATCATGGGCTCCACCCCGTGGGCGATGCAGGAATCGATCATGGAGGAGTAGTAGGAGGCATACTCCTCATCTACCACAGCTTCCTCATAATCCGTGAGAAAACGGGACCAGTTCAAGGATGTCCGGTAGCAGTTCAGTCCGATTTCCTTCATATAAGAAAAATCCTCTTCGTACCGTTCCATAAAATTTGTGGCTATGGCAGGCCCGTACCCTTCATACCACGCATCCCGATGCCCCTTATACCAGGCATCCATAAAGGAATCCTGCCCCTCTTTTTTTCCGTTCCAGCCTTCTGTCTGCCAGGCGCTTGCCGCAGCCCCCAAAAAAAAGCCTTCAGGAAGATACACCCTTTCCGTCATTTCCGCTCTCCTTTCCTTATGAACAAAAGAATTTGTCCACACTCCGCTGCATTTATTTTGATTCTGATAATTAAGCCTGTGCATCTTCTGCCTTGTTAGCCAAAATTACAAAAGGCATATAGATGGCCACAGCCATAAGAATACAGATAATCTGGGTAATAATGGCGCCTATGCTGCCTCCCGTGGAAAGCCACGCGCTTAAAATCGGCGGTGTAGTCCAGGGCATCGCATAAACACAGACTCCGGCAAACCCGATCTTTGTCATAATATAGGCAAATGTGCCTGTCACCAGAGGCGTGACAATAAAGGGAACCACCAAAAGGGGATTCAGCACAATGGGAAGCCCGAAGGTCATAGGCTCGTTGATCTCAAAAATAGCAGGAGCTACCTCCAGCTTGGCGATGGCACGGTAATCTCCCCTCTTAGAGAAAAGGAAAATGGCAATGAGCAGCCCGATGGTACATCCAGACCCGCCAAGAGACATGTAGGTATCCCAGAAGGACATGTTGATGATATTAAGCTGGGACACATCGGTAATTCCCTGAGCAATTAAGTCCGTGTTGGCCAGAATCGCTGCATTGAGAAGGGGATCCCGCACAGGCTTGATGATCTGATTGCCGTGAATGCCGATGGCCCAGAACAGCTGCGCCACCAGCATGAGAATCAGAAGCCCCGGAAGGCCCTGCATTACTTTCTCAAGAGGCGTCTGAAGGAATGTGTAAATGATCTCGTACAGGCTCATGCCGATTAATTTGGTAGTAATAAAATTAAACAGCCCGCAGATCAGTATGGTGGCCATGGAAGGGAAGAGCACATTGAAGGAGCCTGCCACATTGCCTGGCACAGAATCCGGCATGGTAATCTTCAAGACCCCGCTGTTTACAAGCTTGGTGTAGATTTCCACAGATACCAAGGCAATGACAATGCCCAAAAACAGCCCTCTGGCTGCCGTGTAATCCTTTCCAAGAACATTGGACACATTGATTACCACATCGTCGTGGGTTACCTGAACCACAGTAGGAAGGCAGCTGATAAAGGAGCACAAGGCGATAATACCCGGCATAAATCCCTCCTGCTTATTCAGCCGGCCCAGCTCCAGGCCGATGAGGACGACTGCCGCTACCGTAAAGAAGTTCAGAGTTGCATAATTGGCTGCATTAAACCAGTCGGTGAAAACGGACAGCCACTGCATTCCCGGCAGTTTTCCCAGGCTGATGCCGTTCCCCTCTGTGGCGCAGACAACATTGGTGATTAAGGTACAGAAAGAGCCTGTGATGATAATAGGCATTAAGGATGTAAATGCATTTTTGATGGCACACATGTGTTTCTGTGAAGAAACCTTGCTGGCAAAGGCCAGCGCTTTTTCTGTTAATTGTTCAGAAAATTTCATCTGAAGTACCCTCCTAAAACGAATTTTCCCTCATGAGTTACTGTAAGTATATATTATCATAATAGTAAAGTCAATATTATTTATATAAAAAGATATATCTTTTAAAGTATATAAACATGATTATTATGACGCGGAGATGTATTTCGTTCAGGAGTTGGCTAGAGGGAGCCATCCGGGAGATGCCGGCAACTTTATTCGGGAACGCGTTCACTCGGATTCGCCAGGTGTGGCCGGATGGGTATCGGAATTCTGCCGGTACTCTTTGGGCGACATCCCGTAGTAAGCCCGGAAAATCCGATGAAAGTAGCTGGTATTGTCATAGCCTATGGCGCCGCAGATATCGGTAATGGGCAGACGGGTGCTTTGGAGAAGGAATGCCGCCTGATTCAGGCGCTTTACCTGTAAAAGTTCTTTGTAAGTCCGGCCCAGGAGCTGCTTAATCATACGGCTGAGCCAGGGGATATCATAGCCCATAAGGGAGGCCAGTTCTGTAAGACGGGCCGTGGGATAGTGCTCGTCAATATAGCGAAGCGTCTGTAGGATCAGCTGCTGGTCAAAGTCCTGAGAGGCAGCGCTGAGGCGATCTGTATAATGTGTCAGCTGCAGCAGAAGGAGCCCCATGGTAAACTGGTTGACACTTCTCTTGGAGGGCTGGCTGTTCATGAGAGTCCACACCATGTTTTCCGCCAGATTCTGGATTGGGAGAATGTCCGCCACTTTAAAATGAAGGAAACGTCCATGGCTGCTGTCCCGCCGCAGACAGTCCACCAGAAAATCCCGAAGAATATGTTCCTCCTCCCCCATCATGCGGAATGTGGTGTCAAAGAATTCCGGAAGGATTATCAGGTTGACGGCGATATCCTCCCTGCCAGCTGGGAGAATCTCCTGAACCGCGTTCTGATTGAGGAAGAGGAGCTCCCCCTCCTCCAGGACAACCTGATTGCCATCGATGATGTGGGTCGTCTGTCCCTGGCACATATAGATCACCTCCACATAATTATGGCGGTGCCTGGGAAAATGGACAAATCGGGTATGAGGCCGGATCTGGATCAGCTTACCCTGGTCCAGCATTTTCTTACTGTCAATAATCAGCTGGGACTGCTCCGTGTATCTGGTTCGGTCGATCTCCCTGCGTCCTGAGAGGAATTCCTGCTCTTCCTCGGTGATTACGCTGAGACGTTTTAGAAGGTCTTGGTTCATGAAGGCTCCTTTTTTAAGAATTTCGTTGTATTTCTAATAAAATTTTATCACAGAAATATCGATATAATCAACCTTTTACAGAAAATACAGGATGCAAATAGAGACGTAGTTTTGGGCAAGCTACGTCCTTACTTTTTGGCGGCTTATGGGATAGAATCGTGTTAGATGCATTGGAGCGGCAGGGGGATTGCAGAAGAAAGGAGAGGTTATGGAACAATATTTTCTGGCAGTGGATATCGGCGCTTCCAGCGGCCGTCATATTCTGGGGAAGGCGGAGGGGGGCCGCATGACTCTGGAGGAGATTTACCGGTTTCCCAACGGAATGGAATCCGTAGATGGCCGGCTGTGCTGGGATGTGGAAACGCTGTGGGGACATGTGAAGGAGGGCATGAAAAAATGCCGGGAGCTGGGGAAAATACCCATAAGCATAGGTGTGGACACCTGGGCCGTGGATTATGTGCTCCTGGACTGTGAGGGAAAGCTTGTGGGCCATACCGTGGGATACCGGGATGGCAGGACGAAGACCATGGACCGGGAGGTGAGCCAGGTCATTGCCCTGGAAAAACTGTACGAACGCACAGGAATCCAGAAGCAGATGTTCAATACGATTTATCAGTTTATGGCAGTAAAAAAGGAGCACCCGGAATATTTTCACCAGGCAGAGAGCATGCTGATGATTCCGGATTATTTTCATTACCGTCTCACGGGAAACATGTGCCAGGAATATACCAATGCCACCACCACCCAGTTAGTGAGCCCTGTCACCAAGACATGGGATTATGAATTGATTGACAGCCTGGGATATCCGAGAAAATGGTTTGGAGAACTGTCTGTGCCGGGAACCGTGGTGGGAGAGCTTTCTCCTGATATAAGGGAGGAGGTAGGTTTTTCCTGCCAGGTAGTGCTTCCGGGCACCCACGATACGGCATCAGCAGTGGCAGCGGTTCCTTCCAATGATGAGGATGTGCTGTATATCAGCTCCGGCACCTGGTCCCTTATGGGGACAGAGCGGAGAGAAGCCGACTGTTCCCCCAGGAGCAGAGAACATAATTTTACCAACGAGGGCGGCTGTGAGTACCGTTTCCGGTATTTGAAAAACATAATGGGGCTTTGGATGATTCAGTCGGTGAAGAAAGAATTGGCCCAAAAGGGCGGGGAGTATTCCTTTGGCCAGCTGTGCGCCATGGCGGAGAAAGAAGATATTTTGTCCTTGGTGGACTGCAATGACAGCTGCTTTCTGGCTCCTGACAGTATGATTCATGAGGTCTGTCATTACTGTGAACGGTCGGGGCAGCAGGTTCCCCGCACCGCCTCCCAGCTGGCGGCAGTGATTTACCGGAGCTTGGCGGACTGCTATGCCAGAACCAAGAAGGAGCTGGAGGAGACAACAGGAAAGACCTATGACAGGATTCATATTGTAGGCGGCGGCGCCAATGCAGATTTCCTGAACCAGCTGACAGCAGATGCAGCAGAATGCCCTGTCCTGGCAGGTCCCACAGAGGCCACGGCCATAGGCAACCTGGCGGTTCAGATGATAAAAGCCGGGGTGTATGAGAATCTTGGGAGGGCCAGAGAGGCGGTCTTTCGGTCTTTTGAGATCAAGGAGTTTGTACCTTCCGGCATGAAGAGAGAGCTTCAGCCTGATGTTAAGCCGGGACATTTTATAAAAATAAGGAGAAGAATATGATGACGGTAAAGGAACGCTATGAGGCGGCAAGGGAAATGTACAAGAACATGGGAGTGGATACAGACGAGGCGCTAAAGGCATTGAAGGCCATTCCGGTCTCCATGCACTGCTGGCAGGGAGATGATGTGGTGGGATTTGACGGTGCAGGCGCCCTGTCAGGAGGGATCCAGACTACCGGCGATTATCCGGGAAGGGCAAGGACGCCAGAGGAGCTTATGGCAGATATGGACAAGGCCTTAAGCCTGATTCCCGGCAGGCACCGGATTAACCTCCACGCAAGCTATGCCATATTCCAGAAGGGCGAGGAGGTGGACCGGGACAAGATAGAGCCGAAGCATTTTAAAAAATGGGTGGAATTTGCCAGGGAGAGAGGCCTGGGCATTGATTTTAACCCTACCTGCTTTTCTCACCCTAAGGCGGCAAATGGCACACTCTCCAGCGAGGATCCTAAGATCCGCAGATTCTGGATTGACCACTGTATCGCATGTCTTAAGATTTCGGAATATATTGCCGCAGAGCTTGACAATCCGGTGACCATGAACATCTGGATTCCCGATGGCTTCAAGGATATTCCGGGGGACCGGAAAGCGCCGAGGGCAAGGCTTAAGGATTCTCTGGATCAGATTCTGGCCTGCGGTTATGACAAGAGTAAGGTCTATGCAGCCGTGGAATCCAAGGTGTTCGGCATCGGCATGGAGAGCTGTACCGTAGGTTCCCATGAATTCTATATGAATTATGCGGCAAAGCATGATATTCTATGCCTCCTGGATAACGGCCATTATCACCCCACCGAGGTAGTGTCCGACAAGATTTCTTCCATGCTTTTGTTCTTTGACAAGGTGGCTCTTCACGTAACCAGATCCGTGAGATGGGACAGTGATCATGTGGTTCTCTTTGACGACGAGACAAAGGAGATCGCCAAAGAAATCGTGAGAAACGGGGCAGACCGGGTGCTCCTGGCCCTTGATTTCTTTGACGCCGGCATCAACCGGATCTCTGCCTGGGTAACCGGCATGAGAAATATGCAGAAGGCCCTTCTCTTTGCCCTCCTTCAGCCCAATGAAGAATTGGCAAAGCTTCAGGAGGAGCGGAATTTTACCAGGCTCATGATGGTTATGGAGGAGTTGAAATGTTATCCCTTCGGCGATGTGTGGGATTATTTCTGCCAGATTAACGGTGTTCCGGTGAGAGAGGCGTGGTTTGAACAGGTTATGGAGTATGAAAGGGATGTTCTGAGCAGAAGAAGGAAAAAAGAGCATATAAGGAAAAAAGAGCATATAAGGAGGAATGAACGGTGAACATATTGGAAGCGCCTTTTGTGAAAGGGTTTATCAGAATGTGCGATGATGGGTTTAACCAGAACTGGCATGAGAGGAACGGCGGAAATTTAAGCTACCGCATCAGGGAGGATGAGGTTGAGAGCATAAAAGAGGAGCTGGCCTGGGATAAGCCATGGCAGCCCATGGGCACCAGCGTGCCGGGACTTAAGGGGGAATATTTCCTGGTAACGGGAAGCGGCAAATATTTCCGCAATGTGGCCCTTGACCCTGAGGCCAATATCTGTATTGTGGAAGTGGATGAGACCGGGGAGAATTACCGGCTCTGCTGGGGCCTGGTAAAAGGCGGGAAGCCTACAAGCGAGCTGCCTTCCCATCTTATGAACCATGAGGTAAAGAAAACAGCCTCCGACGGGAGGCACAGGGTGATCTATCATGCCCATCCGGCCAATCTTATTGCACTGACCTTTGTCCTGCCTCTGGAGGATCGGGTATTTACAAGGGAGCTGTGGGAGATGGCCACAGAGTGCCCGGTGGTATTCCCTGATGGTGTAGGAGTAGTAGGATGGATGGTGCCGGGAGGAAGAGAGATCGCCGTGGCTACCAGCGAATTAATGAAGAAGTATAATGTGGCAATCTGGGCTCATCACGGGTGCTTTTGCTCCGGGGAGGACTTTGATCTTACCTTCGGACTGATGCATACCGTGGAGAAGTCAGCAGAGATTTTGGTGAAGGTGCTGTCTATGGGATCTGGCAAGCTGCAGACCATTTCCCCCGACGAGTTCAGGGCTCTGGCCGTGGATTTTAAAGTGACGCTGCCGGAAGAGTTTTTGTATGAGAAATAGAATTTATGCGTTTCTTTTTCTGATAAAGGCGGAAAGAGCCATGGCACATACCCCCAGAACCAGATAAACGCCTGCATACATAAGGAAAGCAGTCTCCCCCATGTCAAAAAATATCCATGTACCCATGAGGAAAAGAATCGCCGAGAGAAGGGGCAGGCTCCACAGCTGCGGGATGTTCTTTCCCGCAGAAGCCCCCAGAATCAAGAAATACAAAGGATTGACGGCAAAAAACAGAAGGAGACACACGGCCATTGCGCCATCCCCTTTTACAAAGGCAGACGCAAGCCAGGGCAGAGCCAGCAGAATAAGGGCCGAAAGCATTAACCAAACCACCCGTGTTCTTTTCATAATATTTTTAACACCTCCAAGATCTGATTCTTACAAGCTGTTACGCAAATTTTATGCCGGACTGCCTAATGTCTCTGCCCGCTGTCGCTGAACACCTCACAGAACCTGGCAGCAAAGGAGGGCGGTTCCTGTCCGGCATACAGATGGGAGATATCTCCGACCCTTAAAGCCCGGAAGGAGGCAGTTCCCTGTTCCCGTTCCTCCGATACGATCTCCGTCACCGAGGTAGGGGCGAGAGCCAGCCCGTGCCACAGAATAAAGGGAGACATATTCCATAGGTGGGAGAGCAGCACACAGATAATGCCGAAATGGCAGTAGCAGGCTATGGTCCTGGTGGTCTCCTGCACCACCTGGTAGCGGAATCCATCCCTTACATAGCCATAAGTCTCTAAAAGTCTGTCAAACTCCTGGCATACATGGTCATAGAGCGAAACGGCGTCTCCGCTTTTTGCCACGGCGGACCGGCGCCAGTCCGTCATGTCCATATATTCCGGGTGTTCGGCCCAGTAAGAGGGAACCATATCCCAGACCACATTGCGGACCATAAATTTGACGTCCTCTTTAGCGGCAGCCATAGCCTGGGGAAATGCTGCCTGAAGCTCTTTTGAAACATTCAGATCCGCCTTGGCAGGAAATTCCATAAGCCAGTCCAGAACCTTTGCCTCTTTTCCTATAGCTTTTAAGGAGCAGGAGGCCGTATCCATGGCCCTCCCTAAAGGAGACATATAACAGTCGTCAATCTTCATGGATGGAGCGGCCTGGCCTAAAAGGGCCGCCTCCCGCCAGCCTTTTTCTGTCAGTGTGTCATGTTCATAATCAGGATCCCCGTGTCGGATCAGTAAAATTCTCATAAAAGTATCTCCATTGTTGTGTGGTTAGAGCCGAATATCTATATAGAAACTATATATAGTCTCATTTGATTTGTCAATCCTGTTTGGAAAACCCGGCAAAGTACCATAAGAAATTTGGAATGGAGAAAACAGGAAGCGGATACAGGATTATTTATTTTAAAATTATGCCGATATTATGAGAAAGGTTTAAAGTGTGTTTTGATTGGCAGGTTTTGCTATTTTTTGTTTGACAAATGAAAGTATATATATCATATTATATATAGGGAAAACCAGAAAAGGACGGAAACCACAAGTATGAGAAGATATCAGAAAAAGATGGCCCGCCAGTGTCTTCAGGCATTAGGACAGGCCCATGGGGCTGTGAAAAAAGCCCTTGAGTCCGGTAATAAGGCCGGAGCCTTGGAAATTCTGCCCCAGTGCCAGGACGCGGCTATCCAGATGGGGACTATGATCGAGGAGACGGAAGGAGAGGATTTTGAGACCGTAAAGCTTCTGGAGGATTACTGCGAGCTGGTCTTCCAGATCTATACCCTGGTGACTCAGAATCATGCTCTCAACCCTGCCAAGGTACAGAAGCAGCTGAAAAAACAGATCATTCAGGTGGAGAACAGCATCAATGCCGCCAGGGAGCGTCTGGAAGTGGTGTTTTTGCCTTACAAGGCTTCTATGTGGGATTCATTGGAGAGCGTGTGGATGGCGGCAGACGCGGACGAGAACTGCGATGCCTATGTGGTTCCCATTCCTTACTATACCAGAAATGAAGATATCAGCTTTGGAGAACTGCACTATGAAGGGGATCAGTACCCGGACTATGTGCCCATCACCTCTTATGAGGAGTACGATTTTGCCGGCCGCCGGCCTGACGTAATCTTTATTCATAACCCATATGATGGGTATAATTACCTGACCAGCGTCCATCCCATGTTCTATTCCTCCAATCTGAAGCAGTTTACAGATTTGTTAGTATATATACCATATTATTCTACAGCAGGAGGCATGAGTGAAGGCCAGTCCAGCTGCCCCGCCTACTATAACGCAGATTATATCATAATCCAGGCAGAGAAATACAAAAAATTTTTTGACCCGGAACTTCCGAGGGAAAAGCTGGTGCCCTTGGGATCTCCTAAATTTGACCGGATTATCCGCATCTGTAACAACCCGCCGGAGCCTCCCCAGGCATGGAAGCAGAAGATGGCAGGACGGAAGGTGTATTTCTACAATACCAGCATCGGAGGGGCACTGGGGAATACAGAGGCATTTTTAAAGAAAATGGAATATGTGTTCCGGTGCTTTGAAGGGCGAGATGACGCATGTCTTTTGTGGCGGCCTCATCCTCTGCTGGAATCCACCTTTGATTCTATGAGAGTGAGGTATAAGGAGATTTATCTGGGGCTGAAGGCGTATTTTTTGGAGCATGATCTTGGGATCTATGACGATACGCCGGATATTGCACATACCATTGCCCTGAGTGACGTGTATATCGGGGATGCGGGGACTTCGGTGACATCCCTGTTCGGAATCGCCGGGAAGCCTATGTTTATATTGAAGAATACCATTCACAGTGCGCCGGAGGAAGGGGACTGGCGGGGGGAGATTGTAAGGAATATTCCAAGCGGGAAGAAAAATTCCTGGATGGTGACTCAGGGAAATAAATTATACTGTGCTCCTGCGGGAAGCGGGAAATATGAGTATTACTGCGATTTATGTGAGTATTCTTATGGAAACTATTATGGGCCTGTGCTGGAGATTATGGGAAAGAATTATGTGTGCCCCATGAATGCACAGGATATTGTGGTGGTCGGTGAAGGCAGGATAGAAAAGAGGATTGCACTGAACCCCTATCTTGAAAAGCCTGGCGCATTTTATGAAGCCATACCTTATGAAAAATATTTGTTCCTTCTCCCTAATTTTTATCCGGCCATGGTCAGATACGATACGGAAAGCGGAGAACTGCGGTATGTAACAGAAAATCTGGATATCTTTGCAGGTATAGCGGCCGGAGAGAGAAGATGTGCCGGCGCCTGTATGATGGGAGACAAGCTGTATATTGCATCTCCCACGACTAATCGTGTTTTGGAGGTAGACGCCCTATCCTTGAAACAGAGGGTTTTAACAATTAATCAGAGCACGCCGGGAGCTTATGTGGGAATCGCTGCAGATCAAGACGAATTATGGTTATTACCCTGTGCAGGCATGGCGGTTACCCGATGGAATCCTAAGACAGGTAAAGTTCAAGAATACACTGACTATCCAGAGCAAATGACATGCATTCATAAAAAATACGGATGTGAATGCCAAGAAATACCCTTTAGCAGTGTGGCATTTTGCGGAGACTATGTGTATCTGGCCCCATGTTTTGCAAATATATTTATTTGCATTAACAAGAAAAGCGGAGAGATGACAGAGTGGATACCGCCGGTTAAATTACCTGAAAATGAAAAAAACGGATATTTTCTAACATCCATAGTGAAAGCCCGTTTTACTTTTATAGAAAATGAAGAAGGAAAACGGCGGTATCAACTGTTTTCCTATTATGACAAGAAATATTATAATGTTGATTTTGAACGAAATGAATGCAGGGAGATGGAACTTGATTTTAAACCAGATGAACTTAGAGACCACGAGCCCGGCTTTGGAGAATACAGTCAGTGGCTTCAGTATGGATGTGAAGAAGATGCGTTCAATTCTTTGCCGAATCTTTTGGATGAGAATATTACAGGAGGAGCCTTTGACAAAAAACAGCAGACACGAGCCTACCAGCAGATTGCGGCCAACAATGATGGAACATGTGGAGAGAACATATATAGCTTTATACGAAGAGAACTGCAGAAATAACAGGAGGGAACTAATGTGACGAGAGTCATTACATATGGGACATTTGATCTGTTTCACGAGGGTCACTATAGGCTTTTAAAGAGAGCAAAAGAATTGGGAGATTATCTCATTGTAGGGGTAACTACAGAAGCCTATGATCAGGCCAGGGGGAAGCTGAATGTAGTTGACTCGCTTATGACCAGAATTGAAAATGTGAGGAAATCCGGATTTGCAGATGAGATTATCATTGAAGAGTCAGTAGGCCAAAAGTTTAATGATGTGAAGAAGTTTCATATTGATATTTTTACGGTAGGCTCTGATTGGACAGGCTGCTTTGATTATTTGAATGATTATTGTAAAGTAGTGTATCTGGAGCGGACAAAGAATATTTCCAGCACGATGCTGAGAGAAAAAAACAGTCATATTCAGAGAATCGGAATCATAGGGACCGGCAGAATTGCACAACGGTTTATTCCGGAGGCCAAACTGGTCAGTGGTGTCACCACCCAAGGGGTTTACAACCCCCGCGAGGAAAGTGCCAAAAGGTTTGCTCATAAATGGGAGATCAACGGATATACAGATCTGGAAGAGTTCTACAGAGCCATTGATTCCGTCTATATTGCCTCCCCCCATGAAACACACTACAATTACATCAAATCTGCCTTAGAGCACGGCAAACATGTACTGTGTGAAAAGCCTATGGTGCTTCAAAAAGCCCAGGCAGAGGAACTTTTTGGGTATGCAAAGGAGCGGGGGCTCATTCTTTTTGAGGGGATCAAAACGGCATATTGCCCGGGCTTTAACCGCCTTTTAGGCGTTGCCTGCAGCGGTACTATAGGAAGTATCAGAAATGTAGAGGCTTGTTTTACAAAACTGGAGAAACCGGACCGAAGGGAACTGACAGATAGAATCTATGGAGGCAGTTTTACGGAACTTGGCAGTTATGTAATACTGCCTATTTTAAAACTTCTGGGTGATGATTTTGAAAACATTCATTTTGAAAGCATTAAAGGGGATAATGAACTGGATATTTTTACAAAAGTTTCTTTCAAATATCCAACAGGGATAGGCACGGCCACCTGTGGTTTGGGTGTAAAGTCCGAAGGGAGACTTTTGATTGCAGGTACAAAAGGCTATATTGTGGCAGATGCCCCGTGGTGGAAGACCAGCTATTTTGAAGTTCATTATGAGAATCCCGATGAGGTGGAAAAGTACTCGGAACGGTTCTTAGGGGATGGACTGAGATATGAGATCAGTGATTTTCTTACCATGATTAATGGAGTAGGAAAGAATGGGTTTAAGATGACCCGCGGGGAGTCTGTGACGCTGGCAGGGATTATGGAAGAGTTTATGAGCACGGAGGGGAGAGATCCCTATGGGGGACTGATCTAAGCAGGAGATTTGATGATTTTACCCTCCGGTAACAAGAAAAAGAAAACTTGTACCTTGACAATTTCATACTTTACATCAGATTCTGCTTTTGTTTACATATGGGAAGAGAAATGATAGAATGATAATATCAAATCTACCCCAAAGGAGGCTGGCTGTTGAATATGAGGCGTTACTTCAATACGGAAGGACTGTGCGATCCATGGGAGCACTATATGGTAAGTCTGGATGAAAGGCTGGAACAGATCAAGAGACTTTTTATAGATCGGGGTAAATATTTTGTCATTAACAGAGGAAGACAATATGGAAAGACCACCACTCTCCGGGCCTTGGCAGAATACTTGAAAGAAGACTATATCGTTCTTTCTCTGGATTTTCAGCAGATTGATACGGATGAATTTAAAGATGGCGCTGTATTCTCCTATGCTTTTGCCAATGTACTGATTGAAACATTAAACAATACAGAGGAAGAAGCAAAGAGGGGGTTAGCTGATTTTCTTCAAGATTTTGTTAGGAAGAAATAAAGCTGGTACTTTGAGAGAATTATTTGTCCAATTAAGTCAGATGTGCAGGAGCGCGTCAAAACCCGTTGTACTGATGATTGATGAAGTGGACAGCGCTGCCAATAACCAGGTATTTCTTGATTTTTTGGCTCTTTTAAGAGGATATTATCTGGAACGGAGAGCCAGACCTACATTTCATTCTGTGATTCTGGCAGGAGTCTATGATATCAAAAATCTAAAATTGAAAATACGGAAGGAAGAAGAACACCAATATAACAGCCCCTGGAATATTGCTGCTGATTTTAATATTGATATGAATTTTTCAGAAAATCAGATCCAGGGAATGCTTTTGGAGTATGAGGCGGATAATCATACAGGTATGGATGCAGAAGCTATCTCTAATTGTATCTATGAATATACTTCCGGGTATCCATATCTGGTTTCAGCGATTTGTAAATTGATTGACGAGAGAATATATGGAACGGAGGAATTCCAATGTCTGGCGGATGCCTGGACTGAGAAGGGAATCAGGCTGGCAGTAAGAAATATTCTGGATGAGCAGATTCCTCTCTTTGGAAGCATGATGAGGCAGTTAAGCCAATATCCAGAATTGAAACAAATGCTGAATGCTCTCCTTTTTCAAGGAAAACGAGTGACATTTAACCCGGATAGCCAGGTGATCAGCCTGGCCTCCATGTTTGGCTATATCGTGAATCATGAGAGCAGTGTCCAGGTGGCAAATCGTATCTTTGAAATGCGTCTCTATAATTTTTTTCTATCGGAGGAAGAACTTAAGAATGCCATATATGACGAGGCCCAGGGAAGCAGAAACCAGTTTATTTCTGAAGGGAGATTGGATATGAGGAGAGAAGCAGCTGTCAGAACATCTTAATTACTATCATCAGGAAAGAGGGTATCTTTTGAGCTTTAATTTTAACAAAAAGAAAGAAGTTGGAGTGAGGGAGATACGAATTGGGGGGAAGGTGATTGTGGAAGCGATTGTGTGAAGAGATTGTGTTTGCTGTAGAAGATAGCTGAGAAAATCTGATGTAAAGTATGGGATTGCCATACAGGTGCATCAGATTTTTTATTGGGAAAGAGGAAGAATATGGTACAGCTTAGTGAAGAAATGTTGCGGCAACTGCAGATGATTCAGCTGGAGATGTTGGTGGAAGTAGACCGTATCTGTAAGAAGTGTAATATAAAATACAATATCATTGCGGGGACACTACTGGGAGCAATTCGGCATGGAGGCTATATTCCATGGGATGACGATGCAGATGTGGCGCTTTTGCGTCCTGAATATGAAAAGTTCCGCATTGCCTGCAGGACAGAATTAGATAAGACCAGGTTTATCTTTCAGGATCACAGGAATACTAGAGGATATCGCTGGGGGTATGGGAAACTGCGGAGAAAAGATACCCTTTTTTTAAGAGAGCATCAAGAGCATATGCCCTATATGCAGGGGGTTTTTATAGATGTCTTTCCTTTGGATGGAGTACCAGATAATTACATACTGCGGAGCCTGAAAAACTTTGAGTGCTTTTGTGTGAGAAAAATTTTATGGTCAAAGGTCGGGAAGGTCGGAGAAAAGAACTTCTGGAAACGTCAGGTATATAAGGTAATGAATAAAATACCGGAAAAATTTGTGTTTTGTTATTATCATATTATGATTCATAAGGCCAATGAAAAAAAGTCCCGCATGGTGCGGATTCTAATGTTTCCTACACCTAACAGCGAGTATGGGTATTATCGGAATTGGTATGAGAATAGTGTGGATACTGTGTTCGAGGGGAAAGTGTTTCAGGGAATTAGGGATTATGACAGCTATCTGAGTTTTAAATTTGGTAATTATATGGAACTGCCTCCGGAGGAGAAAAGGAAGGTGCATCCGGTGAGTAGTATTAAGTTGGATATATGATTGGTGGAGAAAAGATGAAACGAATTATACATTTTTCATTAGCAAATAGTAAAGGTGGAATAACACAATATGTTCTAAATAATTGGAAATATATTGATAAAACAAGGTTTCAATTTGATATGGTTACATTTGGCGGACAGTTGGATTTTGAAGGTGACTTACAAAAAGAAGGATGTAGGATTTTCTATGTAAAAAATAGGGCCGAGGATGATTTGGAACAATTTCAAAAGGAAATTTTAGAAGTCCTTTCAAGAGGATATGATACAGTCCATTTGCATACCAGCTATTGGAAAAGCTTTGAGTTAGAAAAGTTAGCAAAACAGGTAGGTATACCTCAAATTATAGTTCATGCACATAATACAGGAGTGTTCGACGATAGCGAAAGAGAAGAAAAACAGCAGCAGCATTATAGATTATTAGAAAATTTAACTCCAGATATTGCAACTGATTTTTGTGCTTGTTCCAACGCGGCTGCTAATTGGTTATACGAGGACAAAATACCTAAGGAAAAGATACAGATATTAAATAATGCTATTGATGTTGAAAGTTTTATGTTCAGCAATCAGAAAAGAAAAGAATATAGAGAACGGATAGGATGGGGTAATAAATTTATTATTGGTCACGTTGGACGTTTTTCATATCAGAAGAATCATGAATTTTTAATAGAAGTATTTAAAAAGGTGGTTGAAAAAAATAAAGATGCAAGATTATTGCTGATAGGAAAAGGGCCTTTAGAGAATAAAGTTTATTCTTTAGTAAAACGATATGGTTTAATAGATAAGGTACATTTTACAGGTATATGTGATGATGTAAATGGTTGGCTTCAAGCAATGGATATGTTTGCCTTACCATCACGATTTGAAGGCTTGCCAATTGTAGCGGTTGAGGCCCAGTCATCGGGTTTGCAGTGTTTACTTAGCGATAAAATAACGAGAGAGACAAAGATAACAGACAGGGTATCTTTTCTTCCTTTAGATATAACATTATGGTGTAACAGGATTTTATTATTGAAAGCTGGAGAAGAAGATAGAGTAAATTGTACAGAACAGATAAGGCAGGTAGGATATGATATAAAGACATATATTAAAATATTAGAAGAATTATATGAAAAAGATTGATATTAAGAGAGAATATTTTGAATATTGGTGCTAAAGAGGAATTGAATATCAAAAGATTTTGTATAGTTGAAGTAAAATAATATGTTATAAATAATCACTTTTATTTCCTGATTTTAGATGTATCTAGCATGATGCAAAACTTCCAAGAAAAAAATTTGAAAGATACATTTATTCAATATATTCAAGAAATTTTAAATAAAGGAGTAGAAAATGAGTCAAAAATTAGTATATTGGGGCACAGGAAATATAAGTAAAATGTGTTTAGAATATTATCCCAATATTCGCCCTTCATTTTTTATTGACAGTAATTGGGGAACTGGATCTTTTTATGATTTGCAGGTAAAAAATCCAAATACAATAGAAAACTGGAGCGATCTGTTTATTGTTATTGTGACAACAGTATTTAGCGAAATAGAAAATATATTAAAAGGCAAAGGACTTATAAAGGGCAAGCACTATATTGATTATAAGGGGTTTTTTGAAATATCCAATAAAACAGCTAAAGAAAATATTGTTTACTTAGAAAAATTTATAGAACAAAATAATGAATATAAAAATCCGATTTTAATTATTGCTCCTGTATTTTTATCAAGATTATCAAAAGACATGATTCATTTTTTTAAGGAATATGCCCTGCATCGACTGCCCCAAAAGTGTGTGATGCTATCAAGTTTAGAGGTTGTAGAAGAAACCTATGCGCAAAGTATAATGGGATACCCGACTATAGATATGCCTGAAATTTGTAAATGGGATGGAGAAAGAAAAATTGACATTTATGAAGATCATAATATTATGAACATGCTGGAAAAGGAAGAAGAGCAATGGATTTGTAATTTAGAGAGCAGAATGGTATGTAGGGATAGAAAACTTTCTTACAGAATAACAGCGGAAATATATTGGTATTTCAAAAATGTTTTTGATATTTTACAGCCGAAAAAAGTTTGTATATGGGGAGGGTGGACTCGGACAAGTCATATTATAGCCGAATTTGCAAAAAGAAATAATATTCCATACGGATTTATGGAGCATGGTTGGATTCCTGGGACTTTTCAGTTTGACAGGAGAGGGATTGCGGGACAAAGTGAATATGCTGTTAATCCGGAAAGAATACTAAATTTTCATACGAAAATAAAGAATACAGAAATCAACAGGATAAGAGATTATATAACAGCTAATAAAATTGATACTGGAAAATTTAGAGAAACTGAAGAAGATGAAAGAAAAATACTCACTTTAGATAGTAGAAAGAAAACTATTTTTTTTGTTGGAATGGATGATTATGGTATGGGGATAAATCCCCAATCGGAATATTGGAAGCAGTTTGTATGCTCTGTTTTTTCATCCACATTAGAGGCAGTCTCTTTTGTGGCAGAAATTTGTAAGAAGAAAAATTGGAATTTTATCTTTAAGCCTCATCCTAATCCGGCAGACAAAAATAAATTGGATGGAGATTATAAAGGTAACTCAATTATTCAAGTCAGGCACATGGAAATAGATAGGCTGATTCAAATTTCAGACGTGGTTGTGAGCATAGCTTCTGCAGTTGACTATAAAACTTTAATTTATGGAAAACCTCTTGTACAATTAGGCCATACAACATTATTTCGTAAAGGATGTTCCTATGAGGTGAATGATGTTAATGAGATAGAGCAAAAGATGGAGCTTGCTCTAAAATGTGGGATGACTGCAGAACAAAATAAAAATTTTGAACTTCATATGGCGCAATTACTAGAAAACTATTTATGGGATGATCTGACAGAACGAGAACTGCATTATGGTTTACCAGTAGAGAAGGATTTTTTTGATATGGAGAATGATATATGAAAACAGTAGCATTTGTACCTATTAAATTGAACTCACAACGGCTGCCATATAAAAACATATTACCTATTGCCGGACATCCGTTATGCTGGCATATACTAAATTCATTAATACAAGTGAAAAATATTGATGAGGTCTATGTGTATTGTAGTGATAGCAGCATAAGACAGCATATACCCGAAGGTGTAATATTTAAGCAGAGAGAAAAGAGACTCGATGGAGAATTGGTTAAAGGATTCGATATATATCGGAGTTTCATAAGTGAAGTAGACGCTGATATATATGTATTGGCACACACAACATCTCCTTTTATAAAAGTTGATTCTTTAGAAATAGCTTTATCTCATATACTTTCAGGGGAGAATGACTCTGCATTTTCAGCGGAACGAATTCAAACATTTGCGTGGTTTCATGGAGCCCCCATAAATTACGACTTAAATGATGTGCCGCGTACACAAGATATGGAACCCATATGGGTAGAAACAAGCGGATTTTTTATGTTTAAGAAGGAAATATTTACAATACATAATAGAAGAATTGGATTTAATCCATATGTTCAAGAGGTATCTGGATTAGAAGCGGTTGATATTGATGAAAAAAAAGACTATGACTTAGCGCAAAAACTTTGGGAAATGGAGGAAAAAAATGGATGAATTTTTTTTGATTGCAGGTCCTTGTGTTATTGAGTCAGAAGAAAATGTTATGCAAATAGCTCAAAAAATGAAAGAGATTACGGAAAGATTAAATATAGATTATTATTTTAAAGCATCTTTTGACAAGGCAAACCGTACAAGTATAACATCTTATAGGGGACCTGGTATTGATAGGGGCATAGAGATTTTAAAAAAGGTAAAAGAGATATATGGATTGAAAATTGCTACAGATATACATGAACCATGGCAAGCAGAAAGGGTATCATGTGTAGCTGATATTATCCAAATTCCAGCTTTTTTATGCCGCCAAACGGATCTTCTGGTTTCAGCAGCGAAAACCGGAAGGAAAATTAATATTAAAAAAGCTCAATTTCTTGCTCCATGGGATATGAAGAATGTAATTGATAAAGTAGAAGCATCAGGCAATAAAAACATATTGTTATGTGAGAGAGGCACCTCTTTTGGATATAATAGATTAGTGGTCGATATGACAGGAATTGCAGAAATGAAGAAATTTGGATATCCAGTTATTATGGATGCAACCCATAGTGTTCAAAAGCCAGGAGGAAACGGAAATACTTCAGGTGGTAACAGAGAGTATGTAGAATTACTTGCTAAGGCAGCAGTTGCTGCAGGAGCAGATGCATTATTTTTTGAAATACATCCTGATCCGGCTAACGCATTGTCAGATGGTCCTAATATGGTTAAACTAGATGAGTTTGAAGGAGTGCTGGAAAGAACGATTAAAGTGTATAAAGCAGTACATTAATAATGCAGAACGGAGATAAGATATGAATACACTTCAGGAAGGGAAAAAGGTCTTTCGCATAGAAATTGAAGCATTGAAAAAAACAATGGATATGCTGGATGAAACCTTTTTGGAAATTGTGAACCTAATTGTATCATGCTCAGGGAAAGTAATTATCACGGGGATGGGAAAACCCGGCCATATTGCAGCAAAAATTGCAGCAACATTTGCAAGTCTTGGAACGTCCTCGTTTTACCTTCATCCTGCTGAGGCAATGCATGGCGATCTGGGAATGGTATCGAAAGAAGATGTTGTTATTGCAATAAGTCATAGCGGTGAGAGCGATGAAATAATTAGAATACTTCCTGGAATAAAACTTATAGGAGCAGCATTAGTTGGCATTACAGGTAATTCAAATTCAACGTTAGCTCGTAATGCAGATATCGTTCAGGTTCTTCCGGAATTTAATGAAGCTTGCCATTTGGGGTTAGCTCCTACATCTAGTACTACAGTCGCTCTTTGTTATGGAGATGCGCTGGCCGTTGTTGCAAGTGAGATATATGGATTTAGAGATGTGGATTTTGGTAAATTTCATCCAGCAGGTGCTCTTGGGAAAAAAATACTTATTAAAATAGATGATTTAATGGCAAAAGAAGAAAGAAACGCGATGGTCAATGTAAATACTACATTAAAGGATGCTATTGTAGAATTAAGTAAAAAGGGATTAGGTATTGTTTCCATTGTGGATGATAATGAAAAGTTGCTTGGTGTAATTACAGAGGGAGATTTACGGAGACAGCTTGAAAAAGGCGCTGATATATATAGTATGCATGTTGAAACTATAATGTCAAAAGAACCCATAACCATCAATACTGGAAAGTTGGCAGTGGATGCGCTGAGAGTTATGAAAGATAAAAATATATCATGTATGCCTGTAGTTGCAGACAATAAAGTCATAGGAACTATTCGTCTTCAGGATATAATTAATATGGGTATTGTTGGATAGTTAAAATTAATTTATGAAAATAGAATATATAGAAAAGAGATTAATACCAAATGTGCGTTCAGGAAAAAATTATACCGGTAGCCTTTACATTAGATGAAAATTTTGCAGTTCAAACATGCGTTGCAATATTGTCAATGATAAGAACAAAGAATAAAAATACAAAATATTTTTTTTATTTGATTGTTTCTGCAGATTTTAATAAGAATATAAGTACATATTTTGAAAAAATAAAGAGTATAGAGGATTTTCAATACAAATTTATTTATATTGATTCTGCAATGTTTGATAAACAAAATTTGATGTTGGCACATACTTCAAACAGTACTTATTATAGATTGATTTTGCCAGAGGTTTTATCTGAATGTAAATGTATGTATCACGATGGGGATATACTGGTTGAAGATGATCTTTCGGAAATGTATGATATTGATTTGGAAGATAATTATTTGGCTGGCATAAAAGCAGGGGAAGAATGGCAAAATACAGAAAATAGCATTCTGAAAAAAGAAAAATTTGGATTACCTTCCTATGATAATTATATTTTTGCCGGAGATCTTACTCTGAATTTGAAAAAAATGAGAGAAGATAATTTGGTAGAAAATTTTTCCAATCATTTAAGTAAAAATTATCCTGAGCAAGATCAAGATATAATAAATATGTGTTGTTATGGGAAAATACAATTTTTGCCATTAAGATTTTGTATATTAAATAGATATTTTACAAATACCTATTTAAATGATTTCAAAGTTCCTGTTTATTCAGATGAAGAAATTAAACTGGCTAAAGAAAAACCAGCCATCATCCATTTTGCCGGATCAAATATTAAACCATGGAATAACTTGAGAGTTATGTATGCAGATAAATGGTGGATGTATGCTAAAGAAATAATGCCAGAAGAGGAATATATAGAATGGTATAAAAAAGCAGAGAGAATTACAGAAAGGCGTGACTGGACACATTTTGTTAATCAGATTGAAAAAGAGTATTCCATTGTGCTTTTTGGATTTTCTAATGTGAGTCGAAATTTATGCGATTTGTTATTAAAATGGGGATATGACATTTTGTTTTTTACGGATAATGATTTAAATAAAATTGGATTGCAATACAATAATATAGAAATTAAAAAGCCGGTTGAATTATTAGAAATAAAGACCCCGTTTATTGTAATAAATACAAGTCAAAATTATAGAGGAGACATAAATGCCCAATTACAAGCAATGGGAATAGAAGATAAATATATAGTGAATTACTATTTGAAAAATAAAATTTACTATATGTCTTTAGATAAAAAGTATTATAGACAGGAGATGGAAGAAATATTATATGCAGAGACAGGAATCCGGGCCGAAGAAAGTAGTAATTTGCATGATATGTATAAATTAAATCTCGAAGAAGAAATGCTAAAAACAAAGTATTATACTCAATATTGGTGGGAGAACTATTTGGAATAAATTATGAAAAATTCGCAAATTAAATATTAAGGATATAAGTCGATGGAGATTATTTATCGTAAAGACATAGCCGCTATTTTTGAAACGAAAGATATTCCACAGGATGATCATTGGATTATAAGATATTTTTTATATAATTGCGATGAAGTTTTATATTTTGTAGAAGGAAATTTTTTGAAAGCGGTAGTTTCAGTAGGAGATGTATTTAGATATTTAGAGAAAAA
Source organism: Hungatella sp. (assembly GCA_022796015.1). Taxonomy (GTDB): domain Bacteria; phylum Bacillota; class Clostridia; order Lachnospirales; family Lachnospiraceae; genus UBA3402. The sequence continues at coordinate 18,232 of JAAWHU010000006.1, read as the reverse complement.
AGAAAAGAAAATTTTGAATACAAATTTTACACAGATATCAGAGAAGGACCTGAGTAATGTACAAACATTTTTTTTAGGGCATCCAACAATTCATGAACTTCCACTCATAAATTCTGCAGGACATTTTATTGGGATTATTAAATCAAATAGTAAAAATCCAGAATATGTACGGGATGGATTTCGAGATTATATTAAACGATTATATTTTGATCAATTTTCATATTATCAAAGCCTATCGAATAAATTTATGGAATATTTTAAAGGACAGGTATTTCTATTTGATCTTCCTGATGATAATAGAGCCTTTAAAACATTACACACTAGTTATGAAAGGGAAATGTTTTTCAAGAAACGCATAGTCTCTCCATTGGTACAGCTTCAAGAGATGAATGAAGCGGAAGAAAAAGATTATTGGGGAGAGGCCTATGAACCGGGTATTTCTAAAAAATTTGTGAAAGATTTTTTGAATATAAAGACATCAGAAAGAAATGGATGCAAATATTGTGAAAATAATGGATTATCACATTATATAACATTTGACAATGGAAAGAGAGTTGTAGCTAATAAAGCTAAAGAGGCTGAGAGAAAAGTATATTTAGTTGGCCCCTGCACTATATTTGGCGCTTATGTAACAGATGAGCAGACCATGGGATATTATTTACAGAAGTTTCTGAGTCAGAATGGGCATTCGTTTGAGGTCGTTAATTTTGGATCCTTAGGGATAGACTATGAATTTCAGTATTTAGTAACAGAATGCATTAATGATAATGACATAGTGATTATTGCTTCACAAAATAAGAATTTGATATCCTTGATGAAACAATACGAGAATACTTGCTATTTAGGCGATTTTTCAGATATATTTGAAAAAATACATAATCCGCTGAATTGTATATTAGATACGTTTAGACATGTAAATTATAGAGCGGAGAAGGAATTTGCAAAAAGAATTTATGAGGTAATCCATGTTCATCTTTTATCCGAAGAAAAAGAATATAAAAGAGAAGATAAAAAACCTCTTCAGAATTATTTTATCTCCTGGGATATTGTTATGTATTATAAGGAATTTGCTATGCAGCATGGTTTAAACAATCTGACGGGAGTGATTGGTGCGATTGTAATGAATTGTAATCCATTTACCAAAGGACATAGATATTTGATAGAGTATGCAGCAGAAAAAGTGGATACTCTTATAATTTTTGTGGTGGAAGAGGATGCATCAGCATTTTCCTTCCATGATCGTATGGAAATGGTAAAAATGGGAACAAGCGATATTGACAATGTCAAGGTTATTCCTTCAGGCAAATATAATATATCAAAAAGTACGTTTGCACAGTATTTTGAGAAGGAAAAGAACATTGATAAGATTGATTCTATGGATTACGATTTAAGGATATTTTGTGAAGTAATAGCAGATTGTATGCATATATCCTGCCGGTTTGTCGGAGAAGAACCAACGGATATGGTAACCAGACAATATAATGAAACAATGAAAAAGATTCTCCCAAAGTATGACATAGAATTTATTGAGATTCCCAGATTAAAAATAAAAGAAAGAGAATATGTTAGCGCATCAAAGGTGCGTCAGTATTTGAAGAATAGGGACTGGAAATCAGTTTTGGATTTTTTGCCGGCAACAACTATTGAATACTTAAAAAATAAAGAAGGGGAAACAGTAAAAAGGAATAGATGATGTCTGTAAATAAGTATAGAATAAAAGATATATGTGATATTGCTGGAATTGTGAATACAAAATGTGTAATCTATGGAGCTGGAATTTATGGAAATCAGGTATATTCGTTTTTAAAATTAAAGAGATTAGAAAGGATGATCCCATCATTTGTAGTTTCGTGCAAAGAGGGTAATCCGGATTCCATAGATGGACTTCCGGTTAAAACTTTGGAGGAATTAAGAGAAGAACTTCCAGAATGTAACATTGTAGTTGCTATAGGGATTGCCCATATAGAAGAAGTTTTTACGTTATTAAAAGAATATAAAGTAAAAGGAGTGTACTATGTAACAAAAGAATTCATGCAGAAGGTTTTGGATGAAATAGCCGAGGAAATGAGAAAGCTTCCATTGCAGCAAAACAAAATATTTATTTCCTGTTATGAAGGAATGGGATACCGATGTAATTGTAAGTATATTGCTGAAACATTGATACATGAAGATTATCCTGTTGAGATTGTATGGGCAGTATCTGCCGGAAATGAAGAGGATATTCCGAAGGAAATAAAAACGGTAATATTATTTACGAATGAATATTATAGAGAATTTTATACATCTAAGATATGCATTACTAATTGTGGAACTGGCTTTTTTGGAGAAAAGCGGGAGGGGCAGTATTATATCAATACTTGGCATGGATATGGACCTTTTAAAAAGGCACAAGGTGCGGTCTATGATGATAGAGAAAAACTGGATAAAATCAGAGAGATGAACGAAAAAGTGGATCTATTTATAACGGGAAGTATTTTCTATTCCCAGATATATAGGGATTCCTTTTTCTATAAAGGAGAAATCTATGAATCTGGAGCACCTCGTAATGATGTGTTTTTTGGAGAAAATAACATAAAGAATGCCGTGTATAAAAAATTTGGAATTTCTTTTGATAAAAAAATTGTACTTTATGCGCCCACATTCCGTACAGATACAGAAAATTCTTTTGATAAATATGACCTTGATATATCTGCAATTTTAAAAGCGTTAAATACAAGATTTAACAGCGAATATGTGTTGATGTATCGATTCCATCATTTTTTGTATAGTATGAAAAAATGCCGGGATTATTATAATAATGGTATTGATGCTACCTATTATCCCGATATCCAAGAACTTTTAGTAGCGGCTGATATTGTTATAACCGATTATTCTTCTCTGATGTGGGATTTTTCACTCCAAAGAAAGCCTGTATTTCTTTATCAATTAGATAAGGAAGAGTATGAAAATGACAGAGGATTTTACGCCCCTGTTTCAGAGTGGCCATATCCCCAAGCCCATTCCCAGAAGGAGCTGTTGGAAGTGATAGAAAATTTTGATCATAAATGTTACATTCAGAAATTGGAATCGTTTCTGGAAAAATACGGTTCCTGCGATGATGGACATGCGTCGGAACGTGTAGTGAAATGGATTATGAATAAAATTTTGTCTTCCTAGGAGACAATTACATAACCTATGAGATGGGCCAAGACTGGGATGGAGGATAGAATGAATGCTGGGATATTATCTGAGGGAAAATATGAAGTTTTAGATATAGATAATATAGAAAAATTAAGGAATAAGAAAATCATTATATATGGCGCTGGAGCATATGGAAATAAATTATATACATTTTTAAAAAGAAAGGGATTAAATCAGTATATTACATCCTTTTTAGTGTCAGATAAAAAAGCAAATCCCCATATAATTGATGGGATTCCTGTAAAAGAAATAACGGAATTGGAAGAGAGCCTAGAAGAATATACAGTACTAGTTGCCATCGGCAGTGTTCATTCCGGGGAAGTTATCAGTCTTCTGCAAGATCATATTGTGAAGGGGCTATATTGTGTTACAAAAAAGTTTATAGAAAAGATGGAACAGAAGATTTTTGATGAAATGAAGAATTTTCCTTTAGAACAGAATAAAATATTTATTTCATGTTATGAGGGAATGGGGTATCGGTGTAATTGTAAATATATTAGTGAGAAATTACTGCAGGACCGTTATCCTGTTAAAATAGTGTGGGCTGTAAAAGATACATATGGATTGGACGTACCTGATCAGATAAAAAAAGTAACATTATATACGGAGGAATATTACAAGGAACTTTATACTTCAAAGATATGTATAACGAACAATACAAATCAGCTGTTTGGAGAGAAGAGAAATGATCAGTATTACATCAATACCTGGCATGGTTTTGGACCATTTAAAAAAGTACAGGCCTCTTTATCTTCAAATAAAAAAAGAAGGGATGAGATAAAAGAAGTTAATTCAAAATATGATTTGTTTTTAACGGGGAGTACTTTTTATTCTCAGGTATACCGAGAGTCCTTTTTTTATGAAGGAGAGATTTATGAGTGCGGCGCTCCGCGTAATGATGTGTTTTTTATGAATAACACAATTAAGGATTCTGTGTATAAAAAATTCGGCATTTCTTCATGCAGAAAAATTGTACTATATGCGCCTACATTTCGTTCGGATGGGGAGAAATCATTTGATTATTATGATCTGGATATGCCTGATATTTTAAAGGCTTTAAATACTGGATTTGGAAGTGAATATGTGCTGATGTACCGGTTCCATCATCATTTGTATGCTATGGGGAAATGTCAAGGTTACTATGAAGGAGGAATTGATGTTACCTATTACCCTGATATCCAGGAACTTCTTGTAGCAGCGGATGTGGTAATTACCGACTATTCATCCTTGATGTGGGACTTTTCCCTTCAAAGGAAACCGGTATTTTTATACCAGAATGATGAAGAGGACTATAGAGATGACAGAGGCTTTTACTGCCCTGTTTCACAGTGGCCATATCCAAGAGCACACAGCAAAGAGGAATTAATTACCATAATAAAAAACTTTGACAACGAAAAATATATTCATGACCTCAATGCCTTTCTAGAAAAATACGGTTCCTGCGATGATGGCCGCGCATCCGAAAGAACGGCCGAAAAAATTATGGAAATAATAAATGGAACGCCCTAAAGGAGGAGCAGCATGCCAAAGGTCTCTGTAATAGTACCGGTATACAATATAGAACAATATCTTAGGGAGTGTATAGACAGTATATTGGCTCAGACTTTAACTGATCTTGAGGTGATCTGTGTTGACGACGGCTCTACAGACAGAAGCCCTGGGATTTTAGACGATTACGCATCAAGGGATCCGAGAGTACATGTGATTCATCGTGAGAATCATGGATATGGGCAGTCTGTGAATGTAGGGATGGACAGGGCCGTAGGGGAATATATCGGAATTGTAGAAAGTGATGATCGTATTCTTCCTGATATGTATGAGAAACTTTATAATGCTGCCAGAGAATATGACTTAGATTTTGTAAAATCAGACTGCATCTTTTGGTGGGATACCTTGAAATATTTCTACACCCACCATAGGAACTATCTGGATGCTTATTATGACCGGGTATTGGATGGTTCTTCCAGAAGAATCTTTTACAATTTTTTTATGAATATATGGACTGGTATTTATAAAAAAGAGTTTCTGACTCATAATCAGATACGGTGCAATGAGACACCGGGAGCTTCCTATCAGGATAACGGATTTTGGATGCAGACCATGTCACTAGGTGAAAGGGCCATGTGGCTCAGTGAAGCGTTTTATCTGTACAGACAAGACAATCCGGCTTCTTCCATAAAAAGTAAAAGTAAAGCTATGGCCATGAAAGAAGAATATGATTTTGTGGAAGAAATACTGGAACGAAAGCAGATGAGGAATGAATTAGATATCTGTCATTATTTCCGCATGCTCCGCCACAAAGGTACCTTTATGAGGATTTCAGATGAATTGAAAAGGGAATATTGCGGGGAAATCATCAGAGACTTTGAAAAATACAGAGAATTAACGATTCAGAATGAAGCGGCGCACAGCTGGCTAAAACAGCTGTATGAAGAACCGGAACTGTTTTGTAATGAATTCATTGAGCGTAAGGAAAAAGCACTGCGTCAGCTGCAGGAGGCAGAGCATATCATTATATATGGGGCGGGAAATTGCGGACAGAAAGCGCTTCGTATTATAACTTATCAGGGCGTGACGGATAAAGTGCGGTATTTTGCTATTTCGGATAAGAAGGCGGATGGGCATATCGGTATCATACCTGTATGCTGTATTGATGATCTGACAGAATATAGACATAACGCAGTTGTTGTAATAGGTGCAGCTGAAGATTCTGAATTTTATAAGCAGATGAGGCAGAAGCTGGAGGAATTAAACTTTACTCATACATTAAATTTTTATGAGTTGGCTCATTACTTCTACTATTTACAGTAGAATTACACTGGAGGAATTACCAATGAACACAGCAATCATAATCGCCGGCGGTTCCGGTCACCGCTTAGGCCAGGACATACCCAAGCAGTTTATCCATGTATATGACAAGCCTATTCTGATCTATACGCTGGAGGGCTTCCAGCGGCACCCGAAAATCGATGCCATCGGCCTGGTATGCATCGATGGCTGGCATGACGTGGTCAGGGCCTATGGGAAGCAGTTTGGAATACATAAGCTTCAATGGGTGATCTCCGGCGGGGAGTCGGCTCAGGAATCCATTCGGAACGGGGTGTATCAGCTGGAGGGGACATGCAGTGAGGATGACATTGTGATTATCCACGATGGCATCCGTCCTCTAGTGGATGATACCGTGCTGTCGGATGTGATTATCAAATGTGAAAAGTACGGCAATGCAGTGACAGCCCTGCCTTACAATGAACAGATCTTTGTGGCGGACGACGACATATCTACGGTGAAGTATATTCCCAGAGACGCCCTAAGACGGGTTGCCACACCCCAGGCTTACCGGTATGGGCTTATTGACAGGGCCTACCGCCAGGCGTTTGAAAAGGAAATCGGCATCTACGGCTCCTCCTATGCCAATACCATGATGGTGGAGCTGGGGGAGAGGCTGTATTTTGCCAATGGTTCCGATAAAAATATTAAGATTACCACCAAAGATGATTTGGAGCTGTTCAAGGCATACTTGAAGATGGAAAAGGCCAACTGGCTTAAATAGGAAACCTTCATGCGCCCGGCAGCGGAACTTTTATAGGAAAGAACATGGCAGGGCTGGAGCGCACCATAAAAGTATTAAGGAGTATAAAGGGATGACGGAAGAAGAGCTGATAAGAGAACTGCCAAAAGGACTGCTGAAATGGTATGGCTTTAAGAAGGGAACCAGGGCTTTGTACATTACAGGCAACAGAAAACTGGATGAGTCTCTGGCAGAGGTTCTTACAGAATGCGGCCTGCATGTGGAATGTGCGGACAGGGAAAGTACGGTTCTGTGTTCTGGTAAGTATTTTTATATCGTGATGTCAACGGCAGTGGAACTGTCCAAGTCAAAGGATGAGTTAGGGGAGCTGATCAGGCAGGCAAAGGCGCTTCTTGAGGAAAAGGGAACATTATTTCTTGTGACGGATAACAGAATGGCTGTCCGCTATTTTTGCGGGGACAGAGATCCTTTTACCGGACGCAATTTTGATGGAATAGAAAATTATAAAAGGGCCGGAGCCATGGGAAAAAAAAATCTGGAAGGCCGGCTGTTCTCCAAGGGGGAGATGGAGGATATTCTTAGCAGGGCCGGATTTTTCTGCCGGAAATTTTATTCGGTTTTCCCGGAAGTGGGCTGTCCTCAGGTTCTGTTTGCAGAAGACTATGTGCCTGACGAGGAATTAGGAATCCGTATTTTTCCCCAGTACAACAGCCCGGATACCGTCTTTTTGGAGGAAGAAAATCTGTATACATCCCTCATAGAAAGCGGGCTGTTCCACAATATGGCCAATGGATTTGTGATTGAGTGTCCAATGGATGGAGGATGTTCAGACGCAGACCAGGTGACGGTTTCTATGGACCGGGGCAGAGAACATGCTCTCTGCACGATTCTAAGCCGGAAAGGTGTGGTAATCAAGAAGCCTCTCTATGAGGAGGGCAGAAAAAAACTGAAAAGCCTTAAGGAGAGCAGTCGTGATCTGGAAAGCCGCGGCATCAATATGATACCGGGTGAACTGGTGGATGATACCTTCCAAATGCCATATATACAGGGAATCTCCCTTGTGACATATTTCCGTGGACTGATGTGGGAGAGCACGGATAAGTTTCTGCAAAAGTTCGATAAACTGTGGGATTTGATCCTTGGTTCGTCGGAACACACATCCTTTGACCAGGTAAACTGGGAGCATTTTGATCCATGGTGGGACGAGGAGAAGGATGAGAAAAAACAAAAGAGGATAGACAGAGATAAGTGGAAAAAAATTGCCTTTGGAACACAAGAGGACAAGGAGCATTTGGGGCCGGTACTGCGCCGCGGGTATATTGACCTGGTGCTGCTCAACGGCTTTTTGGTAAATGGGGAGTATGTATTTTTCGACCAGGAGTTATATGTGGAAGACCTTCCGGCAAAAGCCATACTGCAGAGAAACATAGATCTTTTATACTATGGGGATGGGAGGATAGAGAACCTCCTGCCGAGAAAACAGCTGTTGGAGCGCTATCAGCTGGAACGGTGCAGGGAGATTTACTATGCTCATATCTGTCATTTTTTAACCAGGCTGAGAAATGATGATGTGTTGTCAGAATACCACAGGATGCACAGAAGGAATAATGAGATCACCCATTCCAACCGTCAGCGCATGAATTATTCAGCGGATGAATTTCAACGGCTGTTTGTAGACATATTTAAAAATGCTGACAACAAAGAGTTGTATTTGTTCGGCTCCGGGAATTTTGCCAGAAAATTTCTTGCATTGTATAAGGAAGACTATGAGGTTGCAGGCATTCTTGACAACAATAAAGAGAAGTGGGGGACTGAGATGGAGGGGATTACCCTTATGCCTCCTTCTGTTTTAATGGATTTGGACCCCGGCGCATATAAGGTGATTATCTGTATCAAAAATTACGTGGAGGTGTTAAAGCAGGTTAAGGAATGGGGAGCCCTGAATGTGGGCGTCTATGATACGAACATGGAGTATCCCAGAAGGCAGAGACCCGCAGCCATACCTGTCAAATCCGACCACGGGCCTCAAAAGAAATATCATACAGGATATGTGGCAGGAGTATTTGATCTCTTTCATATCGGACATCTGAACCTCCTTAGGCGCGCCAAGGAGCAATGTGATTATTTGATTGTAGGCGTGGTGACTGACGAGGGAGTGAAGAAGAATAAGGGGGGCCATACCTTTATTCCTTTTGAAGAGCGGCTTGCCGTGGTGGAGGGGTGCAGGTATGTTGATGAGGCCGTGGGAATCCCTTTGGAGTTCTGTGATACAAAGGACGCCTATTTAAAGTTTCAGTTTGACGTGCAGTTTTCAGGAAGTGACTATGTGAATGACCCGTCCTGGCTGAGAAAACAGGAATTTCTTCGGGAGCATGGGGCGGAGCTGGTGTTCTTTCCCTACACGGAGACTACAAGCTCTACGATGATAAAAGAGAGGATTAGGGGAAACAGCTAGTTCTTTCCCCCAAGGAGGAATATTGATACCCCCGGCGAATCTGTTATACTGGACCAAAAAGTGCACAGTCAATGATGTGCAGGAGAATGGACAGTATAGCAGATTTTGTTATTAAAGGAAAACAGTTCTGACCAGCTGCTCTATTGCCATTTCCCCCCAAACCTTCTATAATATGAAAAGAAAGAATAAGCACAACAAAAAAGAAAGGCAGGTGACCACATGAACATAATCTGTTCTCCCTCCGGCATCGTGAACCCCTTCCGGCCGGGTCAGGGAGTCATGGATATAGCAGGCGCAGGCTTTGAGCATATTTCCCTGGAATTGGATATGTGCTGCTCCGGCCACGAGCTGGAGCATTTCGGGGAAGAGCGCCGGAAAGAGAAGACAGGAGACGGACAGCCAGACAAGGAGAAAGCACCGGATAGGGGTATCAAAGAGCTTCCGCCTATGTCAGAGCATCCTGAGAAGATGAGAGGCTTTTTCGGTAAAATGTTGGCAGAATGCGAAAATGCGAACCTTAATATACCCATTATGATAGGGCCTTATCTGCCCAGAGACACCAAGCGGGACGATATGATCCCGGTACTGAAACGCCTCCATGAGGAAGCCATAAGATACTGCGGCAGCCTGGGCTGCGCTTACCTGGTGATCCGCCCTCTCACGTATGTCAGGGGAAACGAGGCCCAGTGGCAGCTGAACCGGGAGTATTATTTAGGTCTTGCAAAGCTGGCTAAAGACAACGGAGTGATGATCCTTTTAGAGAACCAGTTTGAGTTACGGAACGGACAGGTAGTGAGAGGGGCATGCTCCCATGAGGCTATGGCCCTCCGGTGGGTTGACGAGCTCAACGAGGCGGCCGGGGAAGAACGGTTCGGCTTCTGTATGAATGTTGCGGCGTGCAGCCTCTGCGGCCAGAGCATGTATGAGTTTGCTGTCACCCTGGGACGGCGCATAAAGGCGGTGATCCTCGGGGACTGCGACGGGTATCATGAGGGTTACATGCTTCCCTTTACCTCTGTCTGCTATGGCCAGCCAAGAACCGACTGGCTCAGTCTTATCCGCGGTCTGCGCCAGGCCGGGTTTGACGGGCAGATGGTTTTGAATATATGCGATACGGCGGCCGTATTTTCACCCCTTTTAAGACCCCAGCTCATGGCCCTGGCAAAGTCGGCGGCAGAGTACTTTAAGTGGCAGATCGAGATGGAAGCTCTCTTAAAAAAATACGATTCCATCGTCCTCTTCGGCGCCGGGAACATGTGCCGGAACTATATGAAATGCTACGGGGAAAAGTATCCCCCTCTCTTTACCTGCGACAACAATGAGAAAATATGGGGGACAACCTTCTGCGGCCTTGAGGTAAAGCCGCCAAAGGCCCTCCAAAACATTCCAAAGAACTGCGGAATCTTTATCTGTAATATTTATTACCGTGAGATCGAGAAGCAGCTTCGGGATATGGGAATCCACCAGATTGAGTTTTTCAATGACGAGTATATGCCAACGTTTTATTTTGACAGGCTGAAGGGAGTATAGAGATGCTTAAGATAGGCGTACAGACAAAGAATGTGGTGGAGGATGACAACCCGGCCGAGGGATTTGGAATGCTTAAAGGGGCGGGTTTTTCCTGTGTGGATTTCAGTCTGAATTATTATCTGACGAACAAGGCGCTCTACCGCATGGAGCGGAACCGTTTTTTTGATAAGACCAGAAGAGAACTGGAGGATTATTTTACACCCCATAAAAGGGAGGCTGCGGCAGCGGGCATCAGTATTCACCAGATGCATATGCCCTATCCCATCTATATCCCGGGAGGCAGGAAGGAGCTCAATGACTATCTGTGGAATGTAATGGCGCCGAAGGCCATGGGGCTCTGTGCCTTTTTTGAATGCTCCTACATCGTGATTCACGGATTTAAGCTGGCTAAGAATCTGGGTTCAGAGGAGGCGGAGTGGGGAGAGACAGAAAGATTTCTTCATTCCATAGCCCCTATGGCAAAGGAGATGGGCATTACCATCTGTATTGAGAACCTTTACAGCAGCATGGGAAAGCATATTGTGGAGGGGCCCTGCTGTAATGCAGAGAAGGCGGCAGAGCGCATTGACCGGATCAATGACAGATATGGGGCGGAGGTCCTGGGGTTCTGCTTTGACACAGGCCACGCCAACCTTGCCCGACTGGATTTTGAGGAGTTTATGACAAGGCTGGGCCACAGGCTCAAGGTGTTCCATATTCATGACAATGATGGGGTGGGAGACCTTCATCAGATTCCCTTTACCTTTACCAAGACCCGGGAGAACCAGCCTTCCACGGACTGGGAGGGATTTGTAAGAGGATTGAGAGCTATCAGGTTTGACAAGGTCCTAAGTTTTGAGACTGCCCCTGTTCTCAGCGCATTTCCCCAGGGGATGAAGGAGGATGTGCTGGCATTGATTGCAAAGATCGGGACACATTTTGCATCGGAAGCAGGTTTGTGATGGAAATGAAAGTGCGGAGAGGAAATGCGTATAACGAGAGAGGAGGACCACCAAATGAAAATCTTAATCACCGGATTCGCCCCATTCGGCGGTGAATCCGTCAATCCATCCTGGGAGGCTGTCAGAGGACTCCCGGAAGAATTTCAGACATCAAAGGGGGAGAGTGTGACCCTTGTAAAACAGGAGATGCCTGTATCCTATGACCGCTGCGGCGGGATTATAAAGGAACTTATGGAGCAGAACAAGCCGGATTGCGTCATCTGCGTGGGACAGGCAGGAGGCCGCATGGGCCTTGAGGTGGAGCAGATCGCCATTAACCTAAAGGATGCCCATTCCCCGGACAATGACGGAGTGCCCTACCACGGGGCGCCGGTGATAGAGGGCGGCCCGGATGGACGGTTTGCAAGGCTTCCCGTGAGGGAGATGGTAGCTGCTTGTAAAGGCGCCGGGATTCCGGCGAAGGTGTCTTTCTCCGCAGGCGCTTATGTGTGCAACTGCCTCATGTACCATGTTCTTGAGATCATTGAAAAACAGTATCCCAAGATGAGGGGCGGATTCATTCATGTTCCCTATGAATGCGGCCAGGCAGCGGCCCAGGAGCGGGCCAAGCCCTCCCTTCCCCTGTCCACCATAACCGATGGACTGTTGGCCTGCCTCAAGGCTTTATAACAAGATTAGGTAATTGCGAAAGTCAAAGCCAGGAAAATATTCTGACAATACCTTTCATCCAAAGCCTGCTGCACCAGGCATTCCAATGAGCCCAGGAAAGCAGAACCCAGTCGGGTATCATCCCTCCTGTGTTCTATGGTCTCATTTTCATGGTGCAAATGCCTTTTCCTGTAAGGCATTGTCAGAATATTCAGCCAAGCTTTGGGCTTCGCAATTACCTGTTATAACAATATAATAGCAAGGAATCTGTTCTAAATCATGGACAAATCAGATAAGATTGGTTATAATAGTAGCACATGTGCAAAAACAGGAAATGGGGTGAGAGATTGGGATACAAGAAATCCGTGTTCCAGAGTCTGGCTATGGTAACCCAGCTGGGGTTGTGTGTACTGACACCAATCCTATTTTGTGTTTTTGTAGGTAATTACATGGATTCCAGGTATGGAACGAAGACTCTGGTGTTTCTCCTGATTTTGGGTACTCTTGGCGGCGGGCGGGGCGCGTATATGATGGCAAAGCGTCTGATCGACCGGGAGGAGAAGGAGAGGAACAGGGAGCGGGAGCTGATGATCCGGGATGTGCTTGAGGATCAGGAAAATTCGGTGACCAAGCCCAAGACGCCAGGCAGGATTCGCACCTGCAGGGAAGAGACGGATATCGAAAAGGACAGGGAGGTATGATATGAGCAGCCATTTAAAACACCTTGTTCTGGAGATGTCCATAGGGATGTTTGCCTATGTGCTTATTCTGGGAGTTTTTGCGGCGATATTTCATAATGGTCTGGAACAGATAGGCTTTGCTTTGGGGCCTGTGCTTCTGGGACTTTTTCTTGGTTTCGCGGCAGATGTGGTGATGCTGGTTCATATGGCCGGTGTTACTCAGAAGGCCGCTGACAGCCAGGATGAGGTGTACGCCAATAAGACTACGGTGATACAGTCTGCGATCCGCAGAGTGGTATTTGTCATCGTACTGTTTGTCCTGGGAAGCCGTCCGCAGATTGATGCGGTGGCAATGATCATCGGGGCTCTTGGCCTCAAAGCCGGTGCACTGCTTCAGCCGGTTGTTCACAGGACTTTTTTCCGGGAATAGGAACAAAGACCGGAAGAGGGTATCACGAAGGAAAGGAGGAAGGTGTATGGGAATGATGAAACTTCCGATGGTGGTCCAGGAACCTGATTTTATGATTCATGGCGTATTAAAATTTGAAGCATTTGGTCAGGAATTGTGGATTACAGACACCACTGTGGGGGCATGGATCATTACGGCTGCGCTGCTTCTCATAGGCTTTATTGCCAACAGGAAGCTGAAGGCTGCCGGGGATAATGACATTCCGGGCGCATTTCAATGCATGCTGGAGATGGGCATGGAAGCTCTTGAGAACATGGCTCAGGGGATTTTGGGCGGCAACGCCAGAAAATTTGTCAATTACATCGGAACCATTTTTTTGTTCATTCTGTTCTGCAACTTGAGCGGATTATTCGGCTTAAGAGCTCCGACAGCAGATTATGGTGTTACCTTTTTACTGGGTATGTTCACATTCTTCATTGTAAATTATCAGGGACTGAAAAACCGGGGATTCGGGCATTTTACCAGCCTGTTTCAACCGATTCCTATTTTGTTCCCGATCAATGTTATCGGTGAAGTTGCCAATCCTATATCGATTTCCCTGCGTTTGTTTGCAAACCTGCTTTCAGGCGTAATTATTATGGGACTCTGGTATGGCATGATGCCATGGTTTGCCAAAATCGGTATTCCGGCGGCACTGCATGTGTACTGCGACCTGTTTTCAGGGTGTATCCAGACATATGTATTCTGTATGCTGACCATGGTTTATATTAATGATAAAATGGAGTGACGCCCTTGGGCAGCCGCTGCATGATATGATATGCAAGAAAAGAAGATATTTTATTTTTAGGAGGAAAAATTTTATGAATATTTCTGGACAGGACTTTATTTATGGATGTTCCGCTATTGGCGCCGGTTTGGCTATGATCGCAGGTATCGGACCTGGTGTAGGCCAGGGTATTGCTGCCGGCCAGGGCGCTGCTGCTGTAGGACGTAATCCGGGAGCAAAATCCGACATTACTTCCACCATGCTTCTTGGACAGGCAGTTGCAGAGACCACAGGTCTGTACGGCCTTGTTGTTGCTATCATTCTGATGTTCGTTAAGCCTTTCGGTTGATTCGGGGTGAAGGGGACGTATAAGAACCAGCAGGCGGAACCTTTTGTCTTTTGGGCATGGGTCCAGGGGAACGGGGGAACCGCAGCTGTGATAGGAACAGGAAGGAGGCTTAAACCTTGGGTTTAGATCGTTTAATAGGATTTGACGCGCAGCTGCTTACCGAAGCATTCTTTACGGCGCTCAACATCTTTATTCTGTTCGCTGGGCTGTCTTACCTGTTGTTCAATCCGGTGCGTGACGTGCTGGAAAAGAGAAGGCAGAAGATTGCCGGGGAACTGGCGGAGGCGGCAGACGACAAGAAAAGCGCTGCAGCCATGAAAGCTGAGTATGAAGGAAAGCTTAAGGATGTTTCCAAAGAGGCTGACGCGATTCTGGAAGAGGCTAGGAGAAAAGCCAAGACCAGAGAGGCGGAGATCGTGGAGGAGGCCAGGGCTGAGGCTGCCAGAATCATCGAGAGGGCCAACAGGGAGGTTGAGCTGGAGAAGAAGAAAGCTCTCGACGACATGAAGCAGGAGATTGTGTCCATCGCTTCTCTTATGGCAGGCAAAGTTGTGGCGGCTTCCATTGACACCACAATTCAGGATGCATTGATTGATGAGACTCTGAAGGAAATGGGTGAGAGCACATGGCAAAGCTAGTATCAAAAGTATACGGTGATGCGCTGATGCAGGCTGCCCGGGAGAAGGATAAACTGGATTCCATATTTGAGGAGGCCAAGACCCTCTGCCAGGTATTTGGGGAAAACCAGGATTTGATTCATCTGCTGGATCATCCCCAGGTGGTAAAGGAGGAGAAGATCCAGATTATCCGCAATGTCTTTCAGGGGAAGGTTTCTGATGAGATGATGGGCTTTTTGACGGCGATCGTTGACAAAGGAAGGCAAAATGAGATTCTTTCGATTCTGGACTACTTCATCGGGCAGGTGAAGGAGGAGAAGAGAATCGGACGGGCACAGGTGACTTCTGCCGTGGAATTGACGGCAAAGCAGAAGGAGCAGGTGAAAGAGAAGTTGCTTGCAACAACCCGGTATGTGGAATTTGAGATGAATTATATCGTAGACCCATCCCTGATCGGCGGCATGGTGATCCGCATTGGCGACAGAGTCGTTGACAGCAGCATTAAGACCCAGCTGTATGAGCTTAAAAAACAGCTTTTTGAGGTACAGCTGGCTTAGAGACAAATATTAGGAAAGAGGTGCGAACCTTCATGAATTTGAGGCCAGAAGAAATTAGTTCTGTGATTAAAGAGCAGATTGAAAAGTATTCTACCAAACTTGAGGTGTCCAATGTGGGCACAGTAATCCAGGTAGCCGATGGTATCGCCCGTATCCACGGTCTTGAAAGCGCCATGCAGGGAGAACTTCTGGAATTTCCGGGAGAGATCTACGGCATGGTTCTGAATCTGGAAGAGGACAACGTGGGCGCAGTTTTGCTTGGTGATACCAGCAAGATCAGCGAAGGCGATACGGTGAAGACAACCGGACGTGTGGTAGAGGTTCCTGTAGGCGATGCCATGACAGGACGAGTAGTAAACGCCTTAGGGCAGCCCCTTGACGGCAAGGGCCCCATTGAGACAGAGAAGTTCCGCCGTGTTGAGCGTGTGGCTCACGGCGTAATCGAGAGGAAATCTGTAGATACACCCCTTCAGACAGGTATCAAGGCCATTGACGCCATGATTCCTATTGGACGGGGACAGCGTGAGCTGATTATCGGCGACCGTCAGACAGGTAAGACGGCTATTGCCATTGACACCATTATCAATCAGAAGGGTCAGGGCGTTCACTGTATCTATGTGGCTATTGGCCAGAAGGCATCTACAGTGGCCAACATTGTTAAGACGTTAGAGGAGTTCGGGGCTATGGATTATACTACCATCGTGGTATCCACGGCGTCCGATCTGGCTCCTTTGCAGTATATTGCTCCATATGCCGGATGTGCTATCGGTGAAGAGTGGATGGAGAACGGCGGGGATGTTCTCGTGATCTATGACGACTTAAGTAAGCATGCGGCGGCATACCGTACCTTGTCCCTGCTTCTTAAGAGGGCTCCCGGACGTGAGGCTTATCCCGGAGACGTATTCTACCTTCACTCCAGGCTTTTGGAGAGAGCTTCCCGTCTGTCCGAGGACTTAGGCGGAGGTTCTCTGACAGCTCTTCCTATCATTGAGACTCAGGCGGGAGACGTGTCCGCGTATATTCCCACCAATGTAATTTCCATTACCGATGGCCAGATCTATCTGGAGACCGAGATGTTCAACTCCGGTTTCCGTCCGGCTATCAATGCCGGTCTGTCCGTATCCCGAGTGGGAGGCGCGGCTCAGATTAAGGCTATGAAGAAGATTGCGGCTCCTATCCGTACAGAGCTGGCCCAGTACCGGGAACTGGCTTCCTTTGCCCAGTTCGGTTCTGACTTAGACGCCACCACCAAGGAGCAGCTGGCACAGGGCGAAAGGATCAAAGAGGTCTTAAAGCAGCCCCAGTATAAGCCAATGGCCGTAGAGTATCAGGTTATGATTATCTATGCGGCTACCAGAAAGCACCTTATGGATATTCCTACCTCGGATGTGCTGAAGTTCGAGGCTGATCTGTTTAAGTTTGTTGATACCAAATATCCGGAGCTTCCGGCTATGATTCGGGAGAAGAGAGAGCTCACTGCCGAGATTGAAGAGTTGTTGAATAAGGCTATACAAGAGTGTAAAGCCCAGCGCTAAGGAAAGCAGGTGAAAGATCATGGCATCCATGAGAGATATAAAACGCAGACGCGACAGCATCCAAAGCACTGAGCAGATTACAAAGGCCATGAAGCTGGTATCCACAGTAAAACTGCAGAAATCCAAAGGCAAGGCGGAAGCATCCAAGCCCTATTTCAACCTGATGTATGAAACCATCAGTTCTATTTTGAAGAAATCAGAGAATCTGGATCATAAGTATCTCAGACCGGGAGCATCAGAGAAGAAGGCAGTCGTTGCTATCACTTCCAACAGAGGTCTGGCAGGCGGCTACAACAATAATATTGTGAAGCTGATTAACGGGGAACTTCCGGCAGGGAATACTATGGTGTATGCCATCGGAAGAAAGGGACGGGATGGACTTCAGAGAAAAGGGTTTGCCATTAAGGCGGACTACTCTGAGGTAATCAACGAACCCTTGTATCGGGATGCGGCGGACATTACTCTGGAACTTCTCGATGGATTTACCAGGGGGGAGATCGGAGAGATCTACCTGGCGTATACCGCATTTAAGAACACGGTAACTCAGATTCCCAAGCTGATTAAGCTTCTTCCTATGGAGATAGAAGCCGGCGGTGAGGAGAGCAGCAGGGCTCACGCGCTCATGACTTATGAGCCGGACGAGGAAGAGGTTCTGGATTCTATTGTGCCGAAGTATATGAGCAGTCTGATCTATGGAGCTCTGCTTGAGGCAGTAGCCAGTGAGAACGGCGCCCGTATGACAGCCATGGACAATGCTACCAGCAACGCGGAAGAGATGATTGAGGCTCTGAGCCTGCAGTACAACCGTGCGAGACAGGGCGCTATTACTCAGGAGCTTACGGAGATTGTGGCAGGTGCCAATGCCATATCATAAAGGCAGGGGCATCTGTGCGCAGGCGGCCGGCAGACAGCCGGCGGCAAAGGATATGGAAGAATAAAAAAGGAGAAACAAGATGGCAGAGCAAAACGTTGGTAAGATCACACAGATCATCAGTGCGGTTCTGGATATCAAGTTCAGCCAGGGAAAATTGCCGGA